>JBOFET010000148.1:0-4883 GCA_051648225.1 Luteolibacter sp.
ATGGCATCCTCGCCGAAGACATTCGCACTCCCGAGCGGACCTTGTTGGAGTCCATTCTGATCGCCATGGACAGCTCTGAAAAAGACGATGCCAGCGGGCTTTTCCGCTTCACGACTGAGGCCAAGGTCGAGATCGAAAAATCCGTAGCCGCTCTCAATGCGACCGACATGGAGAGCATGGACGCCAAGACCTTGAAGAACCTCAAGAGCGTCGTCCTGCCGAAGGAGGCCAAGGTCGTCGGAGTCTATCAGGCATCGCAAATGGCGGTGACGCCGGACATTTTCACCCCGCTGCCGCTTGCCCAAGACCTCGCCGGCTTGGGTGACTCGGTGCAGGGAATCGCCCTGCGCCTCGAAAACCCCTACAACGCCGAGATCTTCGCCACGGCCGCCCGGAAGACGCTGGGTCTCGACTGGTCACTCGTCACCTGGGGCCAGCAATATCAGGCGTTTTTCGCCCTCATCGAGCAGCAGCGTGGCATGATGTATTTCATGCTCTCTTTCATCATTCTCATCTCTGCCTTCTCGATGATGGCGGTCATGTTCACCGTCACGATCCAGAAGCGGCGGGAAATCGGCGTGATGAAAGCGCTCGGCGCGACGCCCGGCCAGATCGTCCGCGTGTTTCTCTATCAGGGCATGATCCTTGGCACGCTTGGAGCCATCCTTGGTGTCGGGCTCGGCCGCCTGGTTATCCATTTCCGCGGCTCGATCCAGGCGCTCTTCCGGTCGCTCAACTTCGATCCGTTTTCCTCCTCGTTCACCGGCTTCGACATTCTCCCGGCCTACAACGACCCGCTCGAGCAGGCGATCTTCGCCCTGATGGCCTTCGTGCTCTGCTCGCTTGCCGCGCTGGTGCCCGCCTATTTCGCCGCCCGCAGCGACGCCGCCAAATCCCTCCGCAATCTCTAACCCATGGACATCTGGATCATTCGCGACGGAGAAAAGGCAGGACCTCTCCATGATTTTGAAATCCGTAAAAAGATCGAATCCGGCGAGTTGCCCGCCAGCACCCTGGCATGGCACGAGGGACTCGACGCCTGGAAACCGCTGAAGGAAATTAATATCTTCTCGCGCGAGTTCGAGGTGAAGGAACCTCCTCCGCTGCCACTGGCCATCGAGCCGGAAGCCAAGCCCGGACAAAACGCCGCACGGCAGGAGACCTTCTACATCCGCAGGTTCTGGGCCCGTTGGCTCGATCTCACGCTTTACTCCGGGTTCTGGTGGTTAGGCTTGTGGGCGGTGGGGCAGAACATTGAGGGTACTTTGCTCAACCCCTGGGTGATGTTCGTCCGTTACGTGCCTTGGTTCGCTCTCGAAGCCCTGCTCATCCACAAGTATGCGACCACACCCGGGAAGTGGCTGCTAGGACTGCGGGTCACGAACAAAAACGACTCACTGCTCGATCTGGGAGAAGCCATCCGCCGCTCGCTGCGAGTGATGTTCACCGGTGTCGGCTTCGGTTGGAGCATCCTCGCCATTTTCTGTCAGGCACTCAGTGTCTTCACCGCACGGCGCCTCGGCACGACTCTCTGGGACCATACCGGCGGCCACCAAGTGACTGCCGCACCACTGAATCCCTTCCGCATCATCTCCTTGGTGTTTCTGTTTGCCGGCGGCCTGCTCCTCCAAATCGTGGTCGTTTTCCCCTATGCGGCGGAAGTCGGCGCAAAGCAGAATCCCGAGCTGAAGGGAACCTACGAAAAAATCCTCCCCTACATGTTACCGAAGCGCTCCGCAGGGGCGATCCCCAAGTAGGTACTAACTGTTTTTCATCATGCTCCGCCAGTAGTCGAGACGCTCTTTGATGCGTTTCTCCATGCCCTGGTCTCCCGGCTGATAGTAAATTTTCCCCTCTGGCAGATAGGCCTGTGGCACGTAGGCTCCCTCGAAATCGTGCGCGTAGAGATACCGCGTCGCCGCCTCCGGCTCGCCGGAAGCCGTGGCCAGTTTTTTCCGAGTGCCGGTCCGCAAGTGCACTGGCACGGCAAGCGTCCTGCCGTTTTCCACGTCTTCCATCGCCCTTCCGAGCGCGGCGTAGGTGGTGTTGGATTTCGGCGCGGTCGCCAGATAGACCGTCGCGTGTGCGAGCGGAATCCGGCCCTCGGGCATGCCGATGAATTCGAACGCCCCATGCGCGTCGAGTGCCACCCGCAGCGCGTTGGAATCCGCCAGCCCGATGTCCTCGGAAGCGGAAATCACCAGCCGCCGCGAGATAAAGCGCGGGTCCTCTCCGGCATGCAGCATTTTCGCCAGCCAGTAGAGCGCCGCATCCGGGTCACTCCCACGGATGGACTTGATGAAGGCGGAAATCGTATCGTGATGGGCGTCGCCATGGGCGTCATAGACCACCGCCTTGCGCTGGATGGATTCTTCCGCCACCGCCAGCGTCAGGTGCACGCGGCCGCCCTCGTCCGGAGTGGTTAGAACAGCAAGCTCCAGGGCGCTGAGTGCCTTTCTCACATCACCGTCGGACTTCTCGGAAAGATGGCGGAGTGCTTCGGGGTCTGCCACGACCTGATAGCTGCCTAGCCCGCGCCCGTCGTCTGCCAGGGCGCGCTCGAGGACACCGGTGATGTCCTCCACCGGCACCGGCTCGAGTTGGAAAATCTGTGAGCGCGAGACCAGCGGCGAGTTCACATGGAAATACGGGTTGTGAGTCGTCGCCCCGATGAACCGGACCACGCCACGCTCGATGTGCGGCAGCAGCACATCCTGCTGCGCCTTGTTGAAACGGTGGATCTCGTCGATGAACAAAATCGTCGTTTCTCCCCGCAGATCCCGCCAAGTGCGCGCTTGGTCGATCTTCGCGCGGATCTCCGCCACGTTCGACTCCACTCCGTTAAGCGATTCAAACCGCGAACCGGTCGTCCGCGCGATGACGCTGGCGAGCGTCGTTTTCCCCGTGCCTGGTGGCCCGTAGAAAATCAGCGAAGTGAACCGGTCCGACTCGATCGCCCTTCGCAGCAATTTCCCCGGAGCCAGAATATGCTGTTGCCCGGCGACTTCATCGAGCGACCGCGGTCGCATCCTCGCGGCAAGCGGCTCCGCAGGATTCGGCTTGTCTGCCAGCGCGGCGGGAGTGGTGAAAAGGTCGGACACAGCGGCTTTTCGGAATCATCACCGCCCAAGGAGTGCCACTCCAGCCCATTTTGCTCCTACCGATTTCATGAACGACCGACGTATTCGACCACTATGGCCGGTTTTGGGACCACTTGGCCGGAAATGAGACCACAAATTACTTCGTTTATGCTGAATTCTAGGTAATTTGAATTCGTTCTGAGCGAGGTCTGCCTCTTCAAAACTCCAGCCGGTAAAAGCCGGGCCGCCAGTCTCGAATTGATCTCCGGGGGGAAGTCAACCGAACATGGCCCAAGCGACAGGCTGAGAAAAAAGCGCGCGTTGAGAGATCCGGGGGGATATCCAACGCGCGCTTTTTTGTGCCGTCACGGCGAGGCAGCGGCGAAACTCAGCTCCAGTCCCTTGTTCCGCCAGAATCGGAAAAGGGCGGCCTCGATGGCCGGAGCATCGTCCAGAGTCAGGAACCCAGGAGGTTTTCTTTGGCGCTCGGCATGGGTCAACCCTTCCCGGATCCGCTCCAAACGCTCCGCTCCGCCGTGCAGGTGATAGTGGGTGAGAAGCAGAGCCGTGGCATAAGCGAGATAGCGTTCCTCCGGCGGCAGGGATTTCATGAACGCCAGCCACTCCTTGTCATCAAGTGTAGCGATTGAAGCCACCGGTAGCAGCCGCAACTCCGACCCGCGCGCAACGAGCTTCACTCGCAAATGATCGCGAACCGCTTGATCCATCCGGGAAAACGAAAACCGCCCACCTCCCGCATGCGCGCTGCCGAAGTATTCCGCGATGCCATCGACAAACCACTGTGGCAGCCCGGCAAGCTTCCGGTGCATGCCCATGTGAACCAGCTCGTGGACGATCAAATCCTCATCCATGGTCGGCGTGTCACGGCCTTTCTCCACCACCACTGCTTGCAGGAAATAATCCGCCCGGATCAAAACCCGCGCCTCGCCCACACCGCTGTAAAATCCCGCGCTGCCCTTTGCCGCTCCAGCGTCTTCATAAGCTTTCGAATCCTGATAGAGTGAAATCCGTGGTTGATGTTTCACCGGCGGTGCGAACAAAGGCAGTGGATAGGCACGCAATGCCGCGAACGTCGATTCCGCGATCACCGCGACTTTCTCCACCGCCTCCATATCGATCCCACTTTCGGCATCGATCCGGAACTGCGGAGTCATCCAAAAATTCCGACCGTTCGCAGTCGTCGGTTTCTCCAACCGCAACTTCACGGGCGCAAAATCCAGCACCGGCACATCCGCCCGCACCACCATCTGGAAAATCAGCCAAATCATCAGCCAGCGCATGGAGCAGCCTAAACGCAGAAGTTTTCTCAAAACAACCACCCATTCCGCCGCTATGGCCGATTTTGGGACCACTTGGCCGGAAATGAGACCACAAATTACTTCGTTTATGCTGAATTCTAGGTAATTTGAACTCGTTCTGAGCGAGGTCAGCCTCTTCAAAACTCCAGCCGATAAAAGCCGGGCCGCCAGCTTCGAATTGATCTCCGGGGGGAAGTCAACCGAACGTGGCCTAAGCGATGGGCTGAGAAAAAAGCGCGCGTTGAGAGATCCGGGGGGATATCCAACGCGCGCATTTTCTTTGGCGCGGTCCATACGGATGGGGGTGCTCACTGCCCCCGCGCATGCAGGCTAGAATTTCCGCACCACCGTGTCCGACCGGAGCCGTTCCACAGTGTCCGGATGATCCAGCGTGTAGTGCAACCCGCGCGACTCCTTGCGGCGGGTGGCACACTCGACGATGAGGCCCGCGACGGCCACCAGATTCCGCAGCTCGAGGATGTCC
>JBOFET010000149.1:0-2365 GCA_051648225.1 Luteolibacter sp.
AAATTCCCGCTCTTGTTAGCTCAGGGCGTCGAGGGCATCGCCGTCGGCCTCGCGTGCAAGATCCTGCCGCACAATTTCCATGAACTCATCGAGGCCGCCATCGCCGTGCTCCGTGATCAGCCATTCTCATTGGTCCCCGATTTCCCCACCGCCGGGATCATGGACGCCGCCGACTACCGCGACGGTCTGCGCGGTGGAAAAGTCCGCGTCCGCGCCCGCATTTCCACCGAGAAAAAAGGTTACCTCCGCATCACGGAAATCCCCTTCGGCACCACCACCGGCGGGCTGATGGAGTCCGTCGTCGCCGCCGCCGACAAGGGGAAAATCAAGATCCAGAAAATCGAAGACAACACCGCCGCGAACGCCGACATCCTCGTCTATCTCCCCGCCGGTGCCGATGCCGAGCAGACCCGCGACGCGCTCTACGCCTTCACCGATTGCGAGCTCACCATTTCGCCGAACGCCTGCGTCATTTACGACGGCAAGCCCGTCTTCATGGGCGTCTCGGACATCCTCCGCCGCACCACGCACCACACGCGGGATCTGCTCCAGCAGGAACTCGAAATCAAACTCGGCGAGCTTGCCGAAAAATGGCACTTCAGCTCGTTAGAGAAAATTTTCATCGAAAACCGCATCTACCGCGACATCGAAGAATGCGAAACCTGGGAAGCCGTTCTCAAGGCCATCGACGACGGACTCAAGCCGTTCAAGAAGCTCCTCAAGCGTGAAGTCACCGAGGACGACCTCGTCCGGCTAACGGAAATCAAGATCAAGCGCATTTCCAAGTTCGACGCCTTCAAGGCCGACGAAGAAATCCGCGGGCTGGAAAAATCCATTGAAGAGACCGAGAAAAACCTCCGCAACCTCACGAAATACACCATCCGCTGGTACGAGGAGCTCGCGAAAAAATACGGCAAAGACCGCGAGCGCCGCACCGAGATCGCCTCCTTCGAGCGCGTGGACCGCATGCAAGTGGTCGCCGCCACCGAGACCCTCTATCTGGATGCCAAGAACGGTTTCGCCGGATACGGGCTGAAGAAGGACGGCGAGCCGATTGAAAAATGCTCCACCATCGACGACATCATCGCCTTCACCCAAGACGGCAAGATGCGCGTCGTGAAAGTCGCGGACAAAGTTTTCGTCGGTCAGAAACCGCTGCGAGTTGCCATTTTCCGCAAGGATGAGGATCTCATCTACTCGATGATCTATCGAGACGGCCGCGACGGCCCCATCCTCGCCAAGCGCTTCACCGTCGGCGGCATCACCCGCGACAAGGAATACGACCTCACCAAGGGCACGCCGCACAGCCGCATCCTCTACTTCGCCTTCCACAAGACCAACGAGGAAAGCGCCGCGCAGATGTTGTTAGTCCATTTGAAATCCGGCCTGCGCATGAAAAACCTCATCCGCCCGCTGCACTTCGCCGAGTTCGGCATCAAGAGCCGTTCCAGCGCGGGAAATCTCGTGACCAAGCACGGCATCGAGAAAATCATCCGCGCGCCGAAGGACTATGATCCGAAGCTCGGGGCGTGATCTGGGTCGGACCGCGAGTCTCCCGACTCGCAAGTGAAAGGAAAGTCAAAGAACCATCAATGAGTTGATGGTGTGGTTGGAGCCAAGTGACGGCGACGATGCCAAACCAGTATGCAGGCTGCCAAAGATGCGGAAGAACGATACAACAAGTAAAAGGCGGAAACCCCGGACATAGCGAGGATCGCGTACGAAAATGGAGCGAGGAACACAGACGTGATGACAAAGCCAAACAATCCTAAAACTGTCACAAAAACCGCTACAAACAAATTGCTGATGACGCCGGAATTCCTCCGCTCATTCGTGGACAGGTCATGAATCGCAAATGCGGTCATGCGGTTGGCTTTGAAACCTCCGGCCGCTACTACCATGTCACCAACAGCAATATCCAAACTCCGGCTGGACGAAAAGACTACCTCAACGTCCCCAATTGAAAACTCGCAATCGTGCGTCTCGCTAGCTGAAACATCCGAAGTTCTCACGGAAGCTACCGAATTGGTCACGATTCCTGACAGCGATTTCATGAGTTTTCTAATTCACTCAGCTTGCTGCCGGATGGAATCACAACCATCAATCGAGGGAAAAAAGCTCGGCGTGGACTGGAGATTTCTTCGCGACGGGAGCGGGTTCGGAGGCTGGAACGACCACTTCGGACTCGGAAATAACCACTTCGGGAGTGGGACCGACCACTTCCGGATCGGGAACGACCGCTTCGGGAGTGGGAACGACCACCTCTGGATCGGGAACGACGGCTTTGGGAGTGGGAACGATCACTTCGGGATCGGGAACGACCGCTTCTGGATCGGGAACGACCACTTCGGACTCGGAAACGACC
>JBOFET010000150.1:0-9339 GCA_051648225.1 Luteolibacter sp.
CTCGTTCCAGCTTCGGTGCCGTCCGTCACCCAGAGTTCCTGTCCGTGGACCCGATCTTGACTTGTGAAAACACCCACCCGCCCACAGCCACCATTTCGGAAGGATTTGCACCGATCACCTCCGGGGGCTTGTTTACATCCGCGATCAACCGCGGCACCGCTCCGGCAGCCAGCGGCCCTGTGGCGATCAGCCCCGTGGCGATTATCCATCTTACATCGGTCCACAGCAGTCTCATCGCGTTCATGGTAAAGTTAGGTTAGTTCAGCCAATCGCCCTCCGGACACGCCCCGGTGAGAAACAAGCTGTAATCCACCGCTTTAGTAAAATGGATTGCTTCCGCATGACAAGCTTGGGCAGGTGACACTCTGGCCAGTTGGTTCGCTCCAGATACCCGAGCTTTGCCCGTCGCCAGTTTGTGCCACCCGGACTTTTCCGGGTGCCGCCCAGCCGCGACTTCGTGTCATCCGGACTTTTCTGGGTGCCACCCAGCCGCGACTTTATGCCATCCGGACTTTTCCGGGTATCACCCAGCCGTGACTTTGTGCCACCCGGACTTTTCCGGGTGCCACCCGACCGCGACTTTGGGACATCCGCACTTTTTGGGAAATGAGATTGGCAAAACTCTTGGAATCCGCAGGGTGCGTCCGATTGGCAAGTGCCAACCATCCCGGCATCCCTCCCATTCACCCTACTCCCAACTCCCTCATCCGATGATCGACCTCGACCGCCTCTTCGAAAACTGGTTCAAGAACCCGGAAATCATCCCGGACCGCAAGCTTTCCTTCGCCGACGATCTGCGGGACCGCTTGGCGGCGAACAATGCCAGCGGGGTTTTCAACATCATCCTGCCGCAGCTCGATGCCGCGCTGACCGCCGCAGGAGGTGCGACTTCCAGCGAGGCGGTGGCCATCGCTGTACGGAAGGCCGGCGTGCAGGCGAAGGTGACGCTGCTGGAGGAAATCAAGGAACTCATCAGCCGCCGCAGTGGCCGCATTTCCGATAATTTTGGTAAAAAGAGCGCGATTTACACCGAGTTTTTCCCCAGCGGCGTCACCGAATACCGGGATATGAATGAAGGTAAGGTGGATGCGAATCTGGACGTGATCATCGCCGCCGCCAAGAAGCATGACCCGGCCATGGAAACGGAATTCAAAGCCCTCAAAGTGAGCTGGGTGGCCGCGAAGCAGGCCGCCGGTGACAAAATTGCCACTGCCAGCGCCGCTGGGGGCAGTCAGGACGCCGCCATCGCAACGCTCAATGAGGTGCTGATGAAGGTGGTCTTCACCGCCGCGCTTGCCTTCACGGGGGACACGAAGATGGGGCCCTTGCTTTTCGACCAGTCCCGCCTCTACCCGGCGGGCAGCTCCGGCAGTGCCGAGCCGGCTCCGCCGCCAGTCGCTTGAGTCCGCCTCGTGGAGGCCGAAAAACCTGCTCATGGAAAAAGCCTCAAATCCCACCACCGACGATCACCACTTCCGCCGCGAGGATCGTGTCGTCCGCTGGCAGCGCATCACCGCCCACATCGCAGAGCATCCTGCGGACCTCTCCATTGCGCTCGAGAACATCGAGCGCTGGCTGGCTCTCGGCAGGGTTCATCCCGCGCCCTTGTTGGAATGGCGGGAGCGGATTCATGCGGCGCAAAATTCACCACAGGGATTCCAGGACTTCCTCACCTACCTCGCCGCCCCCAACCACGACAGCGAGCAAATCAAGTCCTGCTCGCCCTTCGCCGGTCTGTCCTGCCTCGATCCAACGAAATGAACCTAGCAGCGCTTCGACACCTGATCCGTTCCGCCCACGCACTTACCGAGGAAGTGCCGCTCTAGCGGGTCTGATCCAGCACGAGAAACGCCGTGCCCGCGCCGTGGGGATCTGTCAGTCCGGGTGCGTCGTCCGAGTTTTGGAGAAACTCGGCGAAGGTTGTTAGCTTCTGCCCGCTCACAAACGGCTGGCTCCAGTTCTGCAGATCGGTGAAATTCACGTCTGCCGTCAGATCCTGGTGGCCACGATTTTGATAGATGGCGGGGCCTTCGATTCGTTGCTGGAGCAGGTAGCCACGGATGCTGCCGCGGGGGCGGCGGTGATAGAGAGTTTCCGCCGTCGCGCCGTAGTCGATGGTGAGCATGCGGCCGGATTTCCACAGCGGCAGCCACTTGTGGAGAAACCGATGGTAAGAATCGTGGACTTCGATCCACTGGCCGAGCGGATGGGATTCGAGAAAACCGGAGGAATCCGGAAGCGGGGCAGGGGAGAGTAGGGATTCGTGCGCTTGGCTGTTTTCATCAAAACTAACCGCGAGTTCTTGCCAGCCGAGGGTGGTTTTCTGAAACCGGCGGACGGGAAACGCATCGACCAGCTCGTTTGAATAGATGACGGCGTTTCCTCCGCAGGCGGCGAGCGCTTCCTGCGGGGTGTGGTGCCAGTTGGGGCGTCTGCCGAGGAGTTTGCGTTGTCGATCTGCGAGAGGCGCAGAGGTTTCCACCAGATGCAGCCGGGTTCTCAAGCGGATGTGCCACGGGAGATGGCGGAGCACTCCGGCGGCGAGTGCTCCCTCGCCGGGGCCGATTTCGATGAGATCGCGGCAGCCGGTTTCACGGAAGGCCTTCACGACCCACGCCGCGATCGCCTTCGCAGGTGCTTCCGAAAGCATCGGCGCGGTGGTGAAGTCTCCGCGCCGCCCGACACCGGTGATCCGTCGCGCGTAGTAGCCACGCTGCGGATCGTAGAGCGCCTCTGCCATGAATTGCTCGAAAGGGACCGGCTGCATGATGGGAGGAAACAAAAAACCGTGTTCCTTTGCAGGGACACGGTTTTTTGGGGAAATGAGGAGTCCGGCGAATCAGGCAGTGGCAGCCGCCGCGGTGCGGGCTTTGCGGATCATGCTGTTCACGGTTTCGGAAGGCTTAGCACCGACCGCGAGCCATTTGTCGGCGAGCGTGAGGTCGATGGTGAAGTTGGTGCCTTCGAGAAGTGGGTCGTAAGTGCCGAGTTGCTCGATGAAGCGACCGTCGCGACGCTTGCGGCTGTCAACGGCGACGATTTTGTAGTAAGGGCGGTCTTTGGTGCCCTTGCGGTTGAGTCGGAGAGATACGGACATGAGATTGAGTCGTCTTTTGCGGTTGCCCGGGAGTCGGGCGGGCGCGGAAATTGGAAGATCCCCTGCGGAATGCCAAGAAGAATCTTGCCGAAATCCGGGATTCTTTTGATTTTTTGAGAAATGGCTTCGCCTCAGTCGAGGGTTTCCGGACGTGAGACGAGTGTGGTGAACTGAGCTTCAATCTGCCTGAGCGGAACCGGATCGACGACCTTTTTCCCATCCGGGCCGGTGATGTAAAGCGTGTCCATGGCCATGCCCTTGTCGGTGCAGATCCGGGCGTGGGCGGTGTTCAGGCCGTGTTGGTTGATGGTGTGGAACAAGTCGTGGAGCAGCCCGATGCGGTCGAGGCCCTGGATTTCCACGGTGGTGCAGTTCGGGTGGGTCTCATTGCTCACGTAGGCGCGGACGGGCACGGTGATGCCGTGGTCGGAGCGGGGTTTGAGGAAATTCACTTTGCGGCGCAGGTATTTCTCCGGGTCGTAGCTGTCCGCCACGAGGATGGCTTCGAAGGTGTCGAGAAACCGCTTGCGAGTGGAGGCGGCGGAGACGGGCTCGAAGTTCGTGGTGCAGACCCGGAAGATGTTGACGACGATGCCGTCCTTCCGGGTGAACAGATCGGCCGAGAGGATGTTGATTTGCTCGGAGGCGAAGGCGCAGCAGATTTTTTCCAACAGCAGTGGCTTGTCGCGGGTGGCGAGCACGAGTTCGGTGTAGCCTTTTTCCGCTTGGTCGATCCATTTGATGCACGAGGCGTTTGGATCGGGCGTGTCAGCCTCGCGCTGGAGGAAATGGCGCACCGTGCGCACTTGGGTGACGATTTGTGCCGCCTGCCGGTAGCTGAAGGCGGCGGCAGGCATTTGCTCGAAGTGGCGCTTCACGTCCGGGTGATAGTCCTCGCGCATGATGCCGATCACCTCCTCGCGCAGGGCCTTGCGGTCGGCGTCGATCTTGCGCGAGTATTTTTCCCGGCCACCCTCGAGGAAATTCCGCGTGGCGGTGTGGAGCTGGAGCATCAGGCTTTCCTTCCAGCCGGTCCAGCCGTCGGGTGAGGTGGCGTTGGAGTCGGCGAAGGTGAAGAGGAACAGTGCGTCGAGGTTCGAGGTGGTCTTCATGATGGCGGCGAACTCGGCGATGACCTCGGGATCATCGAGGTTTCTTGCAGTCGCGGTGCGCCAGAAGCTCAGGTGATTGTCCACGAGGAACATGATCAGCGTGCGCCGGGCTCCGCGGATTTGAAGGCGGTTGCAGAGACGCGAAGCGAGGATTGCGGAGCCGTCGATGTGTTCGCGGACATTCTCGGCGCGCCCGGTGTCGTGCAGGATCATCGCCAGATAGAGTGCGTAGGCATCCTCGATTTTGTGAAACAACTGCCGGTAGATTTCCCGCCGTGGGTTGGTCTCGGAGATGAGTTGGTCGAGTTGCTCCACGCAGCGGAGCGTGTGCTCGTCCGCGGTGTAGCGGTGGAAAAACTCGTGCTGGACGAGGCAGTCGAGCGCGCCGAACTCTGGCAGATAGTGCCAGAGGAATCCGACGCGATGCATCTGGCGGAGTGCGACCGCCACGTCGCCCTTGCGCTCGAGGATGGCCTGGAAGGTCTCACGGTTCGACTTTGCGTATCGAAACGGCCGGTCGATCAGCTCCCAGCTTTCTTTCACCAGCTTGCGCATCGGCGGGCTCAGCCTCAGGCCGCGGACTTGGCAATGCTGGAACATCCGCATCAGGCGTCCGGAGTCGTCCTTGAAGATATCCGGGTTCGCCGGATAGATCCGCCCGTCGCGCGCCACGAAGCTGTCGAACTCCTCGCGGCTTTTCTGCCGGAAGGTGAGGAAGGAGCGCAGGCTGTTATCCGCCTGGATTTCCTCCTCGATCTGGAAGCTCTCCATCAAGGAACCGGTGTGCTGATAGATGTTCCGCGTGTGGCGGTAGTAGTCCCGCATGAATGCCTCGGTCTTGCGGAGGATGCTTTTCTGCGGGTAGTCGAAGGCGGTGGCGACCACTCCCTGAAGCTGCAGGGTGAGCTGGTCGGTGGCCTTTTCCGCATGGTAGTGCAGCTCGTTGCGCACGCGGTGGAGGAAATCGTAGGCTTGTTCCAGCTCATGCCAGGCGGGGCTGGTCAGCAGCTTGGCTTCCACGAGATCCTTGAGGTTCCGGCTGCCGCGTTTCACCAGCGCCACCCACTGGATGTTCTGATAGTCGCGCATCCCGCCGCAGCTTTCCTTCACGTTGGGTTCTTGCAGGAAGACCGTGCGCGAGTATTTCGCGTGCCGCGTCCGCAGGTCTTGGCGGCGCAGGTCGAAGAATGCCGCCTGCCCTTTTTTGAGGCACTCCTTGCTGAATTTTTCCTGAAACTGTGCGTAAAGCTTTGCGTCTCCGGCGATGAGCCGCGCGTCCATGAGTGAGGTTTTATTTTCCTGGTCCGCTCTCGCCTGCTCGATGCACTCGTGAATCGAGCGGCACGCGTGACCGACCTTGAATCCCACGTCCCATAACAGATAGAGCAGGTTTTGGATGAACTCCTGCAACGGCGGCGGCAGCTTGGTGGACGCCCGCGGCAGGAGGAATAGCAGATCGACGTCCGAGCGTGGATTGAGCGTCCCCCGGCCGTAGCCGCCGGTCGCGACCAAGGCGATCGGTAGCGCCTGTCCCTTGTTCGCGTTGATCGATGCCTCGTGGATGGTGCGCAGCACCGTGTCGATTAGCTCCGCGCGGGCGCGAGCGACTTCAAGGCCTCCGGCCCCGCCGCGGTGGAACTGGAGGATCCGGTGCTCCTCGAGCTTGAGGAAGCGCTTGTAGAGATCGATCTGCTCGGATTGCGAGAGCTGTCCTTCCACCGCAGGCTTTAGGGATTCCCGGGCGTGGGACTCAAGATTCTTCAGATGATTCGACATGCAGGGCGGCGAACATGAACGGTTTTTCCTGAAAAGGTCAAGCGGAGCGCCCCATGCGGCTGCCGATTCGAGCGTAGAGTTCCACCTGTTTCGCGGAGTTTTTCACCAGATCCGCCTCCAGCCTTACCCGCCCGGGTTCGAACAACGTGAGGGTCGATGACCCACCGAACGCGAAGTATCCCTTCTCCGCCCCCTTCGCCGCCGCCACTCCCGGGGTGAATGTCTGGCGGATGGTTCCCACACACGTCGCACCGATTTCCAAGCACAGCACATTGCCGAACCGCTCGGTCTCTAGCCGGGTGATGGTCCGTTTGTTCGTCCATAGATACCCGAGCCGTTTGCGCAGCGCGATGGGGTTCACGGAGAATAACGGCCCTTGGATCAACCTCGATTCCCTGGGCACCCCGGCTGCCGGGAAATGGAACCGATGGTAATCCACCGGGCACAGCCGCGACAGGATCAATGCCCCGTCGGCATACCGCGCCGCCAGGCTGCGGTCGCCGAGCAACGCCGCGAGGTCAAATTTCTGCCCCTTCACGAACACCCCGCTGATCGAGGAAGCGTGCTCGAATCCCAGATGGCGACCGTCGGCAGGGAAGACCACGCTCGCCTCATCGGCATCCACCGGTCGTGCCGCCGGCTTCAGCTTGCGATAGAAAAACTCGTTGAAACTCCGGTAGCTATCCGCCGCATCTGCGAAATCCGCCGGATCCAGCCCATAGTCTTTGATGAACGGAGCCACTCGCGCCGCCGACTCCGGCGTATCCATCCGCCGGCCATACCACTTCGAGAAAAACGGGCGCTTTACGAACGCCTCCAGCGAGATCGCTCCCAGCGGATTTCCATACGACCAGCGCAGGAATCCCTCCCCATACACCTGCTCTGTTTCCAAAGCGCCCGTGTGCCTGTTATAATAACGGATCGTGTCCACCAGTGGCTTGTAAACCCGCATCCCCCGAACCGCAAGGTCGGCCCGAGTGCATCGCCGTGGGAGTGCGGGAGTTCTGCCCGCTAGGGTCACTCTTCGGAAGGCGGCACGGAAATGGGCGGAGTGACGGCCTCAACGGGAGGCGAGGTCGCAACTGCGCGCGGGCGGGCAATCATGCCGCCGGGGTGGCTCTCGATGGCGGCACCCGGAGCAGGCGCGTCGGTGGTCGGTGGGGTGGCTTTGACGATGAGGGCGTCCCGCTCTTTCAGGAGCGACTCGACGGTGCTTTTCGCCACCTCGAAGGTGATGCCGGCGAGGGCCTTTTCCTGGGTGAGTTTTTCGTTGAGCGCTTTAAGGCGGTCGGTGAAGGCGGTGTCCTTGGTCTTGGCGTCCTCGGGTTTTTCGCCCTCTTCCTTTTTGCGTTCCTTGGGCAGGGTGGCGGCGACATCCACGGTGACGAGGAAACTTTCGGAAGCGGGCTGAGTAGGTGTGATTTGGACCGTGTAGGTGAAGCCTTCGAGGGTGTCGATGATGGCGGTGCGTTTGCCGGCGGTGTCCGAGCGCCCGGCGACGCTCGCTGCGGGAACGACGTCTTCGAAGCGGGCGTAGGAGAAGAGGTTCTTGAGCGGGCTGGTCACGGTGGTGTCCAGGACTTCCGTTCCGGTGGCACCTTCGAGTTTGAATTCCGCTTGCTCGTCCTCGCGGCTGAGCTTCCACGCGACATCGGTCTTGCCGACCTGGCTGAGGCTGATGGATTTGATTTTCTCGGGATTGATGAACCCGGAATCGAGCCAGCGCTTGGCCTCGTCACTCACGGAAGGAAACATTTCGCTCACCGCGTAGAAGCTGGATTCGTCGGCATGGTTGCGGACGTAGCGGCCCACGGCATTGCTGCCGCCCATGGGTGACTGAGCGGCACCGGTCTCGATGGTCTTGCCGAGCGATACCTTGGCGATTTCCTTGCCGGACGCGTCCTTGAAAGTGGCGGTTAGTCCTCGGTCTTCCGCCTTGGACGCGGTTTCATCCATCCCGAACCGGGGTGCGAAGGATGGACCGGCCTGCATGCCGAGGGTGATTTTCAACTCGCTGAGAGAGCGGATGAAGTCATTCACGAAACTGATGTTCGCCGGATAGCTGTCGCGCTCGAGGATGCCCCACTTGTTGTCTTTTTTAGCGAGGGTGACGGTGCCGGTGGCACCTTGGATCGCAATGGTGGATGCCTCGGTGGCAGGGAAGGATTCAAACAAGGTTTGTCCGGCGACGCGCTGGGTGGCGCTCTGACCGGCTTGGTTCTGGTTGAGCTTCACGATGGCCACCGCCGCGCCGAGCGCGATGGCGATGACCCAAAGGATGATGACCTGGCTTTTATTCATGGTGGAGGAAGTTAGAGATTGGAAATTTGAGATTTGAAATCAGCGGGCGCGGGTGTTGCGGCGGCGTTGGATGAAGAAACCGACTCCAATGGCGATGACCAGAACGGGCATGGCGGCAACGTTGAGCAGGGTGATGTTTCCGCCGAGTTTGTCTTTTTGGCGGCGGAGGTCTTTCTCCTGCTCGCGGATGAGCTTGGCATACTCGACCTGTTCCTGGCGGAGCTTTTTGATTTCCGCTTCCTGGGCGGGGGAGAGGGTGAGGTCGGAACCGCGGCTTTTCTGCGCTTGGAGCTCGCTGAGTTTCTGTTGGGCGGCTTTTTGCTTTTCTTGGAACTCTTCGATCTTCACGCCCACGGTTTTGTTGAAGTCCGCTTCCATTTTCTGAATCACGGTGAAGGGGCGGCTGACGGCGGCACGGGAGCGGGAGCCGATCAGGTGCTTGGAGCCGACGGCTTGGTCGAGAATGTTGAAGAGCAAGGTGGCATTGCCATTGGAGAGGGTGGCTAACTGTTGGCCACCGAAGTTCTGGATGTTGTAGGCGAAGCGGTCGTAGAAGGCATCCACATCGGCGATGAGGAAGACATTGCCCGGGGCGATACCGTCCTTGAGGGAGTCGGGTTTTTGCTCCTCTTTGGGTTCTTCTTTGGCATCGGGAGCCTTGGGTTCTTCGCTGGCGGCTTTTGGTTTTCCGTCAGGGAAGGCAGTCTTGAAGGTGCCGGTGAGATGGGTGACGAGGTCGTAGGCGGTCCCGTTCGACTTGAGGGTGCGGGCAAGCGTCGGATCGAGTTGTGAGGCTTTCATGGCATCCACGAAACCGGCTTGGGTGGTGGACTTGATCAGCGTCGTGGCGGTCACGCCGCCGCTGCCGGTCTTGGTGTAAGCACCGGGTAGAAAGAGGGTGACTGACCCGAGATCCTTGGTGATGACATCGTCTTTCTGCGGCATGGAGTCCTTGCCGAGGGTGAGGACGGCGAGTCCGAGACGGTTTCCGCCGAGCTTGGTCGCGAGGGTGGGATCGGCGAGGACTTGGCCGGACTCGAAGGTGACTCCCCA
>JBOFET010000151.1:0-29903 GCA_051648225.1 Luteolibacter sp.
TTAGTCCTGCCTCTAAACCCAGAAAAAAGCATTAGCAACCTACTTTTCTTTTATCTGGCGGATTCAAGCGGCTAGCGCAATCGGCGGGGCAATACCATCACCATATGACCCCTCAGCACCAGGGCAGGTCCGATCCCCGCCCTGCCGGTCAGCTGTTTGTGACTCTTCACGCCACCAGCGCTTTCAACCTAAAGCACACTTCCTCCAAATTCGCCCGCGACTCGAAGGCGGAGCCAGGGAGCGTCAGTTTAAGATATAGGGTTCGATGAAATGTGCAGAAATCAATGCTTCTCCTGCCGGAGTCTCGCAAGGTCGGCAAGATCTTGGGGACGACCCGTCGCTTGTTTGTTCCGGATGAGTTCCCGTTTCCCGATCACCTGAATTTCGATACCGTCCAAATGCACCTGGGTTCGGGACGCCCAGGCATCCTGCCAGGTGACTCCGCTGATGCCTGTAAGGATGTCGATGCGGTTAGGTGCACGACCCAGTTGGATGACTTGTCCGGCTTCAAGAAAATCATCCCGCGTAATGCCAACATCGCCGAAACCGAAGTCGGCGAGAACACCATAAAGTTTGTCGGCGTTTTCGGGTGATACGAGCACCATCAGGTCGATGTCTTCCGTGAAACGCGGGGCACCGTGAAAGGCAAGCGCATAGCCGCCCACCAACAGGAACTCAACTTTCCGAGAGAGACACAATTCGATAAACTCGCGAATGTCTTGGTGAAGTTTCATCTGCCTCGGGGTAAAACAGGATGCCGCGTTTCAGAATCTCCTCGAAGATCTCGAGCGCAGCTTGCGGATCCTCGATGAGCGGCGGGATGCCTTCCGTTTCCAGAGACCTCTTGATAGCAATTCGTTCCACGGTCGAAAGTTAGACCAAGAAATCGCGTGTGTCGAGATGTCGTTTGCCCGCAGCATGAACGATGACAATGATGGCATGTCACGCCACCAGCGCTTTCAACCTGCGGCACACTTCCTCCACATTCGCCCGCGAGTTGAAGGCGGAGATGCGGAAGTAGCCTTCGCCCGCCGAGCCGAAGCCGGAACCGGGGGTGATGACGACTTGGGCTTCACCGAGTATCTTGTCGAACATGTCCCAGGACGTGAGTCCCACCGGGCAACCGACCCAGACGTAGGGCGCATTCACGCCGCCGAAGACTTCGAGTCCGGCGGCAGCGGCAGCTTCGCGAAGGAGCTTGGCATTGCCCATGTAGTGCTCGATGAGGGCGCTGACTTGTTGTTTTCCCTCGGGGGAAAACACGGCGGCGGCGGCTTTCTGGACCGGATAGCTGGCACCGTTGAACTTGGTGCTGTGGCGGCGCGACCAGAGCTGATGGAGCGGTACGCGTTCGCCGGTGTCGGACTTGGCGCTAACGGTTTTCGGAATGACGATGTAGGCACAGCGGACGCCAGTGAAGCCGCCGTTTTTCGAAAAGCTGCGGAACTCGATGGCGCAATCGCACGCACCTTCGATTTCAAAGATGGAGCGCGGGATTTCTGGATCCTGGATGAAGGCCTCGTAGGCGGCGTCGAAGAGGATGATCGCGTCGTTTGCCTTGGCGTAGTTCACCCATGCTTCGAGCTGGGCGCGGGTGGCGACGGCTCCTGTCGGGTTGTTAGGAAAACAGAGATAGATCAAATCCGCCTTTGCGGTCGGGACGCCGGCGACGAAGTTGTTAGCCGCGTTGCAGGGCAGGTAGAGCAGTCCGGCATAAGCGCCTTTTTCATCCGCGTCGCCAGTGTTGCCGGCCATGACGTTGGTATCGACATACACCGGATAGACGGGATCGGTGATGGCGATGACGTTTCCCTTGCCGAAGATATCGAGGATGTTGCCGGTGTCGCACTTGGAGCCGTCCGAGATGAAGACCTCGTCGGCGGAGATGCCGAGGTCGGCAAACTGGTTGTCCACGATTGCCTGGCGGAGGAATTCGTAGCCCTGCTCGGGGCCGTAACCTTTGAAGGTCTCGCGGCTGGCCATTTCATCGACGCCTTCGTGCATCGCCTTGACCACAGCGGCGGGCAGCGGTTCGGTCACATCGCCGATGCCGCAGCGGATGATGCGGGCGGCTTTGTCGGGATTTTCTTCGGTGTAAACGCGCACCCGGCGGGCGATTTCGGGGAACAGGTAACCGGCTTTGAGCTTGAGGAAATTGGAGTTGATCGTGGCCATGCGGGCGGACGTGTAAAGGTCGCCGGGCGCTCGCGCAAGACCGGAACTCGCGGGCGGCGGGGAGGAAAATGTCGAGTCCGCGCTTTCCTTTCCGGGCGGAACCGGATTCTCTGCGGTAGAATGTCGGAGCAAGTTGGATCAGAAAATACATGGACGCGCGGCCAGCGCTGGGTGAGCGATGGAGAGCCGGAACTGGGCCTCGGCATGGTTCGACAAAGCGGCGACGGGCGCGTGGAAATCGCGTTTCCCGCTGCCGGGGAGACCCGGATCTACGCCACCGACACCGCGCCGCTGCGGCGGGTGAGATTCCAGCCCGGCGACCGGATCAAGGTCCACTCGGGGGCGGAAATGATCGTGGAGCGGGTGCGGGAAGAGCGCGGGCTGAGAACTTATGAAACCGACGGAGGCGAGGTGCGGGAATCGGATTTATCCGACTCTATCAGCTTCAGCAAACCGGAGGAACGCCTCTTCGGCGGGAAACTCGACGATCACGGAGACTTCGATCTGCGCGGCGAAGCGCTCCGGCGACGCGCGGAAATGCGCCGCTCGCCAGTGCGCGGGCTGGCCGGAGCGCGAATGGATTTGATTCCGCACCAGCTCTTCATCGCGGATGAAGTGGCGAACCGCCCGCGGCCGCGGGTTTTGTTAGCGGACCAGGTGGGGTTGGGAAAAACGATCGAGGCATGTTTGATTTTGCATCGCTTGATTCTAACTGGACGTGCCGAACGGGTGTTGATCCTGGTGCCAGAGCCGTTAGTTCATCAATGGTTCGTGGAGCTGTTGCGGCGGTTCCAGCTTTCCTTCAGCCTTTACGACGAAGAGCGTTGTGAGGCGATCGAGTATGGGGATCCGGGGTGCAATCCGTTTCTGGACAGCCAGTGGGTGCTCGCTGCCGTCGATTTTCTAGCAGGAAACGAGCAGCGCACAGCTCAGGTGCTGGAAGCGGGCTGGGATGTGCTGGTGGTGGACGAGGCGCACCATCTCGAGTGGTCGCCGGAGGCGGCGGGACCAGCGTATGAGCTGGTGCGCGGGCTGGCAGAAACAACGGAAGGCTTGCTGCTTCTAACGGCGACGCCGCAGCAGCTCGGGCCGGAGGGACATTTCGCGCGGCTGCAATTGCTCGATCCGGATCGTTATGTGGATCTCCAACAGTACCGCGAGGAGACGCTGCACTATGAGGAGGTGGCGGATGTGGTCGAGGCGCTGGCGGCTGGAGCGACGGTGGACGAGCGGCTGGAAAAATTTGTGGCCGGACGTGAACGATTGGAACGGCGGGTGAAGGATTTGTTCGCTGGAAAACCGGATGCCCGCGAACGGTTGATTTCCGATCTGCTCGATGGCTTCGGTGTCGGGCGGGTGATGTTCCGGAACACACGGGCCAAGCTGGGTGGATTTCTCCTGCGTGAGCCGCAGATCGTGGCGGTGGAGGAAAAAGTGAAGTGGTTGATCGAACTGCTAGAGAAACTGGGCGAGGAGAAAATTCTAGTGATCACGAAGACCCGCGAGCTGGCGGAGGAGGTCTTGGAAGACATTCGCTCGGAGACCGGCGTGGTGGGGGCGTTGTTTCACGAGGATCTCACGCTGCTTCAGCGCGACCGGAACGCGGCGTTTTTCTCGGAAAAAGACGGCGCGCAAATTCTCGTCTGTTCCGAAATCGGCAGCGAGGGCCGGAATTTTCAATTTGCCCGGCATCTCGTGCTTTACGATCTACCAGAAGATGTGGATCTGCTGGAACAACGGATCGGGCGGCTCGACCGGATCGGACAGAAGGGCACGATCCAGGTGCATGTACCTTATCTGCCAGATACCGGCGACGAAACGCGGATGCGCTGGCTCGATGAAGGACTCGACGCTTTCCGCGCCAGCCCGCCGGGCGCGGCGGAGATCCAGCGCGAGCTGCGGTTCGATCTGGAAGAGGCTATCGGCGAGCGCGAGGGAATCGAAGAACTCATCGGGAAAACCCACGCCTGCCGGAAGCGGATTTCCGAGCGCCTCGCCCGCGGACAGGACCGTCTGCTAGAACGGAGTTCACACCGGCCGGAACGATCAGCTTGGCTGGTAAAAAAAATCCGCGAGTGGGATGAAAATCCGGGCTTTGAGGATTTCCTGATGCGCTTGTTCGAGTTCTCCGGACTGCACATCGAGGAACTCGGCAAGCGCCGCTATTTCCTGCTGCCGGGCAATTTGAAATCCGACGCGTTTCCCTCGCTGCCCGTCGATGGCATGACGGTGACGCTCGACCGCCAGCGTGCGCTGGAACGGGAGCAGGAGGCATTTCTCACATGGGATCACCCGATGGTGCGCGGTGCGCTCGATCTGATGTTAGGATCGGAAGCGGGGAACGCGACCTTCGGCGTGTGGGACTCCGCCGGGGAGAAAGTCATTCTGTTGGAGTCGTGGATCGTCGTCGAGTGCGTGGCACCAGCGCGACTGCACGTCGAGCGCTTCCTGCCACAGACGCCGCTGCGGATCGTCGTCGATCACAAGGGAGCGGATCACACGGAGAGCACCGCTTTCACTACGCCAGTGCTGCGCAAAGGCGATCCCGCCAGCCTCATGAGGAACGAAGCGGTGAAGCGGAAATTTCTACCAGAAATGCTCGAACAGACGCGAACCCTAGGCACTGCGAAGAGCCATGCTGTCATTGAGGAAGCGCTCACCCTGATGCACACCGAACTGGCAGCGGAAATTGCCCGACTGCGTGATCTTGCGGAAGTGAACGACCACATCAAACCGGAGGAAATCACCGCGCTGCTAGATCGTGAGACTGAACTGGCTAGCGTCATCGCCAACGCCCGCGTCCGGCTCGACGCGGTGCGGTTGATCTGGAAAGCGCCGCCGGCGTGAGATGAGAGCTTGCCCATTTGTGAGAGCCTGAAAGGTTGCTTCATGAATTGGGCAAATTCTCTGAAGCGGAAGATTCTGCTCGCAGCGGCGGGTCTTGTCTTGTTGATGGGATTGCTCGCGTTGGCACTGAAGCTCGAGCTGCTGACCACTCCGAAGCCGCCGCCGACCGGGCCACGCCAAACGGTGGTTTTCCCAGACGGAGCGAAGCTGGAAATCCTCGGAGTGTCCGTGGGTGAGCGGGTGGTGAAGATTTCCCCGCGAAAGTGGTTTTTCCTGCGGCTTTTCAGCAGTAGCAAGGGATCAGGCAGTGGGATTTGGGCAGGACTTCAGGTGGATTCCGAATCGGAAGACGGCAAAATCATCCGCTTGAAGCTGAGTTCCAATTCGCCAACCGCGATGTTGATGGAATTCCGGATGTTGGAGAGTGACGGGAGAGAAATGCAGCTGCCAAACTATCTCGCGCCCAATGACATGGTATGGCCAGACAAGCGGATCGGCGGCAAGAGTAGTTCCCCTCATTCATTCAACCTGAAGGATGACCGTGTGGAATCGGTGCGCGCCGAAATGGCCAAGTCGGGATTGAAACTGCTGATCCAACAGCGGGATTCGCTAAGCGGATGGATCAATCTCATGGGGCCTTCGCTGTATCACGAGCCATGGCCGGGCCGCTACATCGCCTCGCTGACGGCGTGGCAGAGAAATCTGCCAACTTTGGATTTCAGGGCAATTCTAGCAGACGGACAAGTGGCCGAGTTTTCGCTGCCGAATCCAGATTTCAGAAAAGCTCCGGCGGCGATGCTTCCGGCTACGGCGTTTCCAATAGTCCATCATGGCGGGGATTTCACGCTGACCTTGCGGCAAGTGGAGCGGTTCAGGACGCCGGGTGATCATCCGTTCGCCGCCTTGGACATGGATCTGCGCTACAAGGGGAAGCCGGTTCCAGGATTAAAAGAAGGACCTGTTTATTTCGACGAAACAGCACTGCAAGCGGAGGATGAATGGGGAAATGTCGTGACGGTCAGGCGTGATTCGATCCGGAAAAAGAGTCATTGGGGCGCTTATCTTCCTGCAGATTCGAAACGGATGGCGATCGATCTGCGGGTTGCGCGTTCTGATAGTTATCCTCATTCGGCACGCGACGGTTTCCTGGTGCTGGAAGGCGTCGTCACTGCGGATGGCCTAACGGTTGATTTTAAACCATCTCCGGATGCTGAACTATTCGGTATCCTTCCGATGGCTGCGGGAAAAATCGTTCCGAGTTCTTCTGGCACCGGGCTGCAAAAAGGCTGGAAAGAATTGCAATTCGAAATCCGAGGGGAGAGCGGAATGGTTAAAAAGCCCATCATCGAACGCCGGATTGGTGAGGTTCAGAATTTGAAGGTTCTGATGTTTCCTGCGGAAAGCAATGAGTCGGCGGGAATTCCCTCGTTTGATTCAGGTGGCACGGGATCTAGGATTAATACATTCCATTTTAACCGGGATGCTAGGTGGACCGCTCCACCGGAACTGCTGAGTCCCGGCGCGAAGATCCGCGTGGGCATCCACGGAGCGTTGAAGCGGGATGACGTAAGCGTCCAAGTCGAGCTCCCCGAGCTGGTCCAACCAAGGTGAGGCAACACAGATGCCTCAATCGCGAGGACCGGCGAATTTCACCAATTTCCACACTCCGTACGCCAACACGGGCAACAGCAAGGTGACCACCAGCGAGGAGTTGAAACGAAGCCCGAATGCCATGACGCCATCTAACCCGATTTTCAGGAAGCCAGCGAAGTAGTAAGTCAGGATCACCACCAACAGAATTTCGAGGCGGCGCTGCAGGCGCAACGGCGCGACGGTTTCGTGGTCCGCAGTAGCTGGAAGTTGGTGGTTGGGGTTTTGTATGCCGATTTCCGCCCGTGCGCGCAGCGATCCGGTGGTCGATTGCAGGCGCTCGGAAAGCGCATTCAATCCGGCTTCCGCCCGTTCGCAGGTGTGCCAAGAGTGGACCAGACGCTGGTCGAAAAACTCGCTGAGCGTCTGATAGCCTGGCACGGGTTCTTCGTGGAGTTCCTTCACCCGCGCTGAGAGAATGCTGGCGTAGGATTCGGTCAATCCGAAGCGGGATCCACAGTGGGATTGGAGACGCCCGGTGGCGAGCGAGATGTTAGTTAGGTTTTCTAGCAGCGACTGCCCGTCGCCGTCGGCCCGTTCCAGCAGACCGGCATGCTGCACCTCCAGTTTCTCAATCTGCGGCAGAAGCTCGCGGGCGAGAGGCAAGCTCAGCATCGCCGCCATTCGATAGGTTTCGATTTCCACCAGCCGTTGCAAAAGCCTCCCGTAGCGCCCGGAGGTGAGCCGGTGAATTTGGATGAGAAACCGGGTGGCCCCGCGATCATCGGGGCGGAAGTGGCTCCACACCGAAGCGACCCGCTCGACCACCCACCCGCCGACGACTTGTTCCTGGCCGAATGTTTCCAGCACCCGCTCCATGGTCTTGGTGGTGCCCGCGTCGCTGCTAGCGACCAACTCACTGGCGATTTCCACTGCTGCTAGAATCCGGCCAGGGATACCGTCGAGCCAGTCTTCCGGCAGTAAATCGATGGCGGATCCGGAAAACGGCGCACCCGTCTGCGGCGCGAACACGGTGAAGGTCGTGAACTCCTTGTGCCGCTCGATCCGCACTTCCGCGCCATTCCAACGCAGGAGCTGGAACCCCTGCTCTTCCGGCGTCGCCGCCACATCCTCCCGCCCGGCCAGCGCCGCCACGCCAGCACGGTGCGATTCCTCTTCGCCCGGTAGGAAATGAATCACCCGGTGCGACACGATCACTTGTCCCGAGACCATCGGAAACGGACGGGCAAGGAGCTCCGCATGCAGCTCCCGGTATTGAGGGTGAAACTTCTCGGAATCCACGCCAGTTGTCATGAGCTTGAAATGAGGGGAGGCCGCCTGCTAGAAAAGAAAATTCCCCGATGCCGGCTATTCCGCTGCCGTCGCACGCACGTCCTGGATGATCAGTTGCAGCGTCGTCCGCCCGCGGAAATTATTGCGATCAATGGTGAATGCGATGTCCCACGGTGGATCAGGCAGCGGGTACTCACCGCCGCCGAAGAAGACGGCGTCCTGCTCGTGATAGCCCTGCCGTAGCATGAAGCGCAGGTGGTTGTTCTTCATGTGCAGTGGCGAGCGACTCAGGCCGATGTCGCGGGAGATGAAAACCGGTTGCGGGTTTCCGCTGCCGAAAGGTTGCAGCAGGTCGTAGCTGGCGAGGAACTCCAAGGAAAGCTGGTCGAAGCTGATCTCCGCGTCATACATCAGCTTGGGCAAGCGTTGCTCCGGGCTGCTGTTTTTCAAAACATAGTCCGCGAAACGAGCGCGGAATCCGTCGAGTTTGTCCTCATGGATGGAGAGTCCGGCCGCCATCGCATGGCCACCACCGGCGATGAGATCGTCCTCGCAGGCACGGATCGCCTCGACGAGGGAAATTCCGTCGATGCTCCGGCCCGAGCCTTTTCCCACGCCGTCCTCATCGATCGCGATGACAAAGGTCGGCTTGTGATACTGCCGCATCAGCCGCGAGGCGACGATGCCGACCACGCCGTGGTGCCATGAGCGCGAGCCGAGCACGATCACCGGATCGCGCTCCGGATTGAAATCCCGCGTGAGCATTTCCACCGCTTCCCGGCGGATGAGGCCTTCGTGCGTCTGGCGCTCTTTGTTATAGGCATCGAGTTTTTGCGCGAGATCGTGGGCGAGGCGGCGGCAGTCGGTCGTGAGAGTCGCCAGCGCATCTTCCGGCACATCCATCCGCCCGGCCGCGTTCAGGCGCGGGCCGATGCGGAATCCGACGTCCATCGAAGTCGCGACTCCGTTCATGCCGGTGACCTCTTGAAGCGCCCGCAAGCCAGGATTGAGCGTGCTGGGCAGGTGTTTCAAGCCGTGGCGCACCATCAGCCGATTTTCGCCGACCATGGGCACGATGTCGGAAATGGTCGCCACCGCCACCAAGTCGATCAATTCCTTGAGATCCAGATCGACCGGGCGGGTCTTCAAGAGCGCGTGGCCGAGTTTGAAAACGACGCCTGCCGCGCAGAGGTAGGTGAATTCAGTGCCGCATTTCGGGTTCACCAGCGCACAGCAATCCGGTTTCCCACCGGGATCCGGTTCATGGTGGTCCACGATTAACACGTCGATCCCGTCCGCCCGCAGCGCAGCGACCTCGTTCACCGAGACCGTCCCGCAATCCACGGTGATCAACAAATCCGGCTTCGGCCCCTCCACCATGCAGCGGGCCAGCGCGGCCGTGCTCAACCCATATCCCTCCGGCCCCCGACGCGGGATGAAATAACGCGGGGTCAATCCGTAAGCCATGAGGATGCGGCGCATCAGGGTGATCGAGGTCACCCCATCCACGTCATAATCGCCGTAAATACAGACTTTTTCCTTCCGGTCGATGGCCGCCAGCACGCGCTCGACGGCGATTTTCATGTCAGGGATGAGAAACGGATCCGCCAAATCCTTCAGCCGCGGGCGGAGGTAGCCCTCCAAATCCACACCGACGGGGAGCCCGCGCTGACGGATCAGGTGCTCGAGGATCGGCGGGAATGAGCCCGACGAACCGTTCGTCTGTTTTTCAAACGGTTCACCGCGCGCAATCCATTTGAACGGCTGGGCTCGCATGAAGTGGGGCGGACCTTAGAAGCGGTTGCCAAGTTCACACAAGATCCAAACGGAATTCGTCGGTGAGAATGTTCACCCGTCACTTGCCATTCAGCATGAAATACGGGCAACCGCGCCAAACCCAAGAGGCGGGCACCGATCCTGAGTCCTGAGTCCACACCGCGTCGATTTGCCTACTGCGTCAATCTGGCATCTAAGAAGCGCGACATTTTGTCGCGAATTCAGTCGATTTTTCTCTGGAGTCGTTTCGATTTAAATCTCTAAACCATTGATCGATAGTGAAATAGAATTTTCTCAACGCCCACGGCACGAACCCTGCGAAGGAGCCTGACTCATCCCCGCCCACCCGGGCAACCCCTGAAAGGAAACCAACTTATGTCTAAAATTCTCGGAATCGACCTCGGAACCACTAACTCGTGTATGGCCGTCATGGATGGCGGTGAATCCACCGTCCTCGAAAACTCAGAAGGTGCCCGCACCACGCCATCCGTCGTCGCCTTCGCGAAAAACGGTGAGCGCCTCGTCGGCCAAGCTGCGAAACGCCAAGCCGTCACCAACCCGCAAAACACGATTTTCTCCGCGAAACGCTTCATCGGCCGCAAATTCGCCGAACTGAAGGACGCCGACAAGCGCGTGCCCTACACTATCGTCGCCGCTGCAAATGGCGACGCACACATCCAAGTCGAAGTCGCTGGTGAAAAGAAAACCTACTCGCCGCAGGAAATCGCCGCGATGGTCCTCGGTAAGCTCAAGGCCGACGCCGAAGCCAAGCTCGGTGAAAAAATCACCCAAGCCGTCATCACGGTTCCCGCTTATTTCAACGACTCCCAGCGCAACGCCACCAAGGCCGCTGGCGAAATCGCCGGCCTAGAAGTCCTCCGCATCATCAACGAGCCGACCGCCGCCGCCCTCGCTTACGGCCTCGACAAGAAATCCGATGAAAAAATCGCCGTCTATGACCTCGGCGGCGGCACCTTCGACATCTCCGTCCTCGAAATCGGTGACGGCGTCTTCGAAGTCCTCGCCACCGATGGCGACACCATGCTCGGCGGCGACGACTGGGACAACGCACTGATCGCTTGGATCGTCGGCGAGTTCAAAAAGGACCAAGGCATCGACCTTTCCGGCCAGCCAGACGCGCTCCAGCGGATCAAAGAAGAGGCGGAAAAAGCGAAAATCGCCCTCTCGTCCACCCAATCTTACGACATCAGCTTGCCCTTCGTGACCGCCGATGCCACCGGGCCGAAGCACATCCAGCTCACCCTCACGCGCTCGAAATTGGAGCAACTCACCGATTCGCTTTTCGAGCGGACCAAGAAGCCAGTCAAAGATTGCCTTAAGGAAGCAGGCCTTTCCGCCGCGCAAATTAACGAGCTCGTCCTCGTCGGCGGCATGACTCGGATGCCGAAAGTCGTCGAAATCGCCCGCGAGCTTGCTGGCCAGACTCCTCACCAAGGCGTGAACCCAGACGAAGTCGTCGCCATCGGCGCGGCCATCCAAGGCGGTGTCCTCCGTGGCGATGTCAAGGACGTGCTGCTCCTCGATGTTTCCCCGCTCACGCTTTCCATCGAGACGGAAGGCTCGCGCGCCACCGCCATGATCGAGCGGAACACCACCATCCCCGCCAAGAAATCCCAGATTTTCTCCACCGCCTCCGACAACCAACCCGCCGTCGATATCCGCATCTGCCAAGGCGAGCGCCCGATGTTCTCGGACAACAAACTGCTCGGAAATTTCAAGCTAGACGGCATCAACCCCGCCCGTCGCGGCGAGCCGCAAATCGAAGTCACCTTCGACATCGACGCGAACGGAATCCTCCACGTTTCCGCCAAGGATAAGCAGTCCGGCAAGGAGCAAAAAATTTCGATCCAAGGCTCTTCCGGGCTTTCCAAGGACGAGATCGAGCAAGCCAAGCGCGACGCCGAATCCCACGCCGAAGAAGACAAAAAGCGCGTGGAAAAAGTCGATGCCAAGAACAAGGCCGACAACCTCGTCTTCAACGTCGAAAAACAACTCGCTGAACTCGGCGACAACGCCCCCGCCGAACTCAAGGATCTCCTCAACGGCAAGATCCAAGCCGTGAAGGACGCGATTTCCAGCGACAACGTTGACACCATCAACAGCGCCGTCAGTGACCTAGAAGGTTCCCTCCAAGCCCTCGCCGAAGCCGCCCAAAAAGCCGGTGCCAGCGCAGGCGGAGCCGAAATGCCCGACGTAGAACCCGCCGAATCCGAATCCAAAGAACCGAAGCAGGCGAAGGGCAAAGTCGTCGATGCTGAAGTCGTGGATTGATCGTGGCGGCGGTTTCCAACCGCCTAGCCCAACTCAATCCAGTTCAATCAAAAAGGCGTGGCGGCTGGAAACCGCCGCCACGTCGCTACCCCATGACCGCCCTCACCACCAAACACCAACGCCTCGCTGCGCTGCGCCCGCTCTCTCCAGAGTCGGTTGCCAGCCTTGCGGCGGCGTGGGATGTGCGGATGGTGTATGAGTCCAACTCCATCGAGGGCAACTCCCTCACACTTCGCGAAACCGAACTCGTCCTTTCCAAAGGCGTCACCGTTTCCGGCAAGCCGCTCAAAGATCACCTGGAAGCCATCAACCTCGCCCTCGCCTGGGATCGCGTGAAAGCTCTGGCTCAACCCGATTCATCACTCACCGAGCGCGATCTTCTCGACCTCCATCAGATCGTCCTTACTCGTGTCGAAGACAGCCACGCAGGATCCTACCGCTCTGGAGCTGTCCGCATTTCCGGCTCGAACCACATCCCGCCAAATGCTGTCAAAGTCCCGGATCTCATGACGGAGCTTTTCACCAGCCTCTCCGTCATTGCCGATCCGATCGAACGCGCGGCGCGACTCCACCACGGCATCGCCTCCATCCACCCTTTCACCGATGGCAATGGCCGCACTGCCCGCCTCGCGATGAATTTCATCCTGCTCGCCGCTGGCTATCCGCCGATTTCCATTTCACCCCATCTCCGCCAACCTTACTACACCGCCCTCGAAGCCGCCGACACGGGCGATTTCCCCACCTGGCAAAATTTCCTCAGCACTCAGCTTCACCAAGAACTCGACGAATGGCTTGCCGCCCTCGGCGAGACCCAAGACGCAAGACTTGAAGACACAAGAACAGACACCGCCTCTCATTAGCCACTCGAATGACCATTCATCCATCTTCCTCTTCTCTTGAGTCTTGCGTCTTGCAGTCTTGAATCTCTTTCCCACTTTCCACTCCCCAACGGGCGTGGCTTCTCACAGAAAAACAACAAACACATACAATAATATGGCTAACATCAAACCACTCGGACAGCGCGTCCTCGTCAAACGTCTCGAAGCCGACGCCATCAGCGCCGGCGGCATCGTCCTTCCAGACACCGCCAAGGAAAAGCCACAAGAAGCTGAAGTCCTCAGCCTCGGCACCGGCGGCAAGGACGACAATGGCAAAGCCATCGAGTTCACCGTCAAGGTCGGCGACAAGGTCCTCATCTCCAAATACGGCGGCACCGAGGTCAAACTCGACGGCCAAGAAGTCCTCATCCTCAACGAATCCGATATCCTCGGCATCGTGGGCTAATGCCAACAGGTTATTCGTTATGGGTTAGAAGTTATTAGGGAAGACCTAAGACTTCACCTCCACGAACAACCGCTTTTTACAAATAACCAATAACAAATAACTTCTAACTAAAATTATGGCCAAACAACTCCAATTCGACGAAGCCGCACGCCAAGCCCTCTTGCGCGGTGTGGAAAAACTCGCGCGCGCCGTCAAGGCAACGCTCGGACCTGCAGGACGCAACGTCATCCTCGACAAGAAATTCGGTTCCCCAACCATCACCAAAGACGGTGTCTCGGTTGCTAAGGAAATCGAGCTTGAATGCCCTTATGAAAACATGGGTGCCCAACTGATCCGCGAGGTCTCCAGCCGCACTTCCGACATCGCGGGTGACGGAACTACGACTGCTACCGTACTTGCCGAAGCCATCTACAAAGAAGGTCTCCGCAACGTCACCGCTGGTGCCAACCCGATCTCGCTGCAACGCGGTATCATGAAGGCCACCGAAGCGATCGTCGCCCAACTCAAAGTGCTTTCCAAGCCCGTCTCCGACGCCAAGGAAATCGCCCAAGTTGCTTCCATTTCCGCGAACTCGGACCAAGAAATCGGCGGCATCATCGCTGAAGCCATGGACAAGGTCGGCAAAGACGGAACGATCACCGTGGAAGAAGCCAAAGGCATCGAAACCACCCTCGAAGTCGTCGAAGGCATGCAGTTCGACAAGGGCTACCTCAGCCCGTATTTCGTCACCAACCCCGAGTCCATGGAAGCCTTCCTCGAAAGTGCTTACATCCTCATCAACGAGAAGAAGATTTCCTCCCTCAAGGACATGCTTCCGCTTCTTGAAAAGGTTGCAAAAACTGGTCGTCCGCTCCTCATCATCGCCGAAGACGTCGAAGGTGAAGCCCTCGCGACACTCGTCGTCAACAAGCTCCGCGGCATCCTCAACATCGCTGCCGTCAAGGCTCCTGGTTTCGGCGATCGCCGCAAAGCCATGCTCGAAGACCTCGCCATCCTCACCGGTGGCCGGGTCATCACCGAAGACCTCGGCATCAAGCTCGAAGGTGTGGAACTCAGCGACCTCGGCGAAGCCAAGCGCATCACCATCACCAAGGAAAACACCACCATCGTTGAAGGTGGCGGCACCTCCGAAGGCATCACTGGCCGCGTGAATCAAATCCGCCGCCAGATCGAAGACACCACCAGCGATTACGACCGCGAGAAGCTCCAAGAGCGTCTTGCCAAGCTCGCAGGCGGCGTCGCCGTCATCAACGTCGGTGCAGCCACCGAAACCGAGATGAAGGAAAAGAAAGCCCGCGTCGAAGACGCCCTCCACGCGACCCGTGCGGCCGTCGAAGAAGGCATCGTTGCTGGCGGTGGCACTGCCCTCATCCGCGCCCAGGCCGCCATCGGCGACCTCGGACTCACAGGTGACGAAAAAACCGGAGCAGGCATCGTTGCCCGCGCCGTCGAGTCCCCACTTCGCCAGCTTGTCGCCAACGCAGGCCGCGAGGCAGCGCTGATCGTCGAACAAGTGAAAAAAGGCAAAGGTGGCGAAGGCTACAACGTCGCGACCGACAAGTTCGAAGACCTCATCGCATCCGGTGTCGTCGATCCAACCAAGGTCACCCGCACCGCGCTCCAAAACGCAGCGTCCATCTCCGGACTCCTGCTCACCACCGAGTGCCTCATCACCGACCTCCCTGCGAAAGAAGCAGCAGGTGGCGGCGGCGGTGGCCACGACCACGGCGGCATGGGCGGAATGGGCGGCATGATGTAAATCGTGTGGCGGCGGTTTCCAACCGCCAAGCCTATCAATCAAAGAAGCCAGTCAGGGAAACCTGGCTGGTTTTTTCGCATCGTTGACAAATTCCTCATGTGGACACAATCTGTCCACATGAGAACCGTGACCGTCCGCGACCTCCGAAACAACTTCTCCAAAGTCGAGACCTGGCTCGGAGAGGGCGAGGAAATCCAGATCGAGAAACGAGGAAAACCAATCGGGTTTCTCTCTGCGATACCCAAGTCGGCAAAGGCCGGGAAACCAAAAGTCGATTTCATGGCGAGACTGGATAAAATCTGGGGCGAACGAGTGTTCTCCGAAGATGAAGTCCGGGCAATGCGGGAAGCAGAACTAGAGGGTGATCTCGGATGAATGTTTATCCCGACACTTCTTTCCTCTGCTCACTCTATCGCAAGCAAGACACGTCGCCACAGGCTGTCGCTTATCAAAAACAGCTGTCGGAGCCATTGCCCGTTTCCACCCTCCTGCTGCTCGAGTTTCGCCAGTCCATTCGTTTCCAAGCCCGCCTGTTTGAGAAAGACCGGAGCAAGGGATTTTCCAAAACCGAAGGCGCGGCCATGTTGCGCGCCCTTCAATCCGACCTCGCCGACAGCATCCTGGAAATGGTCGCGCCAGACTGGGCGGATGTTCATCGCATCGCCGAGGAGTTGAGCGCGAAATATACCGAAAGCGGCGGCCACCACCTCGCGGACATCCTGCACGTCGCCACCGCCGTCCATCTGGGTGCGGCTCAGTTCCTAACCTTCGATGCGAACCAAAGAAAGCTCGCCGAGGCCGAGGGGATGGTTGTCCTTCCCTAACCATTCAGCTTCTCCAGCGCCTTGACCAGAAACACGCCGTCTTTCCGGATCAGCTTGCCATCGAACCACACCTCGCCGCCGCCCCAGTCCTTGCGCTGGATATTCACCATGTCCCAGTGGACTTGTGAGCGGTTGCCGTTGTCCGCGTTCTCATAAGCTTGCCCCGGAGTGAAGTGGAACGAACCGGCGATCTTTTCATCGAATAGGATGTCACGCATCGGCTCGCGGATGATCGGATGGAAGCCAAGCGCGAACTCCCCGATGTAGCGTGCGCCCTCGTCGCTATCGAGAATCTTGTTGAGCTCCTTGGTGCGGGAACCGGCTTCAGCCTTGACGATTTTTCCCTTGGAAAACTCCAGGCGGATAGAGTCGAACGGAATCCCCTGATAGATCGTGGGCGCGTTGTAGGAGATATGGCCTTCCACGGAATCGCGCACGGGGGAGGTGAAGACCTCGCCGTCCGGGATGTTATAGTTTCCTCCGCAGATGATGGAGTGGATGCCTTTGATCGAAAAATGCAGATCCGTCCCAGGGCCCGTGATGTGGACGCGGTCGGTTTTATCCATCAGCTTCTTGAGCGCGTTCATGGCGGGCAGCAGCGCCTTGTAGTCGAGCAGGCAGGCTTCAAAGTAGAATTTTTCAAACGCCTCGGTGCTCATGCCCGCTTGCTGGGCCATCGAGGGAGAAGGCCAGCGGAGAACGCACCACTTGGTCTTCGTGACCCGGTGATCCAGCACCGGGCGCATGTGTTTCATGGCCAGGCGCATGCGGTCGGCGGGCACGTCTGAATTCTCGGCGATGTTGTCACCGCCGCGGATGGCGATGTAGGCGTCCATGTCCTTCATCTCGGCAAGCAGGTGCTTGGCGAGGATCTGATACTGGGCGTCTTCCGCACCCTTCATCATCTCGCGGGTGAGGCGGGTTTTGTGGACTCTGATGAATGGCAGCGCCCCCTTGGCACGGACCTCGCGGATGAGCGCGAGGCCGATGGAGTCCGGCACTTCATGAAGGTCGATGAGGACCTTTTCGCCTTTTTTCAGCGAGGTGGAATAGCGGACAAGCTGGCGGGCGAGAGCGTCGATGCGGGCGTCGTGCATGGGCTTGGAAATAGCGTCTGGCATCCGCGTTTCCAAGCGCCAAGTCGGGTATTTCCACTCACTCAGCCACGCTGCCTTTCCAACATGACGAGCATCATGAAGGAGAGAAACAGATTGAGTTCCTCGCGGGCGGTCAGTTCGCCGAGTTTCTCGATTTGGAATCGTCCTTCCCAGAATGCGGGCTGCTTGGTCATGCGCATGGCCGGGGTGGTTCCCGAGCGAGTGGCAAGATAGCTCGGGTGGAAAAGGTATCCGCTCGCCATGCCGATGAGCGGGATCTCGCTGAAAAACGAGTCCGCCACCTTGACCCAGACGTTTTCTTCCTGAATGGAAAAATCCGGCGAATTGTCACCGGGATTGAATGTCTCGTAGTGCGCCTTCCACATCGACCGCCAACCGCGGCGGCCGACACTGCCGATCGCCCCACCCCGCGCATCGGTGAAGCTGTAGCGCGCCGACCAGTCGATGACCCGGTCCGCTTTGATTTCTGCAAGCCGCGTGCTTTGGGAGGAATCCGTCCAGACTTCCACATGCTCGCGGAATTTAAACATCTTCTGCTTGGTGTGGAGAATCGTCCGCCCGTTGGCATCAACAACCGTCGCCTGGCTGGCAAGAGCGAGAATCTTGAACGAAAGCGTCACCGGATACTGGATACCCTCAAGCTGACGGGAAATGTCATCGTTAGCCGGAGTCGAGGGAATGGGCGGCGGGGCGTAGGGATTCGGCGTTTCCATGGGGGGATCTACATCACATCCGCCCCGATGCCAAGCTTAGGGAAAGCTCCACCGCCTGTGGACGCGGTTCACTCACTTTCGAGCATCCAACAGCCCGGCGGCGTAGGCTTGAAAAACGCGGACGATCTCATCCCGCACACGGCGGAAGACAGCCAGTTGCTCTTCCTCGGTGCCCGTGGCGTGGGCGGGATCATCGAAACCCCAATGATGACGGTTCAACTGGCCGGGAAACACCGGACATGCCTGATCGGCATTGCCGCAGACGGTGATGACCGTCTCGACCTCGTCTGCTAGAAACTCATCGAGATGCTTCGAACGGTGGCCGCTGATGTCGATGCCGATTTCCGACATCGCCCGCACTGCGAGGGGGTGAACGTAGCCGGCGGGCTTTGAGCCGGCGCTGACGACGCGGAAATCTTGAGTGAGCGCGGAGCGCAGGACTCCCTCGGCAAGATGGGAACGGCAACTGTTTCCAGTGCACAGGATGAGGATGGCGGGTGGATTCATGGGATATGTAAATTTGCTTTTTAACCAGAAGGACACGTGGATAAGCCCAATCAAGGCGGTAACTTCGATAACAGCACGACGACCGTCGTGAAGGGACTGCCTAGATAGATTAGCATCTGATGGAAAATTCCCGCCATCGACACGCCCACCACCACACTCTTGGGGCTCACAGAGGATGTCAGCAGCGGATACATCATGATGAATTGTTAGCAGCAACCAGGTCCGCAGCAGGTCGATTTGCCGCCGATTGCGGGCAGGCCGCAGACCTCTGGAGCGAGGCACTCGGTATGTTTGTGGGCAAGCTGGAGGACGACGGCCACGTCCGTCAACTCATGGCTGGCGATGGTGTATTGGGAAATCACGCGGTCCTCGTATTCGATTTCCACGGGGATGGATTCGTCGGGCAACAAGGATTCCGCCTTCCCGAGAATGGCGGCCATTTTCCCGGTTTCGATGCGGTGGTCGTAGTCTTCACCCGCCCAGATCTGGAGCTGGCAGGCGGACGTCTCGCGGAGCATGCCGCCGCAGTCGATGAATGTTTTCCGAACATGGCCGACTTCGGTGACATGGAAGGAAACGGGTACCGCGCCGCCATCGGGCAGGACGATGCGGAAGAAGCGGTCGGAGTGATCCGCCAGCAGGGATTTCAGTTGGGACAGGATCATGATTTGAGTGATTTAGGACCGGGACAACAACTGGTCTCCCGTGCAGCGCGGCGGGCGTGAGCGTGGGCGGCGTCGGATTTTACAACGGCTTCGTCCGAATCGAAGAATTCCTCCAGCGTGCCGACCAGTTCGCGGTAACCAGGCTCGATGCGGAAATAGGTCCATTTCTCGCACTTCTCGCTCTCCAACAAACCGGCCTTACGGATAATCTGCACGTGGCTGGAGATCGAGGACTGCGGCATTTCAAGGATACCCGCAAGTTCGCAGACGCAAAGCGCGTCGTCCATGACGAGGCGAACGATGCGCCAGCGGGTCGGATCGGCGAGTGCGCGGGAAAACGCTACGATGTTCTTCGTCACGGGAAACATCGTTACGATCTTTCTCGTCATTACAAGATTAAATTCAAAAGTTCTATTGCGGCGATTCCGGACAGGTTTGTCGGTCGAATGGGATTGCGGCAGGCTGGTGCGCGGACTACCTAAGGCCACGATCCATGCCGGATTGTTGCAGCGGTTTTGGCAAAAATCATTCTCCCCGCCATGAGCAAAGCCGCAGAACCACCGGGTGCCACCGACCGCCCTCCTCTATCAGAGCGGCGGCTGTTGCTGCTTCTCGCCGCAGTGCAGTTCACGCATATCATGGATTTCATGATTATGATGCCGCTCGGGCCGCAGCTCATGCGCGAGCTCGACATCACGCCGAGGCAGTTCGGCGGCTTGATTTCCTCGTTCACCATCACTGCGGGCATCGTCGGGCTGGCGGCGGCTCCCTTCACCGACCGCTTCGACCGCCGCAAGCTTCTGTTATTCTGTTATGGCGGATTTACACTCGCCACCTTGGCCTGCGGACTCTCGGAAAATGCGGACACGCTGCTGTGCGCGCGCGCCGTTTGCGGAGCCTTCGGCGGGGTCGCTGGGGCGACGATCATGGCGATCATCGCCGATGTGGTGCCGGCCGAGCGGCGGGCGCGAGGCATGGGCATCATCATGACGGCGTTCTCGCTGTCCGCGGCGGTGGGCATACCCTTCGGTTTGAAACTCGCGCAGTGGTGGAAATGGGAGGCTCCGTTCCTCGTCGTGACTGGCGTCGCCTCAGTGGTGTGGGTCGGGCTTTTCCGGATTCTTCCGCCCGTCCGCGGCCACCTCACTGGAGAAAAGGTTCGGTCTGGCAGAGACTTTCTCGAATTACTCCGCAACCGGAACGCATGGACCGGTCTCGTGCTGATGGTGGCGATGGTCTTCGGTCATTTCACCATCATTCCCTACCTCTCGCCCTTTCTGGTAGGAAACGTCGGGGTGCCGGAAGCCAGCTTGTTTCTGATCTATCTGACAGGAGGGCTCGTGACGATTTTCACCGGTCCGTTTTTCGGAAAAATGGCGGATCGTCATGGTCGCTTCCGGATCTATGCGATCCTCGTGCTGGGCGCCTGCACCGTCATCCATCTGCTCACGTCGAGCGGGAAGCTGCCACTGTGGCAGACGCTGGTGCTGGCCGCGTTTTTCTTCGCCTTTGCGAGCGGCCGATTTGTTCCCGGACAAGCGACGATCTCGATGGCGGTGCCATCGAACCGGCGCGGCGCCTACATGAGTCTGGTCGCATGTGCCCGCGACCTCGCATCAGGACTCACCACCGCGATCGGCGGGTGGGTGGTCATCGAGGGAAGCGGTGGCCGACTGCTCCATTTCGAGCGGCTCGGCTGGATGGCCATCGGCGTAAGCATGGTGAGCCTGTGGATTTTCCGGCAGGTAAAGCCAATGGAGTGATCCCGCTAGAGACTGCGCCGCCCTTGCATGGCGCGCAGCAGCGTGAGGCCGTCCGCATGCTCCAGTCCACCGCCGGCAGGAAGACCTTGGGCGATTCGGGTGAGTTTGCATTTCCGACCGCGCAGCATTTCTGCCAGATAGTTCGCCGTCGCCTCGCCTTCCACATCGGAGCCAAGCGCCAGGATGACTTCAATTTCCTCCGGAGCGGCATCGACCCGACGGAGCAGCGGCGAGATCCGCAAGTCCTCAGGCGACACCCGGTCGAGGGGGGAGAGCTTTCCACCGAGGCAATGGTAGCGGCCTCGAAAAGCGCCGGAACGCTCAAGCGGCAGCACATCGGTGGCCTGCTCGACCACACAAAGGATGCGCTCGTCGCGGGACGTGTCGTCACACACATCGCATCCATTCTCGGTGGCGAAGAAGCCGCAGACGGGACACGGGCGGATCATTTTTTTCGCTGCCAGCAGCGATTCGGCGAGTTCTGAGGGCTGCGCCTTGGGGCTTTGTAGCAGCCACACCGCGATGCGCTCGGCACTGCGCGGGCCGACGCCCGGGAGTTGCTTCAGCTCACAGATGAGTGTTTTGACGGGTTCTGGAAAATCGATTTGCCTCATGATGGTTGATCCGTAGTTCCCTCGCCCGCCATCCGGTGGCTGCCGGCATAGACCATGGCGCAGACGCCGGACCAGAGCGTGGCGATGACTGGCGCACCGACGTCCGGAAAATGAGCGGCGAGAGCGAGCACCGGAGCCCATCCGGCCATCAGCACCAGCGCGGTGATCCACAGCACACAGCGCCGCCAGACACCTGCCACACTCAGGATTGCCAGGGGCAAACCGAAGGCGGGAACCAGAGTCACCAACCACACCAGCCACTCAGGCAGAGCTTTGGGGAAACTCCGAACCGCGCCTTGGGAAACCAGCTTGGAGATCATCCCGTCCACCGCTCCCATGAGGTTTAAAACTTCGAGCCCCACGACTAGCAGAAGCGATAGCGCGCCGATCGCCGCAGCAGGCACAAGCACGTGGCCCTCCGGTTGTGAATGAGCTGCTCTTTTCAAAATCACTGGTTTCTCATGAAGCTCTCCTCGTAGGGCGGCTCGGCGGCCACCGCCCGCTCGACGAACAAAACCGGCTGGATGATCCCCTCTTCTAGCGGGAAGCGCATGATTCCCGAGACCTTCACCCAGCCGTTTTCCGGAAACTCCGGCGGCTCGTTGCCAAATTCCAATACAATGGGTATCGCCCGGCTATCCGCCGCACAACACGTGATGAAAAGCCGATAAAGCCGCTTGCGGGTGCCATTCGGATTACGGACCTGCTCGTCCATCCAGCGGCCTTCGGTCTCGATTTTCAATCCGTCGAGAAGCGTCTGCATCTCCCGGTCACCCGATGAAAAGAACAGCTCCATCAGGCTGAATTCCAGAAATCCATCCGGTGTCTTGCGGTGGCTTTTCTGAATTTCCTCAAGAGTGAGCGGCGGGATCGAGGCCGCGAGAAAAGGCGTCGTGATGGCAGAGGGAGCGTCATACAACCCCTTCCGGCCCAGTGCCGCCGCAGAATATTCATCCCGGGTCCAAGCGACAGATAGACCCACGGGCACCAGCATGAGCAAGACCGCAGTGATCGGGTGGATATCGCCGCTCTCGTGGTCATGCGCGTCCGCATCGTCGCCATGATCATGGCCGCAGTCCGCCTTTTGGCCGACTGTTAGCAGATTAAAAAGCCCCAGCACCGCAAGACCGAGACCGCCCGCGAAGGAAATCGGGCGGAAGTCAGGGGCCAGGTATTTGGTGATGCGGCCACTGCTGTAGAAGTATAACAAGACCCCGCCCCAGCAGAGGAGTGCGATCGAGAATAGAATGCGCCGGTTCTTCGGATTCATCGGGATTCAAAGATGAGTTGCTGCCAGAAAATCGAAATGCCGCCGATCGAGACAAACAGGCCCAGCGCAAGCAGCAGGATGAACCGCTTGCGCAGCACCGTTTGATAGAGAAAGAGAAGTTTCACATCCATCATCGGCCCGAAGGTCAGAAACGCCAACTTCGCCCCCCACGAAAACTTGTCCAAGGTCGCCGCGATGAACGCGTCGGACGTGCTGCACAGGCTGAGGATGAATGCCAAAACCATCAGCGCGGCGGGAGCAGCCGTCGGGTTTTGGGCAAGACTGTCGAGCCACTGGGCTCCGGGCGCGATGCCGGTGTTAAACAGCGCGGTGATGGAAACGCCGATCGAGAAGTAAACCGCCACATCCACGAAGTCCTTCATCGCGGAGCGCAGCGCGGCGACCAGCCGGTTATCTTCGGCCGGCCCGTGATCGTGGTGGTCATGACCGCAGCAGGAATGATCGTGCTCCTGCTCGTGATGCGGTCCGTGCCCTTTTTCCAGGCTCTCCAACAGCTTCGCCTTCAGCACGAGGGCCAGCGGCAGCTTGGAAACGATCAACCCGACTGCGACTGCGATCAGGAACCCGAGCAGCAGCCGCGAGCTGGTCATCATCGCCGGACCTTGCCCTTGGAATGCCTTCCACGTGCTCAGCGCGGTGATCGGATTCACAATCGGGGCTGCAAGCATGTAAGTCAGCCCGCAGGACACCGGCAGCCCCTTTTTCACCAGCCGGCGGATCACCGGCACCACCGCGCACTCACACACCGGAAATACCGCGCCCATCAGACCGGCGGAAAGCACCGCCAGAAACTTATTCTTCGGCAGGAAGCGGTCCATCGTTCCCGCCGGTAGATAAATGTCGATGAAGCCGCTGATCAGCGTGCCCAGAAGAATAAAAGGCACCCCTTCGAAAAGGATGCTCAGGAAAGCGAGCGCAAAGTCCTGTTGGGAATCGGGCGACATCCCCGCCAGCAAACTCTGGACCGGGAGATGTGTCAACCGACAGTCCCCGGACCGACGAGTCGCGACGACAGATCCGCACCCATCACGCCGCGTGATTCCAAAAATACCGGGTCGGTATGCCACGCAGGCTTCCGATTACCGCCTTGCGGCCACTGCTTCCTATCGCCGGACTTTCGTCAATGTCCCACGCCTTGCTGCTCCTGGATGTATTCCTGCTTGAGACCCAGCGCTTCGGGCGCATGAAGGACTAACATTTTCATGCGGATGTCCGCAGGGATGGTCTTGCGGGTCGCTTTGGAGACGATGACCATCAGGCCGATGGAAAGTGGCACGGACCAGATCGCCGGCTGCTCGCAAAGAATGCGGAGCAGTGGATTCTCCTTCCAGAAATCGTTGAGTCCGGCGAACCCGGCGAAGATCTTGCCCATCGGCCCCTTGTCGAGCGCGAGGGTGCTCACGTTGACGATGGTGGCGGCCATGAGTGCGCAAAGCCCACCGGTAAGCATGCCGGCAGCTGCGCCCTTCATGGTCATGCCCCGCCACCACACGCTCATGAAGAGCAGCGGAAAATAACTGGCGGCGGCGATGGCGAACGCCTGGCCGACCATGAAATTGATTTCGAGCGGCTCCACCACCGAACCTAACAAAACGGACACACCGCCGATCAGCACGGCGCACCACTTGAACATTTTCATCCGCTCGGCGGGAGTAGAATTCGGTCGCAACATCCGCCCGTAAACGTCGTGAGCGAGCGCACTCGTCATCGACACCAGCAAGCCGGAGAACGTGCTCATGAATGCCGCGAAGGCGCCCGCACAGGTAATGCCACTCAAGATGGAACCTAGGATCCCGTATTTCTCACGGATTAAAATCGGCAGTTCGAGCACCACTTTGTCAGGGCCCTTGGAACCGGTCGCATCGTAAAGCTCGGGCAGGAAATTGCGCCCGAGCACGCCGAAGACCGGCGGAAACAGATAGAACACCCCGATGAGGATCATCACCCACATCGTCGTCCGCTTGGCGGCGACGCCGTCCGGGTTGGTGTAAAACCTGACAAGGATATGCGGCAGACCCGCAGTGCCGCAGACCAGCGCAACGATGAGAGAGAACGTGTAAAGCAACGAGAGCGGACGGGCTTGCTCTGGAGTGAGACCGGCAGCCTTCGCCGCCTTGGTCGTGAGTGGGCCGAAGGGAGAGATCCATGCCTCGTCGGACGGGGCTTTCGCAGGCAGGGCGAGACGCTCGGGTGTTTTCGACTCAACCGTCCGCTCGATCGCTGGCGGAGAACTGATGTCGGATTTGTTAAGCGATAGATTTTTCCCATAGCCGCCGAACACCGAGATCAGGACAAAGACTGGCACCGAAATGGCGAACATCTTGATCCAATACTGCACCGCCTGCACCAGCGTGATGCCCTTCATCCCGCCAAGCGCGACGTTGAGCGTGATGACGGCTCCGACCACCGCCACGCCGACCCAGTAAGGCAGACCGGGAAAAATGTAAGCCAGCGTGGTGCCCGCGCCTTTCATCTGCGGCATCGTGTAGAAGAAGCCGATGAAGAGAACGAAGCACACCGCGATCTTGCGGAAAACCGGCGAGTCATACCTGCCCTCCGCGAAATCCGGTATCGTGTATGCTCCGAACCTGCGCAGTGGCCCTGCGATGAATAACAGCAAGAACAAGTAGCCGCATGCATAACAGACCGGATACCACAGCGCATCGTAGCCGGACAGCATCACCATCCCGGCGACACCCATGAAACTAGCAGCGCTGAGATACTCGCCGGAAATGGCGGAGGCGTTCCATCCCACCGATACGGACCGGCCAGCGACAAAGAAATCAGATGCAGATTTAGAAGACTTCGCCGAGCGAAATCCCATCCAGATGGTGATGACCACGGTGATGGCCGAGAAAGCGAGAATCCAAGGATCGACGTTCATGATCGCGGGCAATGGTTAGGATTGGCGCTTGTTGCCCTTGGCGGCGTGGTGGACCTCTTCTTCCTCCAGTGCCATCGAGCGGGTGATGAAGACCCGGGCGATGATCCAGACGTAGGGGAAGAACAACACACCGAGAATCAACCAGCTCAAAGTGAAGCCGCCCACTCGCTGCGCCATGAACGCCGGCGCGAGAAAATTTGCCAACGGCAGCCCGAACAACAGCACGAGAAACGCACAGGCGCAGGAGATGGATAGCTTCAGCTGGCGCGTCATCAGTTCATTGAGAAACTTCTCGCTGTGGATGAAATCATTCTCCTTGGGTGGTGATTCGGGCATTGGATTTAGGTTTTTCGTTGGGGCATGAGAACAGGAATCACGGTGCCATGCGTCAAGAACCATTTCCCGATTCCAAACCCGGGATTCTCCGCTAGGGTCTGCTCATGTCGCCGCTCGAACACTTCTTGGATTCCGCCGCCGTCTCACTGAAGATCTGCGGTGTGACGACCCCCGAAGACGCCAACGGTCTCGTCGCTCTGGGCGTGGAGGCGCTTGGCGTGAATTTCTGGCCACAGTCAAAGCGCTACCTCGCACCAGACGACGCCATTTGGTTGAGAGAGCTGGAGGGGAAAATCCTGCGAGTGGGCGTGTTCGTCAACGAGCCGCCGGAACTGCCGCTGCGACTCGTCCGCGACGGCTATCTCGACGTGGTCCAGCTCCACGGCGACGAGACTCCGGAGGATGCCGCTGCATTCCGCGAGGAGGAAATTCCGTTCATCAAGGCGATCGGCGTGAAGACCCTCGCCGACTTGGATCGCGCGATGGAGTATGGAGCCGCTGCGCTCCTGCTCGATGCCCATGCGCCCGGAATCTACGGCGGCACGGGAGAAGTCTTCGACTGGGAGGTCGCCTCGGATTTCCGCAGGCAGCATCCTCAACTACCCGTGATCCTCGCAGGGGGCATCGTCCCGGAGAATGCCGGGCTCGCTGCCATGAGCGTGCAGCCTGCCGCGCTCGACATCGCATCCGGTGCCGAGATTTCCCCCGGCATCAAGGATTTTGAAAAGGTGGCCTCATTTCTAACTGCCTTGCACCGCTGATCCGCATGTTGACCGACTCCCACTGCCACCTTGCCTCCCATCGTTTTTCTCACGAGGAAATTCCCGAACTGCTCACCCGCGCCCGGTCCGCCGGAGTCACTCGGATGATTTCGCTCGCGACCTGCCTTGAAGACATCGACGCAAATCTAACCATATCGGCCGATCCCGCCGTTCACTCGTGTATCGGCATTCATCCTTGCGACGTCCATCACGCACCGGACGATGCAACCACACAGCTCGCGGGGTACACAAACGACCCGCGCGTCTGCGGCATCGGGGAAACCGGCCTCGACTACTATCACCCGGCACCCGACGGCTGGAACGAACCCGATTTCCGTGAACGTCAGCGCGCGTTTCTCCACCAGCATTTTCAACTCGCCGCCAGTTCCGGACTCAACCTCGTCATCCACACCCGCGACAAGGAAGGCGACGCTTCATTCGAAGACGCGCTCGCCATCTACGGTGCTTATCATACCTCGGTGCGTGCCGTGTTCCACTGCTTCATCGGTCCCTGGGAAAATGCGAAACGCGTGCTCGACCTCGGCGGCCTCCTCTCCTTCGGCGGAGTCGCCACTTTCAAAACCGCCCTTCAAGTCCGTGAGACCGTGACCCTCTGCCCACCCGGATCCTTCATGATCGAAACGGACGCCCCCTACCTCGCACCCGAACCCCATCGCGGAAAGCGGAACGAACCCTCCTTTGCCAGAACCACCGCAGAACGCGTCGCCGCCATGCGCAGTGAGTCCTTCGAACAGCTCGCACGACATACTAACGCAACCGCCGACGGCTTCTTCCGGTTGCGTCCCACATCACTTTGAATAAACGTTCCTCCTCACGACGTTTCATCGGCGGAAAACGTTTTCACATTCGTCTTTCATCCGCCGAACCCAAACCATCACATCTACCACCATGACTCCGATTCGCCTCCTCGCCTCCTCCACACTCACCCTCGCGTTTGTTTCCTGCGCGTCTCAAAAATCCGACAACTACGACACCGCGAATCCCTACGGCGTTGCCGATGCTGGCACAGCCAACCCGCAGGCGACCTCGCCAGAGAATCCGGTCTATGATACTCCCGCCGCGTATGAGGAAAGCACCCCATCCGCCGCCGCCCCGGCTTCAATGACTCTTCCCGCAGCGTCTGCCTCACCTAACATCCCAGCAGCAGCCGCACCAAGCCCCGCTTCCAATGGAGCTGCGATCATCCACACCGTCGTCGCCGGCGACACGCTTTCCGGCCTCAGTGCGAAATACAAAGTACCCTCTGCTGCCATCAAACAGGCGAACAACATGACCAAGGACACCGTCGTCCTAGGTAAGAAAATGGTGATTCCACCCGCCCGGTGAGCATCCACTCCGCCGGCTTTTTCCATCCCACCATGCGCCATCGCTCCGCCATCGCTTCCCTTTTCCTAGCTCTTGCTGCCGCAGCCTCCACCATGGTCGTCGCTAAGGCCCAAGAACACCCCGCCCAGACCCCACGCGAGATCGCTCTGGACAATCTGCTGTCCGAGCGCGAATCGGATCAAGCCCTTGGGAAAGTCATCTCTGCCGCGAAAGACGTTGGCATCAAGGACCAAGCGATTCTCGAAGCGCGCTTTCTCTATCACATTGACCGTCGTGAGGACGACGCCATCGCCGCGATGCTCCCGGAGTTCCTTAAGCAGCGGGAACACTTCCGCATTGAAGACTCCGCCATTTTCAGCCTCAAGGACGATTGGCTCGCCGTCACCGAATACGTGCAGGCGATCGCATCACTCAAGAAAGGTGACAAGGCCGCCTTCAAGACGCACATCACCGAGGCCTTCTGGCTGAGTCCTCGCCAGGCATCCGCCTTCGCACCGCACATCGAGCGCCTGCGGCTTGAAGAATCCATGAGCACCGTGAAAATCGATTTCGCATCGAAGTTCACGTCCTTCGCCGGAGGCGACACCGTTTCTCTTGGCAGCCTCATGAAGGAGAAAAAAGCACTGATCCTTCACCTCTGGTCCCCCGCCAGCCGTGAGTGCGAGGCCAGCATGGCGGACTTCGTCATCACTGCGAAAGAGCTCGAGGAAAACGGCTTCGCAGTCGCCTCGTTCATCCCTGACAGCGCACCAGACATCATCACCCGTGCGCGTGAAATGATCGATCCGCTCGCAGCACAGGTTCCCGGTGCCTGGCTGATAGACGACAAGGAAGAGCCTCTTTTCCGGCTGCTGAGAGTGCAGGCCATGCCCGTCTTCGTCATCGTTTCTAACGAAAGCCGCGTCCTCTTCAACGGCGATCCAACAGACGACGGCTTGTGGGATGCTTTGAAAAAACTCGATGCCCGCATCACACGGCCCGACTCAGCCGGCCTGTCAGAGTGAGGATGGCAAACATGCTACGGCATAAGTAGTAGATCGAAGTGATTTCGATTATTATTTCGGTTTTGTTGAAAATCGACACATTTCAACTTGACGGATCTCTTCACTACTAGTTTCCTCGTTGCAGCGAAGAGACATCATTCATGGCGCGGCCCATTCATCCATCCAATCTCGAACTTCAAGCCCTATCAGTTTTGTGGCACGAAGGGCCTTCTACGGTGGCCGCCGTACATGAAACGCTGCCGGACCGCAAGGACCGCGCCTACACCACGGTACTCTCCGTGATGCAGAGTCTCGAGCGGAAGAGCCTCGTCAAACGCGCACTCGTCGGCAGGGCGCATGTTTACGAAGCAGCCTACTCGCAGGAAGTGATCGTGCAGCGCGCGACTCATGATTTTCTGACGAACGCTTTTGGAGGACGCCTCGTTGAGGCGCTCCTCGCTATCCTCTCCGCCGGCACATTAACGCCGGAAGAGAAAACAAACATCGAACGCGAACTCCAACGACACAAAACAATGGCTGCAAAAAAAACAGCAAAGAAAGCAGCGGTCAAGACCGCCAAAAAAGCCGTGAAGAAAGTTGCCAAGAAAGCCCCGGCTAAAAAAGCCCCGGCCAAAAAGGCGGCGAAAAAAGCGGCAACCAAAGCCCCCGCCAAAAAGGCTCCTGCCAAAAAGGTAGCCAAGAAAGCGGCGAAGAAAGTCGCAAAAAGTGCCAAGAAAGTGGCCAAAAAAGCCGCCAAGAAGGTAGTTGCCAAAAAAGCCGCCCCTGCCAAGAAGGCAGCCGCGAAGAAAGCCGCTCCTGCAAAGAAGGCTGCGAAAAAGGCCGCACCCGCAAAGAAAGCGCCTGCCAAGAAAGCTGCGAAAAAGGCAGCGAAGAAGTAACTCCGAATCCCGGTGGGAAGACAGGTGGTCCACTCCAGAGTCCATCGCCTGTCCGCTCCCGTTCCACGGGTCGATCAACGGCGGGGGATCTTAGGATCTCCCGCCTCTTTTTTCCCGTAAAAAGGGGTTGCATCCCCCACCACGGCCATCCTAGGTTCCCGCCCGCCCTTACTGGGCGTTGC
>JBOFET010000152.1:0-6527 GCA_051648225.1 Luteolibacter sp.
TCTTCGAGAATCTTGTCCTTCATCCCGTCGTGGTCGGCTTCGTCTTCGGCCATGGCACCGAATCCGAGCGAGGTTTGGCGCTTGATGGTGGAGGCTCCGACGTTGGAGGTCATGATGATGATCGTGTTCCGGAAGTCGATCTTGCGGCCGAGCGAGTCGGTGACGGTGCCTTCTTCGAGAATCTGGAGCAGCAGGTTCATGACGTCCGGGTGGGCTTTCTCGACCTCGTCGAACAAGACCACCGAATACGGACGGCGGCGCACGGCTTCGGAAAGCTGACCGCCTTCTTCATAACCGACGTAGCCCGGAGGCGAGCCGATGAGACGGCTAGCGGTGAATTTCTCCATGTATTCCGACATGTCGATTTGGATGAGTGAGTCTGGATCGCCAAACATGAACTCTGCCAGATTGCGGGCGAGGTAGGTTTTTCCGACACCCGTCGGGCCAAGGAAAAGGAACGAGCCAATCGGGCGGCGTGGATCCTTGAGGTCGGCGCGGGAGCGGCGGAGTGCTTTGGAAATGGCGATGACGGCTTCGTTCTGACCGATGACGCGGCCCTTGAGCTCGTCTTCCATTTTGAGAAGTTTTTCGGTTTCCTTCTCCTCCATGCGGCGGAGTGGGACGCCGGTCCACTTGGAGACGACGGCCATGATGTCGTCATCGGTGACGGTGACGATGGTTTCCTCGGACGAGGAGCGCCAGGTTTTTAGGGTTTCCTCGAGCGCCTTCTTCGCGTGTTTCTCGTCATCGCGGAGTGAGGCCGCTTTTTCGAAATTCTGCTCGGCAATGGCGGCGACCTTGTCGCGGTTGATCTGCACGATGCCAGCTTCCAATTCCTTGATCGAAGGTGGGCGGGTCATGGTGCCGATGCGGGCGCGGGCTCCTGCTTCGTCGAGCACGTCGATCGCCTTGTCGGGCAGGAAACGTGCGGTTAGATAGCGTGAGGTAAGTTTGACGGCGGCCTCGATGGCATCCGGTGTGAACTTCGCCTTGTGGTGTGATTCGTATTTTTCCTGAAGACCTTGGAGGATCTTGATGGCGTCATCGACGGACGGCTCGTCTACCTTGACCTGTTGGAAACGACGCTCGAGAGCGGAGTCCTTTTCGATGTATTTGCGATACTCGTTCAGCGTGGTGGCTCCGACGCATTGCAGTTCGGCTCGGCTGAGTGCAGGTTTGATGATGTTAGAAGCATCCATCGCGCCTTCTGCCGAGCCGGCTCCGACGATGGTGTGCAATTCGTCGATGAAAAGGATGACGTTCTTCACTTTTCGGATCTCGTCCATGACCGCCTTGATGCGTTCTTCGAACTGGCCGCGGTATTTGGTGCCGGCGACCATCAGGGCGAGGTCGAGGGTGATGACTTTTTTGTCGCGGAGGATTTCCGGCACGTTGCCGGTGGCGATTTCCTGCGCGAGGCCTTCAACGATAGCGGTTTTACCGACGCCAGCTTCGCCGATGAGCACCGGGTTGTTTTTCGTCCGGCGGCAGAGAATCTGAATCACGCGCTCGATCTCACTTTCGCGTCCGATGACCGGATCGAGGCCACCTTCGCGGGCGACTTTGGTGAGATCGCGACCGAAGGCCTTGAGAGCGGGAGTTTTCGACTTCGCTTCGGTGGCACTCGGAGCCTGGCTTTGGCTTTCGTCTTCGAACGGGCCGTCGCCTTCTTCGAGATCCTCATCGTCGTCATCGTCGTCGTCCTGATCGTCGGGCGAGAAGTTAGGATCGATTTCCGCGAGGATTTCGTTGCGGGTGCGCTGGATGTCCACGTCGAGGCGCTTGAGGACGCGAGCGGCGACGCCTTCGCCTTCTCGGAGCAGGCCTAGCAGAAGATGCTCGGTGCCGACGTAGGAGTGATTGAGCGCTTTGGCTTCCTTGTTGGCCAGGGCGAGAACTTTTTTGACCCGGGGAGTGTAGGGGATGTTCCCGGCGGATTTCTGAGGTGGGCCGGAGCCGACTTCTTTTTCCACTTCCATGCGGACGGCTTCGAGCTCGAGGCCCATCCGCTCAAGGACGTTTACGGCGACGCCCTGACCGAGTTTGATCAGGCCTAGAAGCAAGTGCTCAGTTCCGACATAGGAGTGGTTGAATCGGTCTGCTTCTTTGCGAGCCAGAGCGAGGACTTGTTGAGCGCGTGGGGTGAAGTTGTTCATGCGTCGCCGGGGTTGGAAGGATTGTTAAATTTCTTGTCGTCGTTGGGTGAGATACGATTATCAGGGGATTCGAGCGAAAGCAAACGGGAGCGGACGATTTCCGCACGAATCGAGTCCCTTTCCTCGGGTGTCAGCTTACGGCCCGAGTGGAGTTGGAGATGCGCTGGCTGGATGTCCATCAGCAAGGTGTCGCATAGCACGACTGTGGCTGCTGGGAAAAAACCGAGCGTGCCTCCGAGGCGGAGCAGGGAGAGGTGGTTGAGGGCTTCCTTGGAATCGATGATGTGGGCGTAGCGGAGGACTCCGTAAGCACGGCCGATTTTGTCGGAGACCATCTCGGGATCGTCCTCCAGCAGTTTCTCGCGGGCGTTCTGCTCGTGGTTGGAAACCTGCGAGATCACACGCTCCAGGCGGCGGATGATGGTTTCCTCGCTTTCACCGAGGGTGGACTGGTTGGAAATTTGATAGAGGTTACCAAGTGATTCGGTGCCCTCCCCGTAGAGGCCGCGGACGGCGAGGCCGATCTTGTTCACCGCTTGGAGGACTTGGCCGATCTGGTCGCTGAGAACGAGGCCGGGTAGGTGAAGCATGGCGGAGGCGCGCAGGCCGGTGCCGAGATTGGTCGGGCAGGTCGTCAGGTAGCCGAGCGTGGGGTCAAACGCGAATTCAAGCGACTGCTCGAGTTGCGTGTCGATTTCCGAAAGTGCATTAAATGCCGCGGTGAGCTGCAAGCCGGGCCGGATCGCCTGCATCCGCAAGTGGTCCTCCTCGTTGAGCATCATGCTGAGGTTCTGGCGGCGCTCGATGACCGCTGCCGATCCATCGCCACGGGCGGCATGTTCGCGGGAAATCAGGTGGCGCTCGACGAGCACTTGCTTTTGCACCGAGCTAAGGTCGGCAAGTTCTTGGGAAAACGCGCCTTTCATCGCAGGCAGTGCGTCCACGGCCGGCCGCATCAGATCGAGGGCGGCGGTGCGTTGGTCGCGCTTCGCCCAGCCGGGAAATGGATGGCGGCGGAGATTCCGCGCGAGGCGGATGCGGGACGTGAGGACGGCGCCGTGTTCCACCTGCCCGCCGGTCATCCAGTCGGCGGGGTGTTTGATGAGGGTGGTGAAGCGCATCATGGCGGAGGTGGAGAAAACAGGGTGGGGGAGTGAGTCACAATTTCACCTCGTCGAGGTTGCGGATTTCGTCGCGGATGCCGGCGGCTTCCTCGTAGCTTTCCGAGGTGATTGCCTGTTCGAGGCGCGAGCGGAGTTCTTCGATGCGTTGATTGCGGAATTGCACGGCCATCAAGCCTTCCGGGACTTTCCCGATGTGCGAGGTGCCCTTGTGCATGCCTCGGACCATTTGGGCGACTTCATCGCCGAAAGTCGCATAACAATCGCTACAGCCAAACCGGCGCACCCGCTTCAAATCGTCCAGCGTGAACCCGCAGGTCACACACTTCTTGCCATTTCCCGGCGTCCCTGTGGACACACTGGTGGAAACGGTGCCCGGTCCGCCGGGCAGCCCGCCGAGCAGCAGATCTGCGAGGGAAAATCCGGTGGGATCCGTCACTCCGCGTTCCTTCGCGCAATTGTCGCACAAGCACACCTTCTTCATCTGCCCCTCGACGAGCTGGGTCAGGAAGACGGTGGCCTTCTGGTCGCAAAAATCGCACTTCATGTTCCGCAGGACGTTACTGTTTGAATTTTAAGCAAAAGGAGTGCCAGTGCTCTTTGCAAGTTCGTGGAAGGCCGCGAGGAAGCGGGCGGTGTACGGGCCGGGCTTGCCGTCACCGATGACACGGCGGTCCAGCGCCACTACCGGGATCACCTCCGCCGCTGTGCCGGTGAGGAAACACTCGTCAGCGGTGAAAACATCGTAGCGAGTGAGCGAGCACTCCTTGAAAGGCACGCCAAGCGTGGCTGCGATTTCGATGATCACCTCGCGAGTGATGCCGTCGAGCGCGCCGTCTGAGATCAACGGCGTGAGCAGCGTGCCGTTTTTCAACAGGAACAAATTGTCACCCGTGCATTCCGCCACGTAGCCCTGCTCGTTGAGCATCACGGCTTCGAGGGCGTTCGCTTGGATCGCCTCCACCTTGGCCATGATGTTGTTCAAGTAGTTCAGGGATTTCACCTGCGGCATTAGCGCAGCCGGAGCCGGGCGACGGGTGGCACAGGTGATGATCGCGAGGCCCTTTTCGTAAGTCTCGTCCGGATAGAGTTTGATCGTCGAGGCGATGATGAACATCGAAGGCACCGGGCAAAGGTAAGGATTCAGTCCGAGTTCGCCTGCACCACGGGTGACCACGAGCCGGATGTAGCCGTCTGTCAGTCCGTTAGCCGCTGCCGTCTCGCAGGTGTATTTGCATACCTCTTCCTGAGTCCACGGCAGGTTGAGGACGATCGCCTTGGCGGAATCGAACAGCCGCTTGATATGCTGCTCCAGCCGGAAAATGCGTCCGTTATAAATACGGATGCCTTCAAAAACGCCGTCCCCGTAGAGGAGGCCATGGTCAAAGACCGACACCTTCGCTTCAGATTCGTCCACCAATTTACCGTCGAGCCAGATTTTCATGTGAGATTCTTCGGGGAGGTTAAGTGGATGGGAGCCTCTGGCAAGTGGGAGATTCAAGATTATCCCCTCAGCCCGGTAAACCTACCATTTCGCGTAAGGATTCACCGCGAGGGAGGAGTTGAAATATCGCGGGTCCGAGGAAACCTCATCCCCGATCCACGGCGGAATCTCGGGAGACACCGACTCATCCGCGAGTTCCACCTCGGCCACCACGAGGCCTTCGTTCTCGCCATGGAAAACGTCGATCTCCCAATCATGCCCGCCGAAGGGGACGAGAAAACGAGTCTTGTCGATCACCGAGGGCAGGCACAATCCGAGCAGGGTTTTCGCGTCCGCCAGCGGGATGGGATACTCGAACTCCGCCCGCCTGATCCCCACGCTGCGGCCCTTGATCGTGAGCCACGCGTTTTCCCCGGCGATTCGGATCCGCACCGTGCGATCCGGGTCTTGCGAGAGGTATCCTTGGGCGATTCTCACGCCCGGGTTGCCGTCTTGCCAAGCAGCGTCGGCGAGGAGAAATTTGCGTTCGATTTCGGCAGGCATTTCAGGGGGACGCGTTCAGGGCTTTTTCTCAACGGGATCCGTCACCAGCGCCCAGTCCAGCGCCCCGTGATCCAGCCGCAACACCTCGCTGGCGTAAACGGCCTCCTCGTTCTTCGGGTCCATCTCCGCAGCGAGTTGGATGAAATACCGCGCCAGCCGTTGGTTCTCCCCACCGCCCTGCTTGTCCAGCAGCTGCCCGCGCGTCGCCAACAACCTCGCCAACACCGGCGGGCTGTAATTGCTCTCGATCAAGTCCGGCAGCATCCCTTTCGAGAGTTGGAAATTCACCACCACCGCCCGCTTGTTGCGGGGCGAGAGTTGCAAGGCCAGTGCCAGCACCCGGCGCGCCGTCAGCAGCGATGCTTCGGAAGCGCGCGCCGCCAGCAGCGAGTTGGATGCATAGATCGCCAGATTCGTCGCATACTCATCGCGCTCGGAATCCAACATGCCGACCTCCTTGGAGAAAACGCTGGCGACGACCTTCGGCGCATCCCACGCGAAGGCCCGCCCCGGTTCCTGTGCCCGGAGAACCATCAGCATGGCGCAAAAAACCGCCGCGACTTGCCAGACACCGATCATCGGGCGTAAGGATGAAAAAACACCTGACCTTGGCAAGTGGCAATTCCCCCAGCACCTCACGCGAAATCCAGCCTCCGCACCACCCTGCGGCAGGCTCTCCGCAGTCACGCGCACGACCCCGCCGCCGCGTGTGCCGCGCTGAGTGACTGGCTGCTCGCCCGGCCGCATCTGCGGACCATCGCCACCTACTCGGCCCTTCCCGGCGAGGTCGATCTCACCGCCGTTCACCGCCTTCATCACCAGCGACGCTGGGTCTATCCGAAAGTCTGCGGCCACCACCTCACCTTCCATTCCGGCGACTCACTCCACCCCGGTGCCTACGGGATTCTCGAGCCTGCCCACGGTTCGCCGGAAGTTCCGCTCGATGAAATCGATGCCTTCCTCTGCCCCGGCCTCGCTTTCGATCCACAGGGCCACCGCCTCGGCCGTGGTCGCGGATTTTACGACCGCCTGCTCGCCCAAGCCCGCCCCGACACCCTCAAAGTCGGCGTCTGCTTCCCATTTCAAATCGTCCCAGACACCTTCCCCGAGCCGCACGACGTGATCATGGACCACGTGATTTCCTGAGAAGCCGCCCGGAAAGCTGGGTCTGTGCAATCCGCTACCCGCCCCGAGTCGAAGTCGAAGGGTAGCCAGAAACCTCAACCTGATTTGGGGAATCTCCCCGGTAGCCAGTGAAACGCC
>JBOFET010000153.1:0-2617 GCA_051648225.1 Luteolibacter sp.
GGGTTGCATAGATGCCATAGCCGCCAGAGCTCTGGCAAAAATGCGAGAGGTGCTCTGTTGACCGCTTACGCTCAAACGTGCGATAAACCGAATGCACGCGGCGGAGAAAGCTCGGTCCCGCTCGCCGTTCGGAGAAAAACTGCTGCGTCCGGCTGGCGAGAGCCTGCGAATCAGAATCGACGAGCTTGTGGATCAAGTGTCGGACGAAGGACTGTTGCTCGTAATTTCGTTAGTGATGCCGAGTTTCGCCATGTTCCTCGTGAACACAAAGAGTCCCTTTCTCAATCTCAGTGTCTGGTTAATGGCTTGCGTGACAGGTTATGGATTCGGAATCCGGCAATGGAAGAAATTGCGGCAGCTCCGCGACCAGTTGCGGAACTACCGGCTCGGCTTCGATGGTGAGCGCTACGTGGCGACTGAACTGGAGCCGCTGTTGGCGAAGGGCTACCGGGTGTTTCACGATTTCGTCTTCGACATGCGACCGGGTGGTGACAAGACCACCTTCAACATCGATCACATCGCCGTGGGTCCGGAAGGGGTTTTCGCCTTCGAAACCAAAACCAGACGCAAACTTCTGAATACCGGCGGGAACACCCCTGTCCATGAGGTGGAATTCGATGGGAAACTCCTGCATTTTCCCGGCGGCTTCACCACCGACGAGCCAATCAACCAGGCGAAACACAATGCGGAAGCCCTTTCTAAATGGTTGACTGGAAGTGCACCGGAACGGGTGGAAGTTCGCCCCTTGTTAGTTATTCCCGGCTGGATGATCAAGACCACCGGCGACTGGAAAATCTCAGGTGTGCAGAGCGCAAAAAAGATCGCCCAAAGGATTCCGGGCCTAGGCCGTGGTCGGCGACTGAGCGAGAACGAGGTGAGAACAATCGCAGACCGAATCGAGGCCCAGTGCCGGAATTTGGAAGGGGCGTGAGGAGGAACCCTCATCTGCGTTCATCCGGTTCATCGGTGGTTGAAATTTCTTTGAGGAGATATGTGCGCGTCGTGTTGGGTGGAACTTCTTCTCGCAATGACAGGCGGGACGCCCATCTGCCCACACAGCCGGGACGGCTGTGCTCCGTCGGGCGTGTGAGGCTGAGGATTGATTCGGAATGCAGTTTCCAAAACCTCAGGGTTCGAAAGCAGCCTCGGTTAGTTTTCTTGTGAGGGCGTCGAGCTGGACGAGGTGCCATCGTCGCCGGGGAGGATTTCGTTGGCGAGGCGCTTGGCTCCGGCGTCGGCGAGGTCGCTTTGCGGATAGATGCTGCGGGCTTTGAGATACCAGGAGAGCGCGGAACCGATTTGCTTGGGGTTGCGCTTTTCGAACTGGGTGGCTTTGTCGAGGGCGAGCGTGAAATCGGCGACTTTCGGGGCGAGTAGCTCGAGCTCGCGGCCGAGTTTCGGATCGTCCGGGAACTGTTCGCGTAGGTTGGCGAGTTGCTCCCATGCCGCGTGATTTTGGCCGCTTTTGCTGAATTCCGAGGCTTTTTCGAGGGCGATTTCGATCTTCTTGAGATTGGTCATGATCTGCTTGAAGGCGTCTTCGCGAGTCGCATCGCCTTGGATGACCGGGGCGATTTCATACTGGCGGCGGGCGATCTCACGGAAGTTTCCTTCGCTGAGTAAGCGGTCGAAGTCATTGCGTGCGACGACCAGGCCGCTCGAGGCGCTGACCAGGGTGCGGAATTCCTTGAGCTTCGGATTGGTGGGCCAGATCTCGGCGGCGGCTTTGATTTTCTCGGCGGACTTTTCGTTTTCCTTGGCGAGCAGGTGGGCCTTGGCTTCTTCGATCGCGAGATCGGAGGCGAGCGTGTAGCCGGCGATGGCGCTGTCCACCTTGGAGGAGGGGAAGTCCTTGGCAGCGGTCTTCAGGCGGGCGGCGAGTTCCATGGTCTTGGTGTAGTCGCGGGCTTGAAGTGTGCCGTAGAGCTCGTGCAGGTCCCGGACATACTCGGCGATGCGGAGCTTTTTCTCGAGTGGCAGGGTGGCGACGGGTGAGAGGTATTCGCCGAGGGCGAAGGCTTCCATCAGGCGTTGTGAGGCGTTGTGAAGGTCGCCCCGCGAGAGCATGAGGTCGAAGGCCTCGATGTATTTCCCGGTCTCGCGGATCGCCTCGTTAGAAAGCGAGTCGAGGGAGGCGACGGTGGGGCTGACTCCGACGGATTCGGAAAACAGCTTGGACACGTCCGAGTCCTTGTCCACGCGCAGGGTGGCGTCTCCGTCTTTCCAGATCTGGTTGTAGAAGCGGGCGGCCATCAGGACGTGTTCGTAGCGGCGCTGGACGAACCACTGGATCATGCTGACCTGGTATTGCGCCTTGGTGCGGATGGTGCCGGCCTCGGTGCGGACGATGTTGGCCTTTTTGAGGGCCTCGATTTCGGCGATGCGGCGGAGGGTTTCCGCGTAGTCGAGCGAGTTGGTGCCGGATCCGGCTTTCTGGTTGGCTTGGGCGCCCTTGCTCTTCTCTTTCGGGTCGCTGGTCTTGTTCATCTCGATGTCGCGCTCGTGGCGCGCCTTCCAGTCGGCCTCGGCGATGATGGATTTTTTCTCTTCCTCCATCGAGCTGTTGAGCTTGGTGAGGCCGTTGACATCCTGCTTGGCGAGCATGGCCATGTAGATG
>JBOFET010000154.1:0-1657 GCA_051648225.1 Luteolibacter sp.
CCCGGATGAAATGCTCCGCCAGTCGCGGGATGTCCTCGCGACGCTCACGTAGGGGCGGATTTTCTATCGGAAACACACTGAGTCGATAGAAGAGATCCTGCCGGAAACGTCCCGCTTCGACCTCTGCCGCCAAGTCTCGGTTGGTGGCGGCCAACACGCGCACGTCGATCTTACGGGCCTTCGTTTCACCGACCCGTTCGACTTCCTGCTCCTGCAGGACGCGCAGCAGTTTCGCCTGCATCGGTAAGGGCAGCTCGCCGATTTCATCGAGAAAAAGCGTGCCGCCGCTCGCGAGCTCGAAGCGCCCGGGCTTGTCGCGTTGAGCTCCGGTGAACGCCCCCCGCGCATGGCCGAAAAATTCGCTTTCAAACAAGGCTTCGGGAATCGCGCTGCAATTCACCGTGATCATCGGCCGCTCGCGTCGCGGGCTTCGCTCGTGGATCGCCCGCGCGACGAGCTCCTTGCCGGTGCCGCTCTCGCCGGTGATCAGCACCGTCGCCTGAGTCGGCGCGACGAGATCGATTTGTTGCTGCACTTTTTTCAAAGCCGGACTCTCTCCCACCAGATTTTTGGAGCCGCGCACTTCACTCACTTCCTCCCTCAGGTAGCTCACTTCTTCTTCTAGCCGCTCTTTCAAAAACTCGATTTCCTCAAACGCCCGAGCGTTGGCAATCACCACCGCCGCGTGATTGGCGAAGTTTTGCAGACGCTCAAAATCCCCATCGCGCAATGGCGTGCGGCTAAACATCCCGAGCACGCCCAGTGTCTCACCCCGAAAAACCAGTGGATGCCCTGCGAAGGTGACGATGGCTTCACCCCGCGCCCAGTCAGGCTTCGCAACCCACTTCGAGTTACTTGTCATGTCGGAAATTAGAATCGGTTCTCCGGTTGCAGCGATGTGGCCGATTTTTCGGATGCCGATGGGAAATCGCCGGAAACTCCCATCCAGTCTCGACCAATCCTCTCGTTTGTCGGTCGGATTTCCCGCGCTGGCCACCAAGTGGAGGCAGCGGCTCTGGTCGGCGCAGTCGGCGCGCATGTGGCACTCCGCACAAATATCTCCCTGATCGATCAACCAGATGCGGACCAGCGCGATGTCAGCGCAAGCTGACGTTTTCTGGGTGAAGCCGGCCTGCGGGCAATCGCTGATCTGCTCGACGATGTGCTGCAACACCGCTGCTACCGACCGCTGCTGCGCAATCGCCAGCACCACATCTTGCAAACCATCCATGTTCATCAGGGCGTCGATACTCTGAAAATTCGTAGCTTAACAGCGAAAATTCGTAATGAAATTCTGATTCAGAAATACGCTGAATTCCCAGCAACCCTGAGATTTACGGCATGTTTCGAGCCCAACGTTCCCGACTGCGGCACCTTCCAAATCTCGCATTTTAATGAACCCGCACGCTTAGCGCTTCACCTCTGGAAAGACAGCCACGTGTGAGCCTCAAGGCGGATCACGATTTCGGCTTGGGTGGCGATGTGGTGGGAACGCGACCAGGCGCGGGGGCTTTTTGAACGGGTAGTCGAGGCTCCGGCCCGCCTTTTGTGAAGCCGGGGCCGGAAGCGTTGGCGTGCAGGATCTCGTCCTCCGCCGACGGACGACGCCAGAAGGCCCGTCATTGCGAGCGAGCGCATTTTTGAGGATCCCCTTTGC
>JBOFET010000155.1:0-24147 GCA_051648225.1 Luteolibacter sp.
AGCGTCGTCGGGGATGGCACTAGCAACTCTGCCGCCACGGTGAATCCGGGCGTGACCTGGGTCCACTCGCTGCCGCCGCGGGATTCTAACCAGATTTCCTTGAGCTGTTGGGACAGGACTGCCCCCTCGCCTGCTGCGCTGGTGTCCGCTTTTTTGATTGGCACGGATTCAACCGGCTGCGGTTCCGGCACGCGCGGATCCACGCCGGGCAGGAACTGCGCGTGGGCTGCGGTCGTCAGGAAAAGGGCCAGCAATGGGCGCATTGCGAATCGCTTAACGGGGAGTGCTTCAGGAAGGCGGCTCGTCTCAATCAACCTGATCGAGGCGTTTGTCGGCAGACGCTTAACAGTTCCTTATTTTTAAGCCAACACAAAGAATTGCTCGCCAAGCATCGCTCGCCCGGAAGTCCCGCGTTCGCTCTCAGCGTTTTGCAACCGTAGTTTTCCCACCCCGCATGCCGAAGAACGACGAACGTTGGAGCAGGGAACGCGTCGCGTCGTTTTGGGCCATCTGCTGGGCATTCACGCGCTTCGAGTGAGAAGAATCCCGCCTTGCGTCGGCGGTGGCACTGATCGGCACGGTGTAGTTGAGAGTCTGTGGCTCGGAGTTGACCTTGGTGCCATCCGGGCGTGAGAGCTTGGGCAGGGTGAGAGTGCCTTCGTTGATTGCTGGTGCTCCGTCGCCTTCGTTGGGGACGAGAACCGCGCCTTGATTCTCGAAATCACCGTTGGCGACTAAGACTCCGTTTATCTGGCCGGTTAACTCGTTGGTGATTGATCCATCATCGCCCACTTCGAGGAAAATTTGGCCGTTCTGTGCATTGAGCGTTCCCTGGTTTCTGATTTCGGCACCTGCCACCATTTCAATTCGGCTTGCACGACTTTCACCAAGGTGGAGCACAAAACCCACACCACTTTCTTCCTTGAGCCTGCGGTCTCCCGAGGCTGCCACCGAGATTTCCCGGCCACCGCCGATGAGGACATCTTGCGAGGCTTGGAGCTTGGCACCGCTGCCCACGATCACGCGCTCGCCGCCGAGCACCACGTCTCCGTCGGTTGCTTCCACGTGACCGTTCACTGTGAGATAATTGAACCCACTCCTTCCGCGCATTTGAAAACCATCTCCATCCGAGACGTCCGCCGCATCCGCGTTCAGGGTCGCGAGCGTCACTCCTTTTGCGATGATCGAGCCGTTCACTTGCAGGTCGGCGCTTGGTGAGAAAAAGGCGACGATTCCGTTCGACGTCACCGATCCATCGATCCGGTGCGTCCTCGTCCCACCGAGAAAGTTCACGACCGTCTTGCCGCCCGTGAAGTTGAACACCATCTCGCTGCCGTCCTTGAGATTAAGCCGCTGCCAATCGAACACCGTATTATTCGTGAGATTGAAAACCGTGCGCGTCCCGGTGGCCGTGGTTTCTGTCGTCCAAGTCGCCGTGCCGGGAGTGGATAGAACCGGCTCCTGCGCGTGCAGGATTCCTGCGAGCGGACACAGGATTGAAAGGCTGGTGAAAAGGGTGAATAGTTTCATGGAGCTGAAGGGACTCAGTTCCTAATAATTAACTATATTTGATCTTCTGGTATAACGGGATCGCGTAGTGAATTGCTGCGACTCGTTGACTACGAATCAAGACCCTGCTTACCCGTTGTTTCCACTCCCATTCGCCGGACCTCATTCCGGAAAAGCATTCAGGCCGAAATCCAACTACCTCCCCCCGGAGATAGTGAATTTCGGCCTGATTAGGTTCAGGGACCTATGAGCACAACAAACCGTCGGAACCTCGGATGCCCCCCGGCATCCGCCTTTCAGACGTAGCAATTACCATCATGAGATCAGAGAAAGTGTGACGGGCAGACCGGCCTGCCCCCCGGCAGGCAACGGTCTTTCCGTTTGACAGCGACCGGCTGCGGGCGATCAGGGCGCGGTATCCGCCAGCAGGCCCCCCGGCCCGCTTTGGCAGTGTCCGCACGACTGATTCAGTTTCCCGAGTCGTGATTTCGCTGGGTGACGATAAGCTCCCAGCCCGCACCAACTCGATCCGCGCTCCCCCCGGAGCTTGGACTGGTTTGAAAGTGGAGGGGAAGATTGTCATCCCCACTCCAATCGTGGTTGAAGTTCACGATTTCCAAATTTTATAAAAAAACTTAAAATCAACCAACCGGGCTATGATTTTAGAGTTCCTCAGCCAAAGCGACGAGTGAGAGGAAAACCCGATCCGCTGCTGAAAAATCCAGCTTGGCTGTCACCCGGTTCGGCACGATCCAAACCCGCATCCCCGCCGCCTTTCCTGCGAGCATGCCATTCAGCGAATCCTCGATCACTAGGCAATCTGCCGGGTCCAGCCCCAGCCGTTTCGCCGCTTCCAGATAGAGATCCGGCGCCGGCTTGATCTGCGGCGCGTCTCCCCGGCAGACCACCGACTCGAAATGACCGGCGAAATCCAGTTTCTCCAACCAACCATCCACCCAATGGTGCGACGAGCTGGAAACCACCGCTCGCCGGATCCCCCTTACCGCGAGTTTTTCCAACAGCGGAATTACCCCCGGCATCGTCCCCTCGCCAGCGAGGTCTGCCAGGATCGCGTCCTGCCGCTTCGCATCGAGGTCGTGCCAGTCGAAGGCCAGCCCGGAAAGCTCCTCCAAGTGCGTCTTCGGCGACCACGTCGCGAAATCCGAGCCGATACACCGCGTGTAAACCTCCAGTGGCAGATCATGCCCGTGCGCCTCGAATGTCGCCAGCCATGCCTGATAGATCGCCCACTCGGTATCCACCAGCACCCCGTCGAAATCAAACAACACTGCGGAAAACTTCATGGCGCTGGAAATGCCCTGTCGCACGTGGACCGGCAAGCCCGGAAACCTCATGGAATCACCCGCAGCGCATCCCTACCACCCATCACCCTCGCTGGATCGATGCGGCGATCAAAGGTGGCGAAAATCGCAGAATGACGTGCCGCCAGCGTGAGAAGATAGAGATCCGTGAGCTGGGAATGCCCCACTCCGGCGAGCGTGGGGATTCCCGCGGTGTCGCCCAGCGAAACGTCGTCGGGCAGGAAAAGATGCTGCGGCAGCCTCCGGAGTGCGGCCAGCAATGGGCCTGCCGCAGCGGGCGAACCCGGCCCATCCGGGTAAGCCGGATTTCCAAAGATCCTCAGAAATCCGTTTTCTGTGATCGGACACGTCGCGATGGATGCATTTTTGAGCGAGCCCATCCAATTCACCGCCCGCTCGTGAAAAACGTGGGTGGGGTCCGCCCTTGCGATGAGCACGTTGATGTCGAGAAGTGCTATCATCAGATGCCTTCGCTCTCCCGCAGCTCGTTGATGAACTCATTACTGACGACGATTTCCCCGCCAGATTGGCGTTTGAGGACCGGCCAGCCGTGGGAATCGATTTCAAAATGATCCGCCGCTGGCTGGGGTGGCTCGGGTCGCAGTTCGCGCTCCAACGCACGGGTGAAAAGCGTCTTCAGCGTGATCCGCCGCTGGGCCGCCACGGCCTTGGCTTCCACGAAGAGATCATCGGGAAGTTCAAGCGTCGTTTTCATATGGGGGAAAATATGCTTTTATGGGTTGCTGTCAACATTTCAGCGTGAACCTCAGCACCGGGAACGCCCGCCCGTTCAGCCGTGGCTCGAAGCCGTGCATCCCTGCGTGGTAAACGCGCGTCGTGATCCGCTTCATCGGGTGTCGGCCGGTGATTTCCCACCGCTCGCCCGCCGCCAGCTCACGGATGCGGCCTTTGAAAACCTTGGGGCTCAGCGTGCCGTTTGCCTTCTGGTGGAGGATCGCGTAGTCGAACATCACCCGCAGTGGTCGCCGTGAAGAATTGTGAACGACCAGCCGGAAAGCCAAGTAGCCGCCAAGCGTGACCGACTTTTTCCCCAGTTCACAAACTTCAAGTTCCAGCGCCTTGGCCGAGCCGTAGCCGTGGAGTTCGAGCGCACCGGGATGGCCGTTTTTCAAAAGCGTGCGGCACGCGTGGCGGGCCAGTCTCGCCAAGCGCGGATCGTCCGGATTCGCCGTTTGCCAGCGGGTGAGCGTCTCGATGACCAACTCCGGGTGGTGTTTGCTGAAATCGTTGAGATGATTCGAGACCGAGAGCCGCACGTAATCACTCGGATCGCGGTAGAGTTTTTCCAGCAGTCCCAGCGTCGGATGCGGCGGCTCCAGCAAGTCCGGTAAATTTCCACCCCACGGCAGCAACGGCCTGCTCCCCTCCGAAACCAGCCGCCGCACATGCTCGTCCGGATGCCCGCACCAAACATGCAGCTGCTCCAAGGTCCGCTCCCGGTGCTCCCGCAAAAACGGCCGAATCGCAAACTCTGCGGTGGAACATTTCGTCATTTTGCTAAATAACTGCATGGCTCCCGCGAAGTGTTCCGGCTTGAGGCCGCGGCGGGCGACGATTTCGGTGAGCGGCCAGACGAGGAAGCTGCGCAGGCCATCCTTGTCCGCCTCATCAGTGGCGAGGGTTTTTCCGAGGATGGAAAACAGCTCCGGCGGATGCGTAGGCAGCCCGGCTTCGACGCGATCTGCGATGAGGTGCATGCGTTGTTTTAACTCCAGCGGTTCCAGCGCCACCTCCAGTCCTTTGCTGAATCGAGGCAGCGAAAACGGCGGATGCACCCGCTTCACCACCTCCGCGATTTGGCGGGCTTTGGGGCAGGAAAACTCGTTTTTGAAGGGTTCCATGGTGGAGGTGATGTAGCGCTGGCACTAGGGATGGGAAGAATGGGAACCATAAGAAGCATGGGAATCAGGCGGCTCTGCTGGAAGCTCATGATTCCTATTCTTCCCATCATTCCCATTCAGGAGAACTTTCATTTTCTCCCCAGGTGGTTGCGGTTCGCCAGTCTCACGCGGGTCATGCGCTCGCGCAGGCCGCCTAGTTCGATGAACTCTTTCTCCAATGTCTTGAGCTGCTGGTCGATGAGGTAATTCGCCTGATGAATGAGACAAATCGCGATGTTGGCGATGACCTCGGGCGGGCGGGTTTCCACGAACTTCCGATAGATCTCAAACGTCTGCGGGGTCTTGCACCCAGCCGTCGGACGAAACGGGCTTCCTTGGAGTCCTTGTCCCAAATGACATGGTCCCGGACACGGAGGTAGTCGTAATCATCCCGAAGCAATTCCTCCAAACTGGCCCGGCCGACGTTGGTGAGCTTGATTTCCATTTCCTTGGAAGTCTGCGCGGCCTTGCTGCCTTCCAGGATGTTCTGTTTCCCAGACCGCGCGGACCGGATCATCTGGTCGATGGTGCGGTCCCCGCGAGAGAGGTGCTTGTGCGCGAAGCGGAAGGTGATGTCATAGGCGACCTCGGCTTTCTGGAAAGAGAGCAGAGTTTGGTAGTCGCCGCGAGGCGGGAGCAGAGACTCTGAGGAAAAATGGGAAGAATGGGAATTCGAGGAATCATTACCATCCTTCCTATTCTTCCCATCTCTCGGATTCTCGCTCATCTCAGATGAATCAAGCGAGATCGAAGCGGTCCAGATTCATGACCTTGGTCCAGGCGGCGATGAAGTCGTGGACGAATTTTTCCTGCGAGTCCGAGCAGGCGTAGACCTCGGCGAGGGCGCGGAGCTGGGAGTTCGAGCCGAGGAGGAGGTCGACACGGGTGCCGGTCCACTTGAGTTCGCCGGTCTTGCGGTCGGTGCCGAGAAAAACGTCGGCTTCTGCGGAGATGGGTTTCCACTCGGTGCCCATGTCGAGCAAGTGCGTGAAGAAGTCGTTGGTGAGGACTTCCGGGCGCTTGGTGAGGACTCCGGAGGGGGAATCGCCGGCGTTGGTTTTCAAGACGCGCATGCCGCCGATGAGGACGGTGAGTTCCGGGGCGGTGAGCGTCATGAGCTGCGCCTTGTCGAGCAGGAGTTCTTCGGCCGGGACGGTGTATTTGGTTTTGAGGTAGTTGCGGAAACCATCGGCGACAGGCTCGAGGAAAGCGAACGACTCGGCATCGGTTTGCTCCTGCGAGGCGTCGGTGCGACCCGGGGTGAATGGGACGGTGACTTCGTGCCCGGCGTTTTTCGCGGCCTGTTCGATGCCGACGCTTCCGGCGAGGACGATGAGGTCTGCGAGGGAAATTTTTTTCCCGCCGGTCTGGGCGGTGTTGAAGTCGTTCTGGATGCTTTCAAGGGCTCCGAGGACTTTGGCGAGTTGGGCGGGTTTGTTGACTTCCCAATCCTTTTGCGGAGCCAGGCGGATGCGGGCACCGTTTGCGCCGCCGCGCATGTCGGAGCCACGGTAAGTAGCGGCGGATGCCCAGGCGGTGGAGACGGTTTCTGAAACGGTGAGGCCGGAGGCGAGGATCTTGGCCTTGAGGGCGGCGATGTCTTGGGCAGCGATGAGTGGGTGGTCCACAGCGGGGACGGGGTCCTGCCAGATGAGCACTTCGGCGGGGACTTCCGGCCCGAGATAGCGGTTGCGCGGTCCCATGTCGCGGTGGGTGAGCTTGAACCAGGCGCGGGCGAAGGCGTCTGCGAACTGGTCGGGATTCGCGAGGAAGTGGCGGGAAATTTTTTCGTAGGCGGGATCCGCGCGAAGGGCGATGTCCGTGGTGAGCATGCTGGGGGCGATGCGCTTGTCCGGATCGTAGGCGTGGGGGACGGTGCCATTTCCGGCTCCGTCTTTGGGCGTCCACTGGTGGGCTCCGGCGGGGCTTTTGGTGAGTTCCCACTCGTAGCCGAAGAGGTTTTCGAAGTAGCTGTTGCTCCACTGAATGGGGGTGTTCGACCAGGTGACTTCGAGGCCGCTGGTGATGGCATCCGCGCCCGAGCCGGTGCCGAAGCTGCTTCTCCAGCCGAGTCCTTGCTCTTCGAGGCCGGCGGCTTCCGGGTCGGGTCCGACATGGGAGGCGGGGCCTGCGCCGTGGGTCTTGCCGAAGGTGTGACCGCCAGCGATGAGGGCGACGGTTTCCTCGTCATTCATGGCCATGCGGGCGAAGGTCTCGCGGATGTCGCGGGCGGAGGCGAGCGGGTCTGGCTTTCCGTTCGGGCCTTCCGGGTTCACGTAGATGAGGCCCATTTGCACGGCGGCGAGTGGGTTTTCCAAATCCCGGTCGCCGGAGTAGCGCTTGTCATCGAGCCAGGTGGTTTCCTTACCCCAGTAGACGTCTTGGTCGGGTTCCCAGACGTCCGGGCGGCCACCGCCGAAGCCGAAGGTTTTGAAGCCCATCGTTTCGAGGGCGACGTTTCCGGTGAGGATCATGAGGTCGGCCCAGGAAATTTTGCGGCCGTATTTCTGCTTGATGGGCCAGAGGAGGCGGCGGGCTTTGTCGAGGTTGGTGTTGTCCGGCCAGCTGTTGAGCGGGGCGAACCGTTGCTGACCACGTCCCGCACCGCCACGGCCGTCACCGGTGCGGTAGGTGCCGGCGCTGTGCCAGGCCATGCGGATGAAAAAGCCGCCGTAGTGGCCGAAGTCGGCGGGCCACCAGTCTTGGGAGTCGGTCATCAGGGCGGCGAGGTCCGCCTTGAGGGCGGTGTAGTCGAGGGTCTTGAACTCCTCGGCGTAGTTGAAATCGGCCGCCATCGGGTCGGACTTGGAGGAGTGCTGGTGGAGGAGTTCAACCTTCAAGCGGTTCGGCCACCAATCTTGGTTGGTGGTGCCCTTGGGTGCGGTGTGGTTGAAGGGGCATTTTCCTGCGGGGGCTTCTGTGGATTCGGTGCTCATTTGAATTTTTGGGTCAGTGATCGAGAGAGGGGTAGGGGCGCTGAAAGATGAGATTTCCCAACTCGGCTTGGCGAGAAGGAATCATCGGAAACGCGCATTCGATAATCACGATTTCAAAACTTGCCATCGGAAATTCCCCATCGCGCTTGCTGGCCACCCGCCCCGCCCGCTACAAAAATCCCGTGGCCGGGAAAAACATCGTCTATTTCGATTTGGCAACGCAGCGCAGCTTCGGCGACGTCGGGGGATTCGCGCACAAGGACAAGATGCAGGTCTCCGTGGCGGTGACTTACAGCACTGCTCGCGGGACTTACGAGATTTACGCGGAGAATGAGATGGAGAAGCTCGGCGAAGAGCTCGTCCGCGCGGATCTCGTCGTCGGCTGGAACCACATGCAGTTCGATTACCCGGTACTGCAGCCCTACGTTTTCCACACACTCATCGAGCAAACGATCAACCTCGACATGATGCTCGAGCTCGAAAAAATCGTCGGCTTCCGCCTCAAGCTGGATTCCGTGGCCTCCGCCACCCTCGGCACCGGCAAGACCGCCGACGGGCTCGACGCGCTGCGCTGGTGGCAGGAACACAAGAAATCCGGTGATTTCGAACCGCTCCGCAAAATCGCCGAATACTGCGCCTTCGACGTGAAGGTCACCAAGTGCGTGCACGAATACGCCATGGAACACGGCCTGCTCAAATACGACGACAAAAGCGGCCGTATCGCGGAAGTCGCCGTGAGCTGGTGAGGAAACTGCCGGACCGCGAGCCTCCGGGCTCGCCTGCGAAAGAATCGCCAAAGGTCACGAGGCTTTGCCGCTCCTCTTCGACCGCCCTTTCTCAAGAGCAAGCTGGAAGCTCGTGGTCCCGGGAACTCAATCTTTCGCCGACTTCGGATCCAGCGCGTCGCGAAGTCCATCCCCAAGGAAGTTCAGGGAGAACAGGGTGGTGGCGAAGAAGAGGGTGGGGAAAAAGAGCAGCCAGGGGTTGGAAAGCATGCGGTTGGCTCCTTCGTCGATGAGGATGCCCCAGGAGCTGTAGGGCGGTTTTACGCCGAGGCCGAGGAAGGAGAGCGTGGCTTCCAGCAGCATGACGCCGGGAATCGTTAGAGTGGTGTAAACGATGATAGGCCCAAGGGTGTTGGGCAGGATGTGCCGGAACAGGATGCGGAAATGACCCAGCCCGAGCGAACGGGCGGCTTCGACGAAATCCTGTTTGGCGACGCTCTGGACCTGCGCGCGGACGATGCGGGAAACCGTGAGCCAAGAAAGCGTGCCGATGGCGATGAACAAGGGCACCAGCGTGGTGATGGGCTCGACCCAGGCGGTGGTTTTGTTGATGGCTGCACTGTCGCTGTCGGCCGGATTGATCCAGCCGACGACGAGGTTGGTGAGCTGGGTGGTGAGCGGTTCGAGGGTTTTTCCCAGGAGGATGACGACGATGAGGAACGGCAGGGCATAGAGGATATCGACGATGCGCATCATGACCGCGTCGGTTTTTCCCCCTGCGTATCCGGATAGCGCGCCCCAACAGACACCGATGGTGACGGAGACGAGCGTGGTGATAAGGCCGACGGCGATGGAAATCCGCCCGCCGGATAGAACCCGTGAGAGGATGTCACGGCCGAGGTGATCGGTGCCGAACCAATGGGCGGCGGATGGGCCGAGGTTTTTGTTGGGGAGGTTCTGGAGATCCGGGTTCTGGATCAGGCCGGGGATGGCCGGCAGGATGAGGCAGACGGCGATGATGAGGAACAACGCGACCACGCTGACCATCGCCGCGCGGTTGCGGGCGAGCCGGTGAGCGGCGTCTCGCCAGAGGGAGCTGCCGGGATCGAGGGTGACTTCGGACATGAAAACAGAGTCAGTTGTTAGCGCGGAGCCTTGGATTAAGCCAGAGGCCGAGGAGGTCGGTGAGGAAGTTGGCGATGATGATGAGCGTGCCGTAAAGCATGACGATGCCGAGGATGACGGGAGCATCGCCGACTTCGATGGCCTTGATGAAATGCAAGCCGAGGCCGGGCATGGCGAAGATGCTCTCGATGACGACGGACCCGGAGATGATCGCCGCGAAAGCGGGGCCGATGAAAGCGACAGCCGGGATGATGCCGCCGCGCAGGCTGTGGCGGACGAGCATCCGGAAACTGCCCACGCCCTTGGCCTTGGCGGTGCGGATGTAGTCCTGGTTGAGAATTTCTAACATGCCTGCACGGGTGAGGCGGGAGAGGTAGGCGGCGGTCGCCAGCCCGAGCGTCACGGCGGGCAGGATCCATGAGGCGGGCTCGGTGGGATTCCAACCCAGCGCCGGCAAGAGGTTCATGCGGCGGCCGAACTGATCCGCTAACAAAGGCCCGATCACGAAGGCGGGGATGCAGATGCCGATCATCGCCACGGCCATGGCGGAGTAATCCAGAAGCGTATTCTTTTTCCAAGCTGCAAGGACGCCGAGCGGGATGCCGATGCAAATCGCGATGGCCATGGCGGCGAGACCCAGTCTAACCGACACCGGAAATGCTTGGGAAATGATCTCGGTCACCTCGCGCCCTTCGAGCCGCAGGCTGAGGCCGGGATCGCCTTGGCTGAGGTTTTTAAGCTGGCGGAAATACTGGACCTGCACCGGTTGATCGAGGCCGTAGTAGGCTTCGATTTTCTCACGGATGTGCTTTGGGATGGCTTTTTCCGCCGACTTGAATGGACCACCTGGCAAGGCCTTGATCAGGAAAAACGTGACCGTGAAGAGCACGAAGAGCACGAGGATCCCCTGGAAAAAGCGTTGGGCGAGATTGACGAACATGGAGGAGTTAGAAATTTCAGTGTTCGAGATGGATGGCGCCCCACGCGTGGTTGTCTAGCAGCAGTGGATGCCAGCCTTTCACCTCGGGCCGCAGGAGGTAGTTGCGTGTGTAGTGGACGATGGGCAGGATCGGTTGTGAATCCATGAGCATGGCTTCCGCCTCGCGGAAAAGGGCGAAGCGCTCGGCGGGGTCGGATTTCAAAGCGGCTTCGCGCAGCAGCTCCTCGAAGCGTGGGTTGCTCCAGCCGGTGTTGTTATTTCCATTTCCGGTGGTCCACATGTTGAGGAAGGTGGTGGGGTCCAGGTAATCACCGATCCAACCGGCGTAGGCCATGTCGAAGTTCAGGGATTGCTGGGCGGTGACGTAGGAACCCCAGTCCTTGTTCTGGATGTTGATGCGGATGTTGAGGTGCTTATTCCACATCGCTTGCATGGCCTCGGCCACCGCGCGGGCCGAGGGGCGGGCGATGAGAAGGGAAAAAACCGGGAAGCCCTCGCCATCCGGGAAACCGGCCTCGGCAAGGAGTTTGCGGGCTTTTTCAGGATCGAAGGAAAGCTTCGGCTCGGGCACGTAGGCTCCCATTTTCGGAGTGAGCGAGACGGTGGGGAAAAACCCCTCGAGGATGTGTTCGCTGATTTGATGCCGATCCAGTGCGAGCGAGAGCGCTTGTCGCACGCGTGGATCTGTTAGCGCGGGGCGAGTGGTGTTCAGGCGGATGAAAATCGTGCCGACGTACGGATCTTGGCGGAGGTATTCCGGTTCGTTTCTCTTCATGGCCCGGAGCAAGTCGGGCGGGAGCTGATAGGTCGTGTGAAGTTGGCCGGCGAGAAATGCACGGGTTTCCGAGTAATAGTTTTCGATCGGATAGAATCGGATGCCGTTGAGCCCGACCTCAGCCGCATTCCAGAAATGTGGATTCCGCCGCACCTCGATGAAGTCGTGAAACCGCCACTGGGTGATCTTAAAGGGACCATTGCCAACCAAGTGGTCCAGCGTGCTCCACTTCGTGAAACGGGCGGTCATTTTTCCATGCTGCAGCACCACATGCCGCGGCACCGGGAACCACGTGTAGTGGCGGGTGAGTGACGGCAGGTAAGGAACCGGCTCGCGGAGCTGCACCCGCAGGGTGAAGTCGTCCACCGCAGTGACGCCTACTTGAGAGAAATCGGTGATTTTTCCTTTGTTGTAGTCCTCCGCATTCACGAGAAAATAGAGCATCTCCGCGTAAGGACCGGCGAAATCGGGGTGCAGCAGCCGGTGGTAGGCAAAGACAAAATCATGAGCGGTCACCGGTGCACCGTCGGACCATTTGCCTTCTGGCTGGAGGTTGAAGGTCCACTCGGTCATCTCTTTGTTGTGCGTCCAGGAAGCTGCAGCACCGGGCGGAGCAGCGTCGTCCTGTGACGGATGATCCGCCACCAGGCCCTCGAACAGCGAGGTGATGATCTTGCTCTCGATCACCCCGGTCACCAGCTGGTGGTCCAGCGCCTTGGGCTCCGCGGAATTTCCGACCAGCAGAATGCCCTCCCGGTTGGCCTTTTCGACCTGGGTCTCCTTCTGGCAGGAGGCGAGCAGCAAAAAGACAGGGGCTGAGATCAACAGCAAGCAGCGGAGCATCACGGGGCGGAGGATGACGGACTCCACGCGCAATGCAGGCCAATTTTTGGGAAATCCACTCCACCTCGCGCCCGGTCGGGACTTGCAACCTCCTTCCCTGCGTTTAAATACTCGGGCGACAATCCTGTGAAAAGTTACTTTCTCCGCCGCCTGTTGCTGATTCCACCGACTTTGATCGGGATCACGCTGCTGGTTTTCACGATCACCCGGTTCGTCCCCGGCGGCCCGATCGACCGGATGCTCCAGCAAGCGGCGGAAGGCGGAAAGGGCAAGGGCGCATCCGCCAGCTCCAAGGGTGGGCTCAGCGACGAACAACTGGAGGAACTCGAGGAAGACTACGGTCTCGATAAAAACACGCTCACGGCTTATGGCCAATGGCTCGGGATTTTTCCCCGGGAAATCCAGATTTCAAAGGGCGAGTTCGACATCCAGTCAGACGAAACGATCGGCGGCTCGATTGACGGAAAAACCACCGCCCTGCTCGTCTTGAAAGGCGATGGCCGACTCGTCCACGTCCAGCGTGAGAATGGCAAAGTCGTATCCGCAGTATTTTCCGAAACCGGCAAGCCCGTCGCGGATGAAAACTGGAGAATCCGCTACGAGACCGAAGCGGACCGCCAAGAGCGCTACCTCCGCCGGAATTCTGGCACCACCGAGAAGCCCGCCTACCGCGACCGGGTTGTCGTTTTCAAATCCAGCTTCTCCGGCATGCTCCAGGGCAATCTCGGCCGGTCGATGGTTTACGGCGATCCCGTCGTGGACATGATCGCCAGCCGCATGCCCATCGCCGTGTATTTCGGGCTGCTCACTGCGCTCATCACTTACGCCGTTTGTCTGCCACTGGGGATTTTGAAAGCGCTGAAACACCGGACTTTCATCGATTCCGCCAGTTCGGTGTTCATTTTCCTCGGCTACTCGATTCCCGGATTTGCGCTGGGCGCCATCCTACTCGTCCACCTCGGAGCGCGGGCGAATCTCTTCCCGCTCTTCGGCCTGACCAGCGCGGACTTCGGCGAAATGAATCGCTGGGACCAGATCAAGGACCTCGCCCACCACACGGTGCTGCCGCTCACCTGTTATATCGTCGGCGGCTTCGCGATGCTCACCATGCTGGTGAAGAATAATCTGATGGACAACCTCGCCGCCGACTACGTGCGCACCGCCGTCGCCAAGGGCACCAGCTTCCGCGGCGCGGTATTCGGGCATGCTTTCCGGAACTCGATGATTCCGGTGGCCACGAGCCTCGGTGGCTTGATCACCATTTTTGTGGGCGGGTCGATGTTGATCGAGCGTGTGTTCGATATCCAAGGCTTTGGCCTGTTGCAGTTTCAATCAGTCGTCGAACGCGACGTGCCAGTGATCATGGGCACACTCACGATCGCGGCCCTGCTCACTCTCGTTGGCAATGTCATCTCTGATCTTGCCGTCGCCTTGGTCGATCCACGCATCAAATTCGAATAAAATGAGGCGGATCACCGGAGCATTTCTATCACTCTTGGGCGTCCTTGCGATCGTCGGCGAGCTCAAGGGTATTGCCTTGCCCACAGCGCGGTGGTTTTTCGAAACGAGCAAGCAGGTGCCATGGCTGCAATCCGGAACGTTCCCGTGGTTCGGCTGGTTTTCCTCCGGCCTGTTGATTCTAGCAGGGCTGGCGATGATTGTGGGCACATTCACCAGCCGACCGCCGAATCCGGTGACCCTCCGGCGCGTCCGGCGCTTTTGCGAAATCAAGCGCGGCTACTATTCACTGCTCATTCTGCTAGGACTGTGCGGACTTGCCGCACTCGATCAAGTCGTCGTTGGGAAACGCGCCCTCGCTGTCGAACAAGATGGGAAGTGGCGCTTCCCGGCATTTCTCCCCGTCGATTTGAAGAACAAAGACTTCGGGATCGATGGCCCGCTCACCGAAGCTCCCGCAAACTACCGGGATCTGAAACGCGATTTCAAAGCCGCTGGCAAAGGCCGCGTGATCCTTCCGCTCGTCCCGTACGATCCTACTGGCGATACTCTCGCCCCCCGCTCGCGTGCGATGGAGCTGCGCGGCGCAACTTATCACGAAGGCAGCGACAAGGATCCTTACTTCGGTCTCGCCGCCAAATACTACAGCGTTGACGACGCCCGCATGCACTTGCGCTACACACTACGGCGCGGTCTCAAGAACGGTCCGGTGGATGGTTGGGATGATTCCGGCATGCCCGTTTACAGCGCGGAATACCGCGAGGGCGAACTCATCTCTGAGAAATACACAGGCCCCGGTGAAAAAGAAGACTTCCTCGCCAAAGAATCCAGCGACATCCGCGCTGTGAATTACCACCCGGCACCGCCGCTTCCCGAGACCGGCAACTGGCTTGGCACCACATCTCAAGGCTACGATCTCGTCGCCTACCTCTACGGTGGCCTGCAAGTGAATCTCAAGGCCGCACTGATCTTCCTGCCGCTGGTCTTTCTGATCGGCATCACGGTCGGCATGCTCATGGGCTACTTCGGCGGCTGGTTCGATATCGTCGTCGACCGCCTGATAGAAATTTTTTCCAACATCCCATTCCTCTTCGTCATCATCATCCTATCCAGCATGGTGCCCGAGAAATACAAGGGACTTGGTATCATCCTCGCCATCCTGATCGTCTTCGGTTGGATGGGTATCGCCGCGCTGATGCGGACCGCTGCTTATCGTGACAAAGCGCGTGACTACATCGCCGCCGCCAGGGTTCTCGGAGCAGGCACGCCGCGGATTGTCTTCAAGCACCTGCTGCCAAACACCGTCGCCATCATTGTCACTCTTGTTCCGTTCTCATTGTCGGGACTTATTTTTTCGCTCACGGCGCTCGACTACCTCGGCTTCGGCCTGCCGCCGGAATACTCGTCCTGGGGTCGTCTGCTCAACGATGGCCTCGCGAATCTATCCGCTCCGTGGCTCGTCACCTCCACCTTCGTTTGTCTGGTCGGGCTGCTGGTCCTCATCACCTTCGTCGGTGAAGCGGTCCGTGAGGCCTTGGATCCCAAGAAATTCACCTATTACCGATGATTCGCCGCTTTTTACAGTTCGTGATCCTCACCGCTTGCGTCGGCCTGCTTACCGGCTGTCGACGCGAGACGGCTGAAGTGAAGCGCAGTCTCGGCTTCGACGAGTTTGTTCCTGTTTACAATCGTTACATCCAGACGTGGTTGATTGATCAGGAAAAGGAAGCTCGCGAGGCGATCGAGAAGAACAACGCAGCCTTGGCCAGTGCGGAAGGCGATGCCAAGGCGACATTGGAAATCCAAGCGGCGTCCCTCCAACGCGAGCTCGAGAAATGGCAGTTCCGCTTGTCACTCGGCGATTACATCCAATTCAAAACCCCCGAGGAGATTCCCACCGACCTTGTCTGGCAGAACGGCATGGACCAACCGGAAATCGGCGATCCCGCTGCGAAAAAAGGCGGTGTCCTGCGCAGGCACTTCCTCCACCTGGAGTTTCCCCCCACCATCCGCCCGTTCGGACCGAACGCGAACAACGGCTTCCGCGGCGACCTTTATGACAACATCGAGCTCCCACTCGTCGTCCTCCATCCCGCCACGATGAAGGAAATCCCGGGCGTCGCCAGCGAGTGGGCCGTCACCGCCGACGGCCGCACCGTCTTCATGAAGATCGATCCCGAGGCGACCTACTCCGACGGCCTCCCGGTGAAGTCCCGTGATTTCCTTGTAGGCCTCTATGTCCGCGTTTCCGACAACGTCGTGAACCCCTATACCAAACAGTTCTTCCGCGAGACCTACGCCCGCATGGCCACTTACGGCGATGACATGCTCGCCATCACCCTACCTGAAGCGCAGATTTACGCGGCAGCTGCCGCAGGAACGATTCCGCCGGCCCACCCCGGATTCTACGCCAACTATGGTCCCGACTTCGCCGAGCGCTATCAATGGCTATTCCCTCCCACCACCGGTGCTTACGAGGTCCGCCCTGAAGGTCTCGTGAAAGGTGTCTCCATCACTCAGAGCCGTGTCAAAAACTGGTGGGCCAAGGATAGGAAGTACTACCGCTATCGCTTCAACGTCGACAAATTGGTTACGGTGCTCGTCCGCGACGAATCGAAGGCCTTCGAGCTTTTCCGCTCCGGAGAACTTGAAACGTTCATCCTCACCCAACCGCAATACTGGTATGAAAAATCTGAAATCCCGCCCGTCTATGACGGCTATATCGACCGCGCCACCTTCTACAACCGCTATCCGAAAGTGCCGCGCGGCCTCTATCTGAATGTCACCCGCCCACCTCTTCACGACCGCAATGTCCGCATCGGCATCCAGCACGCGATTCACTGGCAGAAGGTCATTGATGTCCTCTTCCGCGGAGACTATTCCCGCTTAAATGCCTTCAACGAAGGCTTCGGAATCTTCAGCGATCCCTTGATCCGAGCGCGCCCCTACTCCATCGAGCTAGCCAGGGCTGCCTTCCGCGAGGCCGGCTTCACCGAAGAAGGCGCGGACGGCATCCTCGCCAAACCGGACGGCACCCGACTCTCCGTATCCGTCACCTACCAGTCCATGACGCTCACTGATCGCATCTTCGCCGTCCTCCGCGAAGAGGCCAAAGCCTGCGGATTCGAACTCCGGCTCGATGGTCTGGAAGGCACGGTCAGCTACAAGAAGATCATGCAGAAACAGCACGAAATGCAGTTCTCCGCCTGGAGCACCAATCCGCCGACACCGGACTTCTATCAAATGCTTCACTCCTCAACCGCCTTCGACGACAAGGGAAATCCCAAGCCGCAGACTAACAATTTCTTCCTCTGGAGCCGCCCCGACACCGACATCCTCACTGATAAGGCCCGCAACGCGCGCACCGAAGAGGAGCTCCGCGACGCCTCATGGAAGCTCCAGCACATCATGCACGACGAGGCGATCTTCGTCCCCGGATACGTTTCCGAATTTCAACGCGTCGGCTATTGGCGCTGGGTCAAATGGCCGGACTCCGAGCTCACCCGCTTCAGTCCCGCGATGGTTTACGAGCCGCACGAAGGCTTCGCCTACTGGATCGACCAAGACGTGTTGGAGGAAACCATGGAAGCCCGCCGCAGCGGTAAAACCTTCCCGGAGGTCAACCGCGTCATCGACATCTATCGGGAAACTCCGCCGGAGATTCCAAGCCTCGAGCCCCCCGCCATCAGCGAATGACCGAAGCCGTGCAAAACATCCTGGAAGTCGACAAGCTCATCGTCTCGTTCGAAACCGAGCGCGGACTCCTGCGCGCTGTCGATCAGGTCTCGTTCAATGTCCCCGAAGGCAAAACCGTCGGCATCGTCGGCGAGTCCGGCTGTGGAAAAAGCGTCACTGCCATGTCCATCGTCGGCCTGCTTCCGCAACCGTCCGGCAAAGTCCTGGGAGGTGGCATCCATTTCCAACATCACGACCTGATCCATGCCCCGGAGCGCACGATGCGCAAAATCCGCGGCGGCGAAATCGGCGTGATTTTCCAAGAACCGATGACCGCGCTTAACCCGGTCCATCGCATCGGCCGCCAACTTTGCGAAGTGTTCCGCCTCCACACCCGTTTCTCGAAAAAGGAAGCTTGGGATGCCTCCGTCGAAATGCTCCGCGAGGTCCGCATCCCCGCTCCGGAAAAGCGCATGATGGATTACCCGCACCATCTATCAGGCGGCATGCGCCAGCGCGTGGTCATCGCCATGGCCCTCGCCTGCAAGCCGTCCCTGCTCATCGCCGACGAGCCGACCACCGCGCTCGACGTCACCGTGCAGGCGCAGATCCTCGATTTGCTGGAACGCTTTCAGTCGGAGCGCAGCATGTCCACCATCCTCATCACCCACGACCTCGGCGTGATCGCGGAGAACTGCGATGAAGTCGTCGTGATGTACGCCGGTCGTGTTGTCGAGAAGGCCCCCGCCGAGCAGCTCTTCGCCAATCCATTGCACGCTTACACCCAAGGCCTGCTACGCTCCATCCCGACGCTCGACACGCCGCCGAAATCAGTTCTCAACACGATTCCGGGCATGGTTGCCTCGCTCGCTGACTACTCGCACGGCTGCCGCTTCTGCCAGCGCATGGGTCGCACCGGCGCCGTCACCCGCGAGCGGCCGAGGTTCGAAGAAGTATCGCCGGGTCACTGGGTAGAGACGTGTCCGGAGTGCACCTCGATTCACGGGTGAATCGCCGCCACATCCTTGCTCGCCAGCCAGCCTTTAAGACTCGCGCTGGGGACTTCGATGTATTGGAAATCCCCGCTCTTGGCACCCAGCCGGACGATGCGACCAGGTCCGTGCGTGCCGAGAGATTCCGCCTTTTCAAAAGGTGATAGACGGACCGTCGCGCCTTCGGACAGCACGATGCCACGGACGTTCTCACCCCGGCGCAGATAGAGCGCGGTGCTTGCCGCAACGATGATCAGCCCGGCCACTGCGGTGGAAATGAAAACCCCGCGGCGGGGTAATTTCGCGATGCCAGCAACCGCAGCAAGGATGCCGAGAAACAGTGCGGATCCAGCGATCAGCCATGACCATTCATTCCGACTCAGCCGGTGGATGACGACATCGAGCCATGGATGCAGCCCGGTTTCCTCAAAGGCGGTGGCGGCCTTGCGGGCAAGCGCCAGATTCGCCAGCAAGTCCGGATCGCGCGGCGTAATCAGGCGCGCGCGTTCGTAGGCGAGGATGGCGGGGCCGTATTGCTTGAGCTGCTGGTAGCTATTACCAAGGTTATAGTAAACCGAGGCGCGTGGGCCCTCCGCCGTTAGGAGTTTTTCATAGGCGGCAGCGGCCCCGGCGAAGTCGCCGGACTTGAACTGCTGGTTCGCTTCATCAAATGCGTCGGCGAATCCGGACACCGGTCCTAGCAGAAAAAACAACAGGCAAAGGAAATGGTTCTTGTTCATTTCAACGGGCGGCAGGAGTGAGGGATGCCATGGCCTCGTCCAGCAAGGCGCGCCACTGCGGCAGGACCTCGCCGGTGGACTGGCGGTTGTATTCGTGTAAGTCGGCCTCGCGGAAGAACCGGACGACCGGTGAGTCAGCAGGAATGCGGGCGCTGACCTCGGCCAGCGTGATCGCTTGTGGGGGCTGGTTCCACATCGAGCCAAGCCGCTGCTGGATGGCGAGCCGGGCGGCGGCGAAATAACCGGTGACATCCTTGGACGCAGCGCATTTTCCGGCAGCCTCAAGCGCCTCGCGGGTGGCGGCTTCCATCGCGGCAAGTGCCTTGCGCTTTGGATCGTCGCGGCGCTTGCGTAGCAGGCCGAGAATTCCACCTAGCAGACAAAGGCCGCCACTCACCAGAATGATTTGATAGAATATCGGCTGGGAAACCAGCGGGGTGAGAGAGCCAACCGGCGACAGGTCGGTGCGCTGCCCGACGAGTGTGGGATTTTTCTTCGGCTCCGGTGCCTTCACTTCAGCGGCGGCGGCTGGCTCCACCTCCACCATGTCGGCTCCGGTGACCTGAAGTTTCTGGGTCGGAGTGGTGATGGTTTGATAAGTCCCGGCTGCCGGATCGAAGTAACTGAACTCAAGCGCCACATCCTGATCCCCGCCCTTGCGGGGCACCGCGCTGAACTGGAAGGTCTTGTTGCCGGAGAATGAAGCTTCATCCCCCGGAGCGAACTCATCCTTGCCAGAGTAGGTTTTCCAAGCATCCGCCGGGGTGAGTTGGGGAGCCTTCATCAAGGCGAAATTCCCGGTCCCGCTGATTTTTGCTAGAATCTGTTGGGGCTCGCCGGTGGTCCATTTGCCAGGAATCTGGGATCCGGCGAATTTGAAATCACCCACCGCTCCGGTGAATCCCGCAGGCTTTCCTTCAGTCGGCAGCGGGCGAATCTCGATTTCCTGATCGACGGATTTCAACGTCACGTCTTTCTGGATCATCGGCGTGTTCATCTGGTCGAAGACGCTGTCGAAAAACGGATCATCGAATGGCCCACCCATGCGGCGGCGCGGTTGCTTCGGGGCAGAGGTGTCGCGCACGGCGACAGTGGCGTTTACCGAAAGCGATGCCGGATACTTCCCGGCCTTGGTCGCGGAGATGCCCCCGAACCAAGTGACGACGAGGTAGCGTTTTCCATCCTTCATTTCCTGCGTCTGCTGCGGACGGTCGCTGAGGTTGTGCAGCGTGAAGGCTTTGCCTTCCGGTTGAATGCCGCTGCGGAGATTCGCGCGGGAATCCGCCGGCAGCCAGGCGCGGATGCGCACCGGCGCGATCTCGCCGACATACGCGTGTTTCCGCTCGTTGTCCGCGAGCTCAACAGTTAGAAAACCGAAACGGTTCTCACCGGTATCCGCCGCAGTATCCGGCGCGGGTTGCTGGCCAGACGGTGTGGGCGGCATCCCGGCGGGCGGTTGTGCCGCGCCTGCGTCTAGCACCTTAAGGTTGAGCGGCTGGGTGGTGAGCTTCTTGCCACCAAGGGTAATCTCGATCGCCGGAATCTGATAGTCGCCCGGAACGGTGGAACCGACGGCATAACTGTAGGTGGTGGACTCGGAGGTGACCCCATTGAACATTTCGATCTTTTTCTGCTGCCCGCGGGGCTGCACGATGAAATTTTCAACCGCCGGAATCGCTGGCCTCGCCACGGTGCCGCCGGAAATCTTGATTTCGAGAATCGCGCCGTTCCCCGCAGGAACCGAATCGCGGTCGAGCCTTGCCTCGATCTCCGCCGCCGTGGCGGCAGAGACCAGCACCGCAGTGGTGGCGAGGAGTCTTGCGAGATGATGGAACATTTTCACCATGTCTTACCTTTGGTTGAGTTGTCAGGAGTGCTGAAGCGGTTCCGCTGGGGTTGTGGGATCTGGATGACGGTGCGCTCGTCCTGCCGCAGGGCTTCGAGTAACTGCTTGGCTTCTTCCGGTGTCATTTCCTGCTTCTGGGTGCGCTCGTTGCTCATCTCGCCGGCTTGCTTCTCACCGGATTTCTCGTCGCCTTCCTTGGCATCTTTCGCCTCTTGCGCGGCTTTTTCCTCGTCGGTCTTTTCGCCGTCTTTGGATTCCTTCCCGTCTTTCGGCTGCTGGCCGTCCTTGCCTTCTTTTTCCTCGCCGGGTTTGTCACCTTCCTTCGGGTCTTTGCCGTCCTCGGGTTTCTCGCCGTCTTTCGGGTCTTCTCCGTCCTTGGGTTTGCCCTCGTCTTCCGGCTTCTCACCGTCCTTTGAATCCTTCTGATCCTTGGAGTCCTTCTCGTCTTTTTTCTCCTCTTCGTCCTTCTTCTCCTGGTCGTCTTTCTTTTCCTGATCGTCCTTTTTGTCGTCCTGCTTCTGTTGCTTTTTCAATTCCTCGAGTTTCTTCTCCACAAGCACCTTGTTATAGCTTGCGTCCTCATCGGAGGAATTAAGCGAGAGGGCATCCTGATAGGCTTTGATGGATTCCTCCCACGACTTGATGGTCGCCTCCGGATCTTTTTCAAGGGTGCCTTGCCCGGTGCGATAGAGGGTGTTTCCTAGATTATAATAAGAGCGCTGCTGGAGTGCGAGATCCTGGGTCCGCAGCGAGGAACGAAGGGATTCGGAGGCTTTCGCAAAATCTCCTTTGGTGTAGAATTCCGTGCCTTCGTTGTAGATCTTCCGTGGGTCCACGCTGGCCTCCGCGGCGCTGAGATCGTTCGAAAGCAAGATGCCGAATCCAAGTGCTAACAGAGCTGTGGTCTGCGGTGGGATCTTATGTCGCCGCGCAGCGGAGGGTAGCGCGCGGGGACCCTTCGGCCGGCGGCGGTCGGTGATGAAAAACTCGAGCAGTACAAAGAAGATCGCCAAGCCAAGCGGCCACTCGAAGCGCTCCAGCGGGATGCGCTCCATTCGTTGGTCCTGCTCGGTCTTCGGGACCAGGCGTAACTTCTCCTGATAGAGTGTGTCGAGCCCCTCGGCCCCGCGGCCGAGGGGGACGTAGAGCGCGCTGGTGACCTCGGCGATTTGTTTCAAGGTGGATTCATCCAAGGTGGTCTTCACAACCTTCCCGGATTCATCCCGGACGAAGTCCTTGCGCCCATTTCCCAGCGGAATGGGAATGGTCCCGCCCTCCGGACTGCCGACGCCGACGGTGTAAATGGCCATGCCTTTTTTCGCCGCAGCTTTGGCGGCTTCGATCACGTCGCCTTGCAAATCCTCGCCATCGGTGAGCAGGACAAGCACGCGGTGGTTGTTGCCGGTTTCATCAAAGAGTCGCTCGGCTTCCTTGATGGCGCTGGCAAGGTCGGTTCCCTGGCGCGGGATCAAATCGGTATCGAGCGCGTTCAACGACTCGCGGAACGCCTCGTAGTCGAGGGTGAGCGGACACAGCGCGAACGCACTGCCGGCAAAGGGAATCAAACCGACGCGGTCGCCTTCCAGGCGGCTCACAAAATCGATGATGCCGAGCCGTGCGCGTTCCAAGCGGTTCGGTGTTAGATCCTCCGCCAACATGCTGCGTGAGGTGTCCACGGCGAAGAGGATATCGATACCCTTGCGCTTCACTTCGCGCCATTCGTAGCCTTTTTGCGGGCGGGCGATCGCGGTGAAGACGAGCAGGATGGCAAGCAGCCAAAGCCCGCGCTTGAGGTTGCGCAGCCATGGGGAAAATCCTTCGGTGAGTCGCTGCCGGAAGCGCGGGTGCACCAGCTTCGCCAAATCCGCCTCGCGGCGCCGGTCGAAGCGGATGAACAATCCGAAAATACCCGCGCATACCACGAGGCCGACGAGGATCCAGACCGGTTGGGCGAATTGTAATGAGGAGTCGTCCATGGATTAGGTTAGGGAAGTCTGCGGAAGCGGGTTTGGCTCAGGACGAGTTCTAGCAAGAGCAGGCAAAGGCCGGGGACGAGAAACCATAGGAAGAGCTCGTCATACTGCTGGTATTTCTTGAGCTTGCGGGTGGTCTTTTCGAGCTGGTTGATGGAGGCGTAAATTTTTTCCAGCGAGTCGGTATCGGTAGCGCGGAACGACTGGCCGCCGGTCGCGGTGGCGACCTCTTGGAGCATTTCCTCGTCGATCTCGACCTTCACCGTCTGCAAGTGAGTGCGTCCTAAGGCGTCTTGCACCGGCATTGGAGCATCGCCGCGGGTGCCGGCGCCGATGGTGTAAATCTTGATACCAAGTGCTTTCGCAGCTTCTGCGGCGGTGAGTGGGTTCACGGCACCGGCGTTGTTCACACCGTCGGTTAGCAGGATGATGATTCGCGACTTCGCCGTGGAATCCTTAAGGTGGTCCACGGAAGAGGCGATCGCGGAACCGATGGCGGTGCCGTCCTCGACCTGGCCCATTTTCACATCTGCCAGGCGCTTGCCGAGGAACTCGTGGTCGAGCGTGAGCGGGCTAACAAGGTAGGGCCGGCCGGCGAAGGCGACCATGCCGAGCTTGTCGTTAGGGCGCTGGCCGACGAATTTCGCGACGACATTTTTAACGACTTCGAGGCGGTTGACCGGTTTGCCTTCGAGCTCGAAATCGAGTGCTTCCATCGAGCCGGACACATCCAGTGTGAGGATGATGTCGATGCCGCTGGCTTCAATCTCCGAAGAGCCCTTGCCATGACGCGGACGGGCGAAAGCGATAATCAGAAGCGCGAGTGATAGAAGTCCGAGAAATGCCATGAAGCGCCCGGCCTTCGAACGGGTTTTCGCGCCTACATGGATCGCATCGTCGGTGGACGGCATGCGGATCGCAACGGGGCGGCCCCAGCGGCCTTTCCAGATGGCGAGAACCGGCAGGAGTAGGAGGAGGAACAGGAATTCCGGATGAAGAAACTGGAAACTCTCGGTCATGGCGTGGTGGCTCGGGACGTGGAGCGGATGAAATTGCGGGCGGTATCGATGAGTTCGATGCGTTGGTTGAAATCGAGATTCGCGCCTGCGAACTTTGCAAGGTCGCAGGATTTCAGGAACGCGCGCAGGTGATCGCTTTCGGCGCTGAGTGGTGAGCTGGTGTCCTTGGTGAGGGCTTGGAGAAACTCCTCGGTTGTTAGTCGAGGCGCGACCAGGCTGAATCGCTCGGCGATGTATTGCCGGACCGTCTGCGCGGCTCTATTGGCGAAGGCTTCTGCGGCGATGGCCTCGCGGGTGCCCTCGAGTTCTGTCAGAGAGGCGAGCGCGACCTCCCGTGGATCCTTGAGCCGCTGGGTGCGGGTCCGCTT
>JBOFET010000156.1:0-13339 GCA_051648225.1 Luteolibacter sp.
GATCCCAGAATTGATGCGGCGTGGACTGGAGCTCCTTGCGAAACAAACGGATCAGATGGTTCGGACTCACGTGCACGGCAGCCGCCAAGCCCTCCAGACCGAGAGGATCCGCGAGGTCGCGGGAGTGCATCAAATCCACCGCGATGCGGACACGCTCGTCGATCCCAGAGTGTCCGGAATGTCGGATCCCATGCTGGTCTAGAACCTCGCACAGCGCCAAAAGCCATTCGCAAAGCAGCTGCTCTAACTGCAAATAACAGCGGAAGTCAGCCCGGTGGTCCCGGAGGTCCCAGGTGCCCGGAGCGATTTCCATCACCGCGTTGAGAATCGGCCTCACCTTTTGCTCAAGCGCGGGTGCTTTCGAAGCCTCGATCACCAAGCTAAGCCCCTCCTCATAAAGATGGGATCCGTCCGGCCACCGGGCCTCGAATGCCACGGAAATCATCCGCGCATCCCGCGAAAAGGTCTGCACCCGGGCCCCGGGCTTCACAATCAACCACTGCCCGGGGTGGGCGATGTGGCGTTTACCGTCTTGATCCACCTGCGCCCAGCCTTCGCGAACTAACCAGGCAGCACTGTTGGTAAACTCGGTGAAGCGTAAGGTCGGCCCGGTGACTTGTGTTCCCTTGGCCACATGCCGGTTGTGGCACCAGAGCAGGTGAAGCTTGAGATTCAACCAATTGCGATAGAGCATTTGTGGATGGGTTTCTCGAAGATTCACCGCTCCTCCACCTCCCGTCAATCAATTGGTGGGAATGTGTAATAAAGTGTATAAATCATGCAACTGGAATTTCCTGACATGGAGGCGGATCGGCATCAATTTGTTCAAGCAATGATGAAAACCCAAGACCGGATGTTGCAGAATCGAATCGTGAGTTGGCTGCTGATGCTCGCGATGTTTTTCGCGAAAACAGCGGTGGCTCCCGCCGACCAGTCGGTCATCCGCCCAGGCCTGCCGTGGCACGATACCGCCGGAGTTCCTATCAATGCCCATGGTCACAACATCCTCGAGCACCAGGGGAAATACTACTGGTATGGATCGCACAAAATCGCGGGCAGGACCGAGTCCGAAAAAAACGAAGCCGGTGTTAGCTGTTACGTGAGCGGCGATCTCACGACCTGGAGCAACTCCGGACTCGTGCTTTCCGTCACCTCGGAGGGGCAGCACCCGGACGTCGCTCAAGCCGGAATTCTCGACCGACCCAAGGTGGTGTTCAATCCGGCGACCCGGAAATTTGTGATGTATTTCAAACTCTATCCATCCAGTGCGGCCGGTGACACCGTGGGCACCGACGTCGCGTATGTGGGCGTCGCAACGGCGGACGAGCCTTTGGGGCCTTTCCAATACCATGGCAAATTCGCCGGGGCTGGCAGCCCGAATGGCTCCGGCGACTTTGCGATTTTTCAGGATGAAGAAGGCACGGCTTACCACATCGCCGTGCGCAAACCGGACAAACGCCTCGTTTGCGGGCGGATGACCGCAGACGGCTTGCGACCGGAGGGTGGGTATTCGGTGATGGATGGAGTCACCCGCGCCACGGAGGCACCGGCGGTGTTCGAGCGCGAGGGAAAAATCTATCTGTTGGGATCGGGAAGCACTGGCTGGAATCCGAACCCGGCTCGAATGTTCGTCGCGGATCAGATCGAAGGTCCCTACGAATCTCTCGGAAATCCATGCGTTGGCGTGAATCCACACAACCAACTGGGTCCGGAAAAAACCTTCGGCGGACAAAGCACCTTCGTCATGCCGTCACCGTGGAAGCCGGATGAATGGATCGCCATGTTCGATATCTGGAACCCTCAGCAGCCCATCCACGCCGGCTACATTTGGCTACCGCTGACCGTTGAAAACGACAATCCAGTCATTCGCTGGCAGACCGAGTGGAAAACCGGCGGATCTCCCGAGCCTCAAAGCGCCACCGGATTAGCGGTCCCGCGCGATGCGCACCTCGTCGCCCTCAATCAGGTGGGCTATCAGATTCACAGGCCCAAGCGTTTTACGGCTCCTCTTTCCGAGGATGGCAGCCCGTTTATCGTCCGCGCTTCAAGCGGAAAGGAAGTGTTCTACAAATCCGTCATCCAAGGCAATATCGGGGATTTCTCCGAAATCGAAGCTCCCGCCGGAGAATACACGATCGAAATCAGCGGTGGTTCTCTCAAAACGGGCACCAGCGATCCGTTTTTGATCGGACCTAACCTCTACCAGGAACAATTCTGGCAGTCGGCGGTTGATTTTCTCGTTGATTCCCGGTCTGCCATCGGCACCCATCCCAGTGCCTACGGCGGTTGTCCATGGCGCGATGGCACCTACTACGACGCCATTATTCCGTCACTGGTCCTCTTCTATCTCGCCGATCCCAAGCGCATCGAGACCATGCCGAAACAGATCGACTGGGCGGCGGAAAAACAACGGGTCCTGTCACCCGACTTCAAATTCATCGACAAGGATCCGGGGGGGAAAGGCTTCATGAAATCCGTCGCAGCGTATTACAAACTCGATCCACCTTCCCCGGAAGCGCCAGACGTCGTGAAGCTGATCCATTGGGGCGCGGGTTTCTATCTGGTGAACCCAAAAACCCAGGACCCTTCCAAAGATCCCGACAAATCAAAAATCCATGCGCAGACCGTTGAGCAGGTGGCCTATGTCGTCTGGGCATGGCCCACTCTCAAGCAGTGGTTGCCGGATTCGTTCTATCAAAAGTGCCGCGACTTCGTATTCGCTCACTGGAAACCATCACTCGCAATCAGCCCGTGGTGGGAGACGAAAACCTACCTCACCCCTGAGGAGATCAAGGAAGGCAATCCTATGGGTGGAATCCTTCATCCTTACAAGGGGCGTCACGCTCCCGGTCACTCGATCGTGCCGAACCTGCTCATGCATGAAGTCGCCAAGCGCGACGGCCGTGAAGATGCCGCAATCTATCTTGATGCCGCCGTTAGACAAGCCGAGTGGTGCGTCATGAATCTTGATTGGAATGATCCTCGCACCACCAAAGGGCACCGCATGAGCGAGCACCGCACCATCCCCAATCTCGTCTGGCTGCTTCAGAAATACCCCGACAAGGCTCCCGCAGGTCTGAAGGAGAAAATCAACGCTTGGGCGGATGTCGCCATCAGCCGCTCGGAAAACATGTGGGACTTCCGGCGCTATGACCCGCAAGAGCACTGGACGATTCCCAAAATCAACGATGTTGGAAATCTTTTATCATTTCCAGCCATCGCCACCGCCGCCGGCTGGGTGCTGGACGACCCTGTGAAAAAAGCCCGCCTCACTCAGATTTCCACCGCTGCGATCGATCACGTTTTCGGCCGCAACCCACGTCTCGCTGCTGCGCCTGCCAAGCCGGAGATGGGCTTCCTTGGAATCGAGCGTGGCTGGCCCAAGCACCACAAGATCGATACCTGTGCACGCTTGGAACTCTGCCGCGGTTCACTCTCTTCTTCGCCCGGCAGCGAAATGTTTCCCTTCAATCCGGAAGGTGCCTACCGCCATCCCGAGGGCTGGGTGAACTACGGGGCCGCTTGGAACATCAGCCTTGCTTACCTTCAGTTCGATGAAGCGAAAACCACCCCCGGCCCTTAATTCATGAAGATCAAAGGAATGCGTTGGTGGATCGTGGTGTTGGTTTTCCTCGCCGCCGTTCTCAACTATGTGGATCGGCAGACACTCTCGGCTCTCGCTCCGACCATTCAGGCGGATCTCGGCCTGGATGACCGCGACTACGCGAACATCGTCAATATCTTCCTCATCGCCTACACCATCGCCTATCTGGTAGCGGGCAAGCTCGTTGACCGGATGGGCACGCGGAACAGCACGCTCGTCTTCGTGCTCTGGTGGTCGCTTTCAAACGTCGTGACCGCATGGGCGCAGGGCATGAAGTCGATGAGCGTCATGCGCTTCTCGCTCGGCCTCGGTGAGGCGGGCATCTGGCCTGCGGCTTCCAAGATCGTTTCCGAGTGGTTTCCTTCCCGGGAGCGCGCGCTGGCGATCGGTTTCTACACCATGGGCGCGACGATCGGTGCCACCCTCGCGCCTTACATTGTGATTCCACTCGCCGAGTATGACTATGCCACGAAGCTGCCGTGGGTGCATTCATGGTTCGGCCACGGCACTGGCTGGCGCATGGCGTTTCTCATCACCGGTCTCGCCGGATTCCTCTGGATCATCCCGTGGGTCCTGCTCTTTCGCAAACCCCGCGAGAGCCGGTTCGTCTCCCAGGAGGAGTTGGAACTCATCGAGGACGGCGGCAGGGACGATGCCGGGGCAAACGAAAAGGCCTGGTCCTGGGGGCAAGTCCTCAGCTTCAAACCTCTCTGGTTGCTGCTCTTCGCCAGACTGCTCACCGACCCTGTCTGGTATTTCTATCAATTCTGGTTCGCGAAGTATCTGAACACTGGTCGTGGCGTTCCTCAGGCCGAGCTCACCATCACCTGGGTCGTTTACGCCGCCGCAGGCGTCGGGTCGCTGGCGGGTGGCTGGTTTTCCGGCCTGCTCATCAAGCGCGGTGCTTCTCCGGTGAAAGCCCGCCTGCTCGTCATGCTCGGTTGCGCCTGCCTCATGCCCATCTCGCCGCTTATCGCCACCGTCAGCGGCTTGCCGCTGGCCATGGTCTTCACCGGCATCGCCGTGTTCGCGGCGCTTTCCTGGTTGATCAATATCAGCGCGCTGATCGTCGATGTTTCTCCCAAGCACTCGCTCGGCACCATCTTCAGCGTCGTCGCAGCGGGCAGCACTGTCGGTGGCATTATCATGAACATGATCGTCGCCGCCATGGTCTCCGGTCCCTCCACCAAGGCTGCGGGATTCCTGGATATCGGATTCCAGAAACTCATGGGACCACTGCTGGAGGTGGTCACTGGCAAGGGATACAGCCCGTGGTTCCTCGCCATGGCATTCCTGCATCCGCTCGCACTTGTTTTCCTCTGGCTGGGCGGCATCAACCGCGCACCCCGTTCCATCACTGCAAAACCCTAACTGAGCTCTTCCCGCCACCATGATCATCGAAAACGCCACCGACCGCCGCGAACTGAAAGCCACCACGCATGAAGCCGACCTCGTCGTCGTCGGCGGTGGTCTCGCCGGCACCTGCTGCGCCATTTCCGCCGCCCGCGAGGGATTGAAAGTCGTCCTCGTCCAAGACCGCCCCGTGCTGGGTGGAAACGCCTCCAGCGAGGTCCGCCTCTGGGTGCTCGGCGCGACTTCCCACATGGGTAACAACAACCGCTGGTCGCGCGAAGGCGGCATCATCAACGAGATCATGGAGGAAAACCTCTATCGGAACCGCCATGGTAATGCGATGATCTACGACACGATTCTGCTGGAAAAGTGCGTGCTGGAGAAAAACCTCACCCTGCTCCTCAACACCGCCGCCTTTGACGTCGAAAAATCCGACCCGGACACCATCTCCGCCGTCCATGCCTTTTGCTCCCAGAACTCTACCCGCTACCTGCTCAAGGCACCCCTTTTCTGCGACGCATCCGGCGATGGCATCCTCGGCTTCATGTCCGGTGCCGCCTTCCGCATGGGTGCGGAGACGAAGGAGGAATTCGGCGAAGGCTTCGCGCCGGATGCCGCCTACGGCCAGCTGTTAGGCCACTCGATGTATTTCTACAGCAAGGATATCGGCACGCCCGTCAAGTTCGTGCCGCCGAGCTGGGCGCTCGATGACATCACGAAAATCCCGCGCTACCGCCAGTTCAACACCAACATGCAGGGCTGCAATTTCTGGTGGCTCGAATACGGCGGCCGCCTCGACACCATCCACCAGACCGAGGACATCAAATGGGAGCTTTGGAAAGTCATCTACGGCGTCTGGAACTATTTCAAGAACTCCGGGAAATTCCCCGAAGCCGAAACCATGCAGCTCGAATGGGTCGGAACCATCCCCGGCAAGCGTGAAAGCCGCCGCTTCGAGGGCGACTACATGATCCGGCAACAAGACGTCGTCGGGCAAACCTCCTTCGAGGACTCCATCGTCCACGGTGGCTGGGCCGTGGATCTCCATCCCGCCGATGGCGTTTACTCGGAGAAAAGCGGCTGCACGCAGTGGCATTCCAAGGGCGTTTACGGCATCCCTTACCGCTGCCACTACAGCAAAAACATCACCAATCTCTTCCTCGCCGGGCGCATCATCAGCGCCACCCACGTCGCCTTCGGATCCACCCGCGTCATGGCCACTTGCGCCGCTGGTGGACAGGCCGTGGGAATCGCCGCCGCCCTCTGTCACGAACTCGACCGCCGCCCCCGCGCCCTCTCTTCCGGCGATGGTCTCGCCGAACTCCTCCGCCGCCTCGACCGCAGCGGCCAGTTCCTTCCTGACGTCCACGTCAGCGACCCCACCGATCTCGCCGCCTCTGCCACCGTTACGGCCACCTCCGAGTTGAAACTCAGCGAAATTCCCGCGAACGACGATTGGGTCAGACTTGAAAGCGGCTGGGCCATGCTGCTCCCGCTCGTCCCCGGCGCATGCCCCACCTTCGGTTTCTCATGCACCGCAGACGCCCCCACCAAGTTCCGCGTCGAAATCCGTCGTTCGAACAAAGCGACCAACTTCACCCCCGACGAGACCCTTGAAGTCATTGAACTCGACCTCCCCGCCGGTGAGTCCAGTCCGCAACTCCGTTTTACCCAGCCGATCCACCGCGTGGGCTATCACTTTGTCCAGCTCTGCGAAAATCCGGCGATCCGCGTCCGCCTCAGCGACCAGCGCCTTACCGGCATCATCGCCGTCACCAGCGCCTGCAACAAACAAGTCGCCACCTCCAATCTCCAGTCTCCGCCGGAAGGCATCGGCATCGACACCTTCGAGTTCTGGCTCCCCAAACGCCGCCCTGCCGGCCATAACCTCGCCCTCACCATCGAGCCACCTCTAACCAACTTTTCGCCCGGCGAAGTCACCCACGGCCCCGCCCGTCCGACCACTGCGCCTAACGCCTGGGTGGCGGATCCCGCAGACCTCACGCCCGAGCTTCATCTCACCTGGGACCAGCCAGTGAGCATCAGCCGCCTCATCATCGAGTTCGATCCTGACTGGGATCACGCCATGGAAAGCGTTCTCATGACCCACCCTGAAGAAACCGTGCCGTTCCTGGTGAAAGACTTTGATCTGCTCGATGAAGCCGGAAAAGTTCTGTTGGAAGCCCGTGACAACCACTCTTGCCGCTTTCTCCACACTTTCCCCACGCCCGTGGAAACGAGGCAGCTCTCCCTCCGCATCCACGCCACCCACGGCACCCCCGCCGCCGTCTTCCGTGTCCGGGTGTTTGCGTAAGCCGTGTCAGGTCTGGTGAAAAACTTTCCACAAGACACGGCGCTCGGGATGATGGACGGGTGAGGCTGGTGCAGCTTTAGCACGGTGCAGTTCAAATTCCCATCGATGTCCCAGGTGCGGACAGTGGTGTTTCAGCCGTGTCAGAAGCGCTTGGTGGGGAAAATTACCACCACGGCCGAAACTGCTCCCGCCCTCCTCCTTCCTGGAAACCAGCCGAGAACCGGAGCGACCGGCGGCTCGCTCGGTCGTCACCCAGTCAAGAAAATTTTACAATTCGATAGCTACGCGATTTGTATAATCAGAACTTCTTAAATATCTGGAAAGGTTAGCAGCAATCGTTTAAAAATTGCCCTGGGCGGCGCTTGCATGGCCGTGCTCCTAACCAAACACACCCTTACGATGACATCTCTTACATCCCACGCCAACGCAGCTGCCACCTGCTGGATTGCTATTTCGAGCGCGGCACTTGCCGCCACCTCGATCCAAGTCAGTTCAACCGGAAAAACCGAAATTGTCGGCAGCCTGTCAACCGTCCTAGTGGGCGGATCTGCCGCCAATTTCTCCACCACTCCCGTGGTGCTTGGAACAACCTCAGCAAGTTTCCAAATGGTCCTCGCGGACGGCTCCGGCACCCGCTTTGCCGATTTGCGGCTCACCCCCACAGCCATCAAAGGCACGCTCGACACCGTCGGTGGCCAAAGCGGCCTCATGATCGTCCAAACCAGCAATAGCCAGGGACTAATGGATGCGGGAACGTTCTCCATTCTCACCGATTTCGCCGCTGCTAACTCCGGCGGGATCTCGAGCATGACGCTCCGGCTGGACTGGTTCCAACCCGGCACCACCATCCCGCTCCCCGTTGCTGTCGAGATGACGTCCTTCGACTACGACTTCAACCAATTCCTGCGAGTCTCCAACACCTACATCGCAAGCGAGGAGCATGGCTCCGCATTGACCTACACCTCCTCCGGAGGAGTCAGCTCGTGGGTGGATGGAGCGGGTTCAGACTCGTCGTTCAGTAACCCGAACAACGCCGTGATCCTCAACACCATTTCGACAAGCAGCATGTTCATCGAAGTCGGAAAAACCGGTAAAGACAACTCTCTCTTCATGTTTGAGTTCCGTGATCCATCCATCAACCTGATCCCCGAGCCATCCTCGGCATTGCTCGCGCTCACCGGCGTCGTGGGCCTTGTTCTGCGTCGCCGTAGAAACGCCTAACTCGTCCCAAATAGTCATGTGATGGGGGCGACGGCATCAAATCTCGTCGCCCCCAAAATGGGATTGGCTAACACGATTCAAGCGATGGATTTTTCAACCGCGACGGGATGCGAATCAACGCGAGTGAAGATGAATTTCGAATCAAATTCCTGATTCCGAGAGCCTGTCTGATAATTAGAGCGCGGACCCTTAATCCGCCACTTGAGTCACCTGCTTGCTGAGCGGTGGCTGGGTGACGTGTGGAATTTCCGCAGCGTGATTGAACAACACTTTGCCCATCCTAAAGGGATGAGTAAGCCAACTAACAAGGTATTGGGCGGCTCTTCGCTCCGGCAGTAATAGGGAAGTGCGCCGTCCAATGGCACGGGATCCCCAAGAAAGTGGTGAACCGTGCATAGGCCGACGCTACCGTTTACCTATCAATGACCCCGAATCACACCACCAAGATATCATGAACCAATACCCCAAGCTCTCTTCCGGTGCTGACCTGATCGTCTTCAACGCAGCGATTTTCACTGGCAATCTCGCACAACCTGAAGCATCCGCTCTGGCCGTCAAGAAGGGCCGAATCTACTCGGTTGGCAGTGATGCCGACATTCTGGGATTAAAAGACTCCAGCACCCGGATCATCGACGCGGGCGGGCGCAGACTGATCCCTGGCATCAACGATGCCCATATGCACCTGCTCAATGAAACAAACTACAACTACAACGTGCGTTGGGACGGCGTGCCCACGTTGCAGGGGGCGTTGATCATGTTGAGCGAGCAAGCCGAACGAACGCCCGAAGGTCACTGGGTCAAGGTAATCGGAGGCTGGTCTCCCTATCAGTTCGAAGAGAATCGCTTCCCCACCATGGAAGAGCTGCGTGCGGCCGTGCCCAACCGTCCATTGATTGTGCAATACGCCTACAATCGCGCCTTGATGAATGAGCTGGCGATCACCGCCCTCGGCGTGGGCACGGATCGGTTTCCCGACTTTCAGGTCATTGAGTTTGAGAAGGACGACCAGGGAAACTACACGGGTGTGGTCACAGGTGATACGTTTGGATTTGTCGCCATGGAGACACTGTTCCCACAACCTTCTTTCGAGGAACAGTTGAGTTCGTTGGCCTATACCATCCACGGCCTGAACCGTTTTGGCGTCACCTCGGTCTTTGATTGTGGCAGCAGGGGCTACCCCGAAGCCCACACTATCCCGGAAGCAATGATGCGTGACAATTGCTTCAATTTACGCATGTCCTTCGTGGACATGCAGTGGGGCAGCAGCTCCAACATGGTGGATGCAGAAATTCTAGCCGTCACTAAAATTTCGCCCATGAGCCCTGGGCAAAACCTGAATCCTTCTGTGGCACATGGGCATGTCTATCGCGGTGCTAAAGCTTTAGATACAGAAGTGCATGATCACGAAAATTTCGACCGCCCGGCAGTCATTCTCGATCCAGACAGGATCCGACGACATGTCGTGGAGGATATTGCCAAGCTGGTCCGGCGGCGGATCCCATTCCGCATGCACATCAGTTATAACGAAAACATCACTCCCTTTCTTGACGCCATGGAGGAAATGAATGAAACGACCCCGCTTGATGGCCTGAAGTGGAGCATCGAGCACGCGGAGACAATCAGTCTGGAGAATATCCTTAGAGTCAAAGCGCTTGGTGGTGGAATTGCCCTTGACCCTAAAATGGCATTGCATGGCGATGCTTTCATCAAGACCTACAGCCGTGAAAAAGCGTTGCAAACACCGCGCCTGCGCCAGCTTGTCGATAGCGGGATTCCTTTGGCGATGACGACCGACGCTTTCCGGGCCACCACTTTCAATCCATGGGTCGCCATCAGTTGGATGGTGTCTGGAAGGTCAGTTTCCGGATCCGAAGTGCTCGCCGAGAACAATCGCCTCACCCGCGCGGAGGCGTTGAAACTGTTCACCCGCGGTGCGGCATGGTTCACAAACGCAGAGGCAGAAATGGGTAGGATCGCCCCAGGCAATCTGGCGGACTTTGCTCTATTGGACCGAGACTACTTCAACGTCGCTGAGGATGAGATCAAGTCCATTGCCTCTGTCTTGACCGTCATGGATGGCCGAGTGGTGTTCGGTGCCGAAGACTACAGCACCCTCGCACCGCCACTGCCCGACATACTTCCTGATTGGTCGCCCATCAAATACTACGGAGGCTACTACGGGGCCAAGTGAGGGTAAGCTTGGCACGAGATATCATTTACTAAATGGTGTTCTACCGGCTTCGCGCTTCTTCTATGAGTAAGCGTGCGAATGTTTCGGCATGGGGTTTGGGGCGCAGAGCAGGGAGTCCGATCACCACCGCGATACTGGCTAACTTCTCCGCAAATGGCCTTGCGACCAGTGTCTTCGGCAGGATATCGACGATGCCCTCAGTGAAAATAGTCGCGGCATTCTTGGCTTCCAATTCCACAAAGAGAGTCGAAAAACGATCATTCACCATTGAAACAAAAAGTGGAGAGATGCCGAAAGGCTTAAGCACTCCGCGCACGGCTGTCACATATTCGGGATAGTGATCTCTCGCCAAGCCGACCAGTGGTAATTGATGCAGTCGTGCGATGGGAATGCGCTTCAGCTTCGCCAACGGGTGCCTCACCGGGAGAACCAATACAGGCAGCATGCGACTGATCTCGGTCAATTGAAACCCTGGAATCCCTTGCGTGGCGACCACCCCAGGAATGACCACGAGGTCGAGTCGTCCCGCGCCGGCCATTTCATTGATCTCACGCGATGATAGATCAGCCAACTCGATCCGCACGCCGGGTGAGGCTGCTTGGAATTTTCCCAGCGCGGTGGCGATGATGCCAGTGGTCATCGAGGGGGTATAGCCCACCCGCAAAGTCTCTTTCCCCGTTTCCCCCCGCACCCGGTGGACCGCCTCATCCGCGCGAGCGAGCACTTCGCGAGCTTCTTCATAAAACAGTTCCCCAGCTTCCGTGAGTTTCACCGAGTTCGAACCACGCACGAGAAGCGTCACGCCCAATTCTTCCTCGAGGTCCCTCACCTGTCTGCTGAGCGGCGGCTGGGTGACGTGCAAGCTCTCCGCCGCACGATTGAACGATCCGTGAGAGGCGACGGCGACGAAATAGCGGAGGTGACGAAGTTCCATGAACAACAGTGGACCCAACCCAGAAGGTTGGGCGAGCCAATAGACGAGGTATTAGGGGTTTCTCCGCTCCGGTAATACCCTCAGATCACGCAGCACGATGGATCGGAGAACCTCACGCTGCGGAATTCAAATCAAACACCTTCCCATCAAAAAATGCAAATTGGCATCGACAGCTTCGTCATCAACACGCTCGACGCAAACACCGGCCAGACAATCAGCACCGCAGAACGCATCGGCAATGTGCTAGAAGAAATTGAATGCGCCGACCGGGCCGGTCTCGATATCTTCGGCATCGGTGAGCATCATCGGGCGGACTTCGCCGACTCAGCTCCAGCCATGATTCTGGCCGCAGCCGCTGCTAGAACCCGCCGCATCCGCCTAACCAGCGCCGTGACCGTGCTCAGCGCCGATGATCCAGTTCGTGTATTCCAAGACTTCGCCACACTCGATCTGATCTCTGGGGGGCGCGCAGAGATGATCGTCGGCAGAGGGTCATTTGTGGATGCCTATCCATTATTCGGCCTTTCTCTCAAAGACTATGATTCACTATTTTCAGAAAAGCTGGATCTGCTACTCGCGATCCGCGCTAACCCCGAAGTCCACTGGTCCGGGAAGCATCGCTCTGCCCTCACTGGGCAGGGCATTTATCCACGCCCTTTTCAAGCCACTCTTCCCATCTGGCTTGGTGTCGGCGGTACGCCGGAGTCATTCATCCGCACCGGTGTTCTTGGACTTCCCTTGATGATCGCCATCATCGGCGGAGATCCTGTCCGCTTCCGTTCGTTAGTGGATCTCTATTGGGAGGCGGGTCGTCAAGCAGGCCATGCCCCGGAACAACTCACCGTGGGCGTTCATGCCATCGGCTACGTGGCGAAGTCACGAGAGCAAGCGATTGCGGACCTTGCACCGGGATATCTGCGTGCCTTCAATGAAATCGGTAAGGAACGTGGATGGCCCCCGACCACCATGGCGCACTTTGAGGCTGGAGTCGCCCCGCATGGAGCCTTCCTCGTGGGTGATCCCGAATCCGTCGTGCAGAAAATCGCCTCCTATGATGCAAAGCTCGGTGGCCTCTCGCGCATCACCTTCCAGATGAGCGCGGCCAGCCTTCCGCACGACCGGCTGTTGGAGTCGATCAGGCTCATCGGTGACCAAGTGATGCCGCTCCTCAGCGGAAAAGATTCCATGCCCAATGCGTGGCACCCAACCTGAAAGGATGAGCGATCCAACTATCAAAGCATTGGTCCATTCTCTGCATGAGTCATATCTTAATCGGGTAGTTCGGCACCATCCACTGCCTGAGTGCTCTCCTTACCGTCGCTCCTTGAATCACAACCATCCAACTCGAAAAGAAACACGATTATGAATCACAACAAAACCGGCCTCAACGCCCTTCTCCGCCCTGAAGACAGCATCCTCGTGCTGATCGACCATCAGCCTTACCAGTTTGCAAATTTACATAGCCACGAGCCGACAATGATCATCAACAACGTCGTTGCCCTTGCCAAAGCCGCGAAGGTTTTCGATGTCCCCACCATCCTCACCACGGTGATCGGAGAACGCGGCGGCTATCTCATCAAAGGACTTCAGGACGTTTTCCCCGATCAAAAGCCGATCGATCGCACCTTCATCAACACTTGGGAGGATCCGCAGGTCACTGACCTTGTGAGGAAGAGCGGCCGCAAACAACTCATTCTTGCTGCGCTTTGGACAGAGATCTGT
>JBOFET010000157.1:0-14185 GCA_051648225.1 Luteolibacter sp.
CAGGAAATCACCGTGGCCTACGGACTGCCGCTGACCAAGGACCTGATCGTGATGGACGCACGCACCGACACCGGGCCAGTCTCGACCGAGGACAAGGACGGCAATAGCATTCTCAACCCGAATGTGAAACTCATCGTCGCCGAGGACATGGCGATTTTTACCACCGCAGACACCCAGCGCCGGATCACGGGATTCCAGGGCGAGGACGTGCTGACCGCGCGGCTGGTCGAGTCGATCGAAGGCCGCACGCGGAAAATGCTCTATCTCGCGGACAAGAACCGACTGAGCGCGGAGGGTGAAAATTCACCTCTGAAATCACTGCAAAACACGCTGCAATTTCAGAACGTCGAGCTTCAGGGCATCCACCTTTCCGGCCTCCAGGAAATCCCCGCCGACACGGAAGGCTTGGCGCTGGTGGCTCCCAAATATGACTTCACGGACGAAGAACTCGCAGTCCTCGAAAACTACTGGAACTCTCCGCGCGCCGCGATGCTCGTCCTGCTCAAGCCCGGCGACACGCCTGCCAAGCTGCGCACGTTCCTCCGCAGCTACGGTGTCACGCCGCGCCGCGACCGGGTCATCACCCTCACCGACAAGCGCATCGACACCACCGCGCGGGCGTTTTTCACCCATGGAGTGGATTTCACCCGGGACTTCGCCGGCCAGGCCACCGTCTTCGAAGGAGCCACCTCGTCGCTCGACGTCCGCGAAGGCGCGGAGGATCTCACGAACCGCCAGATCAACCCGGTCGGCCTGATCGAGGCAGCGCCGGGATTCTGGGGCGAGACGAAATTTGGCGAAAAAGACACCGGCTTCGACGAAAAGGAAGACATCGCACCGCCGCTTTTCCTCGCCGCCGCCGTGACCCGCGGGGCCGCCAGCGACGACCGTTTCGCCGCCGACACCTCGCGCATGGTTGTCGTGGCCAACACCGATTTCCTCAATCCCGAGCAACAACGCGCGGAAAACATCGATTTCCTCGCCTCGTCCGTGAATTGGCTGATGAACCGCCAGTCACTTGCCGGCATCGGCCCGCGCTCACTGGGCACCTACAAGCTGCCGCTGCTAGACGCGCAGGTTTCCTTCATCAACCGGGTGAACCTGTTCTTCCTGCCCGCCTTTCTGATCGTGATCGGCGCCTGTGTCTGGTCCTCGCGCCGTGCCTGACCCTGCCATGCGTTCCCTTGGGTTTACCGTCATACTCGCACTGCTCGCCATCCTCGTCTGCGGGCTGGCAGGCTGGCGGTGGGTGGAGGGAAACTTTGATTCCGTGCTCGGTGCCCCACCCGTAGCGATCGGGCAGAACGTTTACACCGGCTTCACCCAGGCGCAGGTGAAACGCATGCAAGTTTCCCGCAACGGCGTCACCGCCACCTTCGAACTCGGGGCGGACGGCTGGCAAGGCAGCCTGCCGTGGCAAGACCGGATGGACCCACGTGCCGCCGTGAGCATCATCAACTTCACGCTCGGCATGAAGGTGGAGGATTTCGCCCCGCGCGATGATATCGACCCCCAGAAGGCCGGGCTCGGCGAGAGCGCCATCAACATCCGCCTCGAGGGTGAAAACCGCGTGCCGCTCGCAAGTTACAAGCTCGGTCGCCAGACTCCCTGGCTGGCCAGCGTCAAAGACATCGAAGCTCCCGTGCCGACCGTTTTCATCCACCCCCGCGACGATGGTCGCAAGCGCTTCATTTACGCGGCCACGGGCGACATCATCCCGCTCTTCAAGGATGGATTGAAATTCCTCCGCGACCACCGGCCCTTCTATTTCAATCCCGTCGCCCTTCAGAAAATCCGCATCCGGGCGGAACAAGGCGAACTCACGCTGGGCCGGGAAACACCCCAAAGTCCATGGCGCGTGCTCAAGCCTCTCGACCTCGCCACCGATCCCAAGGCCATGAAATCCCTGCTAGAGGGACTTTATGAATTGCAGGCGCTCAAACTTCTCGACCGCGCGACCACCCCGCTGCCCACCAACGGCACGCTTGCAAAATCTAGTCAGATCGCACTCACCTCCTTCGGCTCGGAGGCCGAATCAGTCCTGGAAATCCAACCGCCCGAGACGCCGGACGCCCGCGAAGTGCGGGCTACGGTGAGCGATCGACCAGACACGATTTTTTCCCTCCCGCTCAAGCCCGAGCCGAACCTCGTCTCCCTCGCCGATCTGCCACTTGCCGTCAACGATCTCCGCGACCCCACCCTCACCAACCTCAACATCCAGTCCCTCCGCGGCATCCTTATCCAGCCCGCCACCGGCTCCGATATCCTCATCACCCGCACCCCGCCGCGCCCGTGGATGACCACCATCGCCGGCAAGTCGGACGAGGCGAATGAAGAACGCCTTTTCACGCTGCTCAAGGCCGTCACCGAAGGCCGCGCCATCGGCTTCGAAACGGACGCCGCCACCGATTTCACCCCGTGGGGACTGCTCCGACCGTTTTTGAAACTGCGTTTCCTCGGGCAGGACGACCAGGGCATCGAGCTCGCCTTCGGCATCGACGGCAAGGGCGGCTTCTTCGTCAACCGCGTCGGCACCCCCACCATCATGCGCATTGACTCCTCGCTCGTCGCCGCCATCGCCATCCAGCCCTACGAATGGCGGCCGGCACGCCTTTGGTCGCTCGACCGGGTCAATCTGATGCAAATCGACCGCACCACCGTGCCGGATTCCCCACTCAGCCTGCGCTACCATTTCGATCTCGAAGAATGGACTGCGACGCAGGACGAAAAGGACGTCACCGAATCAATCGATCCCACCCGGGCGGATTTTATGCTCGGCATTCTGGAGGGCCTCAAGGTCGCCCGCTGGCTCGCCGAGGATGACGAGTCGGCGGGCAAAGCCCTCTTGGCTCCCTCGCTCGCCTTCCGAGTTTACGAGCGGGGCAGAGACGATGACGACAATTTCACCGGGATCGTCACCCGCGACTTGGTCCTCGCTCCGGCCACCTCCGGGGCGAATCCAGGATTCTACTACGGGCGGCTTGGCACCGACTCCCATCCGTTTCTGTTGGACCGGGAAACCTACGGGAAGATCGCACTTGAGCTCTTCGATCAACCTTGAGCATCCCAGGTGCAAGTCAGCGGAGGTCGGCGAGGCGCTGGCGGCACCATTCCAAGCCCTCGCTGAATTCCTCGCTTTGGGTCCGGGATTTCAGAAGTCCCTCCCACAGTGCCGCCGCGTCCGAGAACGCGCGAACCGCCTCGTCTTTCTGGTTCGCGAGCTGAAGCGCATGCCCCAAATCACCGTGCAGGTAGGCACCCGTGCTCTGCAACTGCTCCGGTCGCGGCCCGTTCGTCGAGGTGTCGGTCTCCAACTGGCTGAGCAGATCACCGGCCTTGCGGATCAGATTGATCTCTTCGCTGCGCTGACCGGCCATGCCTAACATCCGACCCTTTTGCCAATACAACAGCGCCAGCCGGTAGGGAACCATGGCATTCCCGGAGGCGGAGGCCCGGAGCGCCTCTAACATCCGGATGCCGGCATTGTAATCCGCCATCGCCTCGGTGGAAGACCCGCGGTCGCGCTGGATGCCGGCGCGCAGGCCGAGTTGGGAGGCTTTTCGGGAGACCGCCTCGGCATTGTCCGGTTGCTCCACGACCAGTTGATCCAGCAATTTCATCGCCTCTTTGGAAATCGACTCCGCCCCGCCGATGTCACCGGAGAGCACGGCGGACTCGGCCATTGCCCCGTAGCAACCGGCAAGATCGAGCCGCAATGGAAAGTCCTTGGGGTTCTTTTCGAGGAGTTTTACGAATTCCACCGAAGCCAGCGCCCGCACCTCGCGCGCGTCGCCCAGATTTCCCATGCCCTCAAGAATCGTCGCGGATGATAGATAACAGGCAGCCAGCTCGGAACGCAGAATCGCCGCATCCGGTCGCTGATCGGCGATCCAGTTGAGGGTCTGGGTCGCCCGCATCAATTGTGCCAGCGCCTTGGTGTCCTCGCCGCGTGCCGCGAGCAGTTTCGCCTCATGGTAGTCCAGCACCGCCTTCAACTGGTGCAGGCGGTCCGTGTCCACTTCGTTTTCAGCCACTTCTCCAAGTGCCTTGCGGGCGGCGATGAATGAGGACCCGGCCTCGGCCTCTCCGGTGGACTGTTGGAGCAGGGCTAACAACAGGGTGTTCGTTGCCAAGCGGAATTTCATGCCGGCATCCATCGGCAGATTCGCCCACGCCTTGAGCGCCTGCCCGAGACGTTTGCTGGCAAGCGGTGCGTCACCTGCAGCCAGAGAGACTTCCGACAACTGCAGCCGGACTCGTGCCCGCTCGTCGGTGAGTGTCTCGATGGTGGCCGTCCGGGCGAGGAAGTCCTCGAAATAACGTTCCAGCCGCTTAAGCCGCAGCTCACGGCCATCTAACGGCGGAAGCTGACGATTTCCCTTTTCCATCGCCCATGCGAACAAGTGGTCGCCGATCAATCGGGACGCTTCCAGTCGTGCGAGCGAGAGTTCCCTCTCGTAGGCCAGCGCTTGCTGCGCTTCGTTCATCCGGACTTCCGCTTCCTGCTTGGCGGCCTCCGCCGCATCCGCCGCAGCACCGAGGCCTTGCGCGGTGTCCACGTGCTTGGTGCGCTCCGCCTTGAGCTGATCGCGCGTGAGGTGCCAGAGACCTCCGAGCACCACGGCCGCCGCCACCGCTCCGCCGGTGCAAAACATAAACCGCCATGACCGGCGCTCCGCCGCCCGCCGCTGGTCCATCAAGGTCTCACGTGCCGCATCGAGAGTCGCGTTCCGTTCCAATTCTGCGAAGCCTGCCACCACCTCCATCATGGTGAATGGCCGCTTGGTTGGATCGAGAGGGAGGCATCGTTCGATCCAACCGCGAAATCCCGCCTCGAGCGGGTTTTGAGATTCATCCGGCCAAGTCACCAGCGGTTGGCTTTCAAGATTGTTGGCAACTTTTCCCAAGTCTGCCTCGATTCCCTCCCGCCGAGTCTCCAAAGGCTCCGGCGCGACGAAACTGAACGTCTCGTGGCATCTCGGAAAAAACCCGGTTAGAATCCGATAGGCCAGCACCCCGAAAGCGAAGACATCCCAGCGATAACCCTTTTCCTCCAGATAGCCGGCGGGATTCCGCAGCTGCTCCGGAGGCTGATAGAGCACCGCATCCGTGAAGACAAACTTCGCGACTCCCGGCATATTCCCCATGGCCCAGTCGCTCAGCAGCACTTCTCCGTCTTCCGCGAAAAACACGTTTCCGGGCTTGAGGTTCCCGTGGGCCACCCGCCGTTCGTGCATGTGGCCAAGCGCCGTAGCGAGCGACCTCACCAGTTTCCATGAATACGTCCCCGGATGATCACTCAGCCACGCCTGCAAGGTCCGCGGCATGGGATCAAGCCCGCGCTCTAGCCCCGCGACCAATGGAGTGACCCAGAACGGGCGCTTGCCCTCGAGATTCGAGGCGAGCAAGGGCATCACTCCTTTTGGCCAGCCGCCCACTTCCAGCCGCTCCGTCATCTTCGCAAGCAGTGGGGCGGAGATTGAGTTTGTGTCAAAAACCTTGATGACGGAAGGCAGGCCATCATCGCCATCCGTCAGGTAAACGCGCCCGCACCCTCCGTCGCCAATCAGCTTCCCCGGTTTGAATTCTTGCTGCGGCTGCCCTTCCATTTCCTAGCGGTTTAGATGATAAAATCCGATCAGCCAACCCCGAAGGTGAAACAACCCGGATTTTTGAAATGCTCTTCCCGTGAGGGTCGTAAGTTGGGGCTAGGAAAAATCCAACCACAGCCATGATTCCCAAATGCCCCGGCAATCCCCTCGAACGCTACTCGTCCCGCCGTGAGTTCTTTTACGTCGGCCTGCTCGGAGGCATCGGCCTCACGCTCCCACAGTTCCTCCGCAACCAAGCTGCCGCCGCCACCAAAACTTACGGCAAGCACGAAGCCGTCGCTCAAGGCATCATTCACATCTTCCTTCCCGGCGGCCTCGCCCATCAGGAATCCTTCGATCCCAAGCCCTTCGCCCCCGCCGAATACCGCGGGCCGTTCGGTGCCATCGACACAAAGCTCCCCGGCATCCAGTTCGGCGAGTTCATGAAGGAAACCGCGCAGATCGCGGACAAGGTCACGCTCATCCGCTCGATGTCCCACGGCGAAGCCGCCCACGAGCGCGGCACGCATAACATGTTCACCGGCTACCGCCCGTCCCCTGCGCTTGAGTATCCATCCATCGGCTCCGTGATCTCCCACGAACTCGGGCCGCGCAACGACCTCCCGCCTTACGTCTGCGTCCCCTCCGTCCCGAATGAATACGCAAACTCCGGCTACCTCTCCTCTGCCTTCGGCCCCTTCGCCCTCGGCGCGGATCCGGCTCAGGGGAATTTCCAAGTCCGTGATCTGAATCTCCCCAAAGGCGTGGACGACGCCCGCTTCGCCCGCCGCCGCTCGCTGTTGGAAACCGTGGACCACCACTTCCGCTCCTTGGAAAACAGCGATGCCATCGACTCGATGGACGCCTTCTATCAACACGCCTACAAACTCATCTCCTCGCAAAAAGCCCGCGAAGCCTTCGATCTGAAAGCCGAGTCGGACGCCCTCAAAGACGAATACGGTCGCACCGCTCCCGGCCAGCGCATGCTGCTCGCCCGCCGCCTCATCGAGGGCGGAGTCCGCTTCGTTTCCCTCACTGCTGGCGGCTGGGATCACCACGATAACCTGAAAGCCGGCATCCAAAAGGAACTGCCATCCACCGACAAGGCCATCGCCACGCTCATCCGCGACCTCGACCGCCGCGGCATGCTCGACTCCACGCTTGTCATGGTCACCACCGAGTTCGGCCGCACTCCCAAGATCAATGCCACCGGTGGCCGCGACCACTGGCCGCGGGTTTTTTCCACCCTGCTCGCCGGCGGAGGCATGAAACAAGGCTACGTCCACGGCTCCTCCGACTCCCTCGGCGGCGAGGTGGATACCGACGGCGTCACCGTCGCGGATCTCGCCACCACCGTCTATCACCAGATCGGCATCAACTCAGACTCCGAACTCATGTCCCCGGGGAACCGCCCCATCGAGATCGTGGACGGCGGCCAAGTGCTCGACGCGCTGCTGGCGAAAAAGGCGTGAGTGGGGAGAAACTTCGCGCTCCGCCGCTGCGCCGCTTACTTGGAACTCGGCAGCGGGGCGGGCGTGGATTTCATCGCCGAGTGCTCCTGGATCGCGCGGATCAGCGAGCCGCCGGTGTCCTTCTGATAGCGGACGGCCAGGCCGGTGAAAAATGCCAGCGCCGCGAGGATGAGAAACATCACCGCCGTGGCAAGCGGGCTGCCGCTGGATTTCGGTTCCGCGTAAGTGGCGGCCTTGGCCTGCGGCTTGGGCGGCAACTCCCTTTCCGGCTCGGCGGCGAGGGGTGGAAGCTTGGGTGGACCTTCGAGGGCCAAGGCAGTGTTTTCCTCGTCTGAGAGCAGGAAATCGAACGCCACGTCACCGATGTGCACACTCGCGCCACTGCGCAGCGGAATGGTTTCGTAGCGGACGCCATCCAGCTTGATGCCGTTGGTGGAGCCGACGTCTCGCAGTTCATAGCCGCCCTCGATGCGGTGCATCTCCGCGTGATGGACTGAGACCGAGCCAGAATCGATGGCGATGTCGTTTTCGCTCCCACGCCCCAGCGAGACCACGTCGCGATCCAGTTGGAAACGGTAGGGCTGGGCATTTTTTTCTGGGACGGTGATGGTGACGCGGGGCATGGCTCTCAAACGGTGGGTTCGGGCTTTTTCTACCGCGAAAGTTTTCATGATTGCACGAAGTTTTCTCACACCCGCCCGGTGGAATCCTGTGGATTTGAGGTGGTGGGTGGGAAATCCCTCGTCCAGACTGCGGCGCATGATTCCGGCCAGCCATCCGCCTCCCCTGCCCCGCGCCTCATCCGCGGCTGCAGCTGCTTCCGGATCACCGGTGCTGGCCGGGGTGTTGAGCTGTTTCCTGGTCTTGTTCCCAGGCAGTGGGGTGATTTCGCTGTTGGACCACTCGTTGCTTCTGGGGCTTCAGCGGACGGATTTGTCGGTGTTTAGCGGGATTTTGTTTTTGCTGACGCTTCTGACCGGGGTGCTGGTTTACGGGTTGCTGGGATTTGCCCCCGGCGTTCCGAAGCGTGTTTTCATGCCGCTATGCGGGTTTATCCCGGTGGTGTATATCGGGGTGCTGCCGCTTCTGGTGTGGTTCAGCGAACGGGCGATGCTGATTCTGTGGGGAGTGTCGCTTGCTCAGGTTCTGTTGGGGATAGCCGTCATCGTCCGGCTGCAAGGCGGGATGAAATTCCGCTGGCCGCTTGTCCCGGCTGGGGCGCTGGTGGATCGCAGGTTCAGTTTGGGAAATCTTGCGGGAGTCGTGGCGGCTGGCATTTTCGGAATCGTGCCCGCGCTGGTGGCCTACGCTGGTTTCACCGCGATGGTCTTGGTGAAGCATTTCAGCGATGGATTCGTCAAGCTGCGCCCGGCCGGCCTCTCAATGCAGGTGCGGAAATATGTCCGGGACGACGGGCGGAAAATCACGCTGGTCCCGATGTCGCACGTGGGCGAGGCGGAGTTCTACCAGTCTCTGGCAGCTTCATTTCCGGCGGACTCGGTGATTTTGCTAGAGGGAGTGAGTGACCGCGAAAACCTGGCAGAGGTCCACTCGGACTATTCGATAATGGCGGCGACCGTGGGCGGAGTGGAACAGACGAAAGTCTTCAAACCCAAGGGCGAGCTGGTGCATGCGGACGTGGACATCAGCAGCTTTTCACCGGCCACGGTGGATCTGCTCAAGACCGCCATGCTGCTGCACTCGAAGGGGGTGACCGCCGAAACGCTGCCGATTCTGATGAAACCAGCCGCTCCCGGGCTGGAGAAGCAATTGCTCGAAGACATCCTCACGAAGCGCAACCATCACCTGCTAGGCGTGATTCGCGAGCGGCTTCCCACTTCGGAAAACATCATCGTGCCATGGGGCGCCGCCCACATGCCGGAGATCGCGCGGGAAATCGAAAAGGACGGCTTCCGGGTGAAGGAGACCGAGGATTTCATGGCGATCCGGTTTGGTTCCTGACGGGCGAGTCATGGCAGCTTGAGGCCGGCCACTTTCTGGTAGAAAAGATCGAGGTCTCCCCCGCAGTCGGCGAGGAGCTTCCGGAAGGGCGGCATCTGGTCGGCGTAGAGCTTGAGCGAGACGATGTGGCCGTTGTTGATGTCCTCGCGGAGCCAGCCCTCAAGGCCCCGCCCGCCCCAGCGGCGGCGGAGTTCACGGAATTGGGCGGTCAGCCGGGTGAGGATGGCACGTTTTTTTTCCCGCATCACCGGAGCGGGATGGTCGGAGGCGTAGAGCGCCGCAAGCTCCAGGCGGGAGCGGTCGATTTCCCGAAAGAACTCGCTGCGGCGGACGAGACGGACTTCGTATTTCCGCAGCTCGGCGAGACGGCCTTCGTGTTTCAACCACCGCTTGACGCCTTCTTCGGCGACGACGTTGGCGAAGGACTCGTTGAAGACCGTGTCGCCCCGGCGGAAGTATTTGCGATGGGCGAGTTCGTGGAAAATCGTCTCCGCGAGGTCGATGTCCGGGTAATCGACGAAGGTGTTGAGCATGGGATCGTGGAACCAGCCCAGAGTGGAGTAGGCGTCCACCTCGCCGATGAAAATGTCGTAGCCGCTGCGTTTCAGCTCGGCGGCCAGCGCCACGGTGTCCTGCTCGCGGAAGTAGCCGCGGTAGTCCATTTTCCCGACGAGTGGATAGTGCCAATGTTTGGGTTCGAGGGAAAATTCCGGTGCGGCGTAGAGCACCCAGACGAGGTGTTCGCGGCCGAGATCGGCGTATTTGGCGTAACTTTCATCGCCCGGCAGCGAGAGATACCCGCTGGCAAAAGCGCGGATCCGCTCGACGGACTCTAGCTGCCTGCGGAGGACGGGCGGTGTCGCCGGATCGGTGATGACCTGTGCGGTTGGTCGGCTTTTCCGCAGGATTTCCACCTGCCCACCGACGGCCTGCCCGTAAAATCGGAACGTCTGGCAGGACGTGAGGAGCGATGCCCCGAAGATGGCGGTCAAAACGGCGATACGAGGCATGGATGGTCTGGAGACTCGTCGGGAATCCGCCGGCTCACAAGTTGGATCGTATTTCCTCTTTCCTCCCCCGTGGGTTCTCCCTCACTCTCGGCGGGCATGCACCAAATCGTTTTATTATTCTCCGGACAGGGCGCTCAGAAAGTGGGCATGGGTAGGGAATGGATGGAAAGCTCCGCGACCGCCCGCACCATGGCAGCGCAGGCGGACCGGGCACTCGGATTTCCCATTTCGGAAATCATGCTCGCCGGGCCTGAGGGAGAATTGACGAAAACCTCGCGCTGCCAGCCCGCTTTGTATCTCCACGGCTTGATCGCCCTCGCACTGATCCGGGAGCGCCTGCCAAATCTGGTGCCAGTCGCCGCTGCCGGGCTTTCTCTGGGCGAATTCACCGCCCACGCGGCGGCGGGGAGTTTTTCCTTCGAGGAAGGCCTTCATCTCGTCGCCCGCCGCGGAGAATTCATGGAAGCCGCCTGCCTCGCCACCGAGGGCGCGATGGCGGCGCTCATCGGCGGCGACGAGGAGCAAGTCCACGCGCTCGCCGCCGCCGCCGAGGTGGATGTGGCGAATCTGAACGCCCCGGGGCAAATCGTCATTTCCGGCACCGTCGCCGGGATCGATGCGGCCATTTCCCGCGCCAAGGAGTTCGGCATCCGCAAGGCGATCAAGCTGAACGTCGCCGGAGCCTACCACTCTCGCCTTATGCAAAGCGCTCAGGATCAGCTCGCCGCCGAGTTGGAAAAAGTCACCATCCAGCGGCCGTCTCTGCCTGTCGTCTGCAATTTCGGAGCGAGTGCCGTCTCCGATCCCGCCGAGATTCGCAGCATGTTGAAGAGGCAAGTCACCGGCTCGGTGCGCTGGACGGAATCCATCCAGGCCCTGGTCGGGATGGGCCACCGCACCTTCCTCGAACTCGGGCCCGGCAAGGTGCTCGCGGGTCTGGTTTCCAAAATCGACAAGGAGGTAACCGTCCATTCTGTCGAGGATCTGGCATCGCTGGAAGCGGCGGTTGAAGCCCTTTCCTGAACCCGAAAACCCACGGGAAAAAAACCCGGAAATCGTTAAAAAAGAGATTGCGCTGGCGGAATCGGGTCCATAGCGTCCGCCACCCGAGCGGGACATGGAGCGGTAGCTCAGTTGGTTAGAGCGCCAGCCTGTCACGTTGGAGGTCGCGGGTTCGAGTCCCGTCCGCTCCGCCATCCCCGCCTCGGTCAATCAACCCCGCCTGCAAAGGCGGGGTTTTTCTTTGCCGGTTCTCCGTCGTTCCGCTATCCATCGTCCGTGAGCCAGCCCATCAACGACCGTTCGCATTGGCCACAAGCCAAACTCGCCTCATTTGACGAGGTCCGGGCCTACCGGATTCGTCAATGGCAAGAGGCCGGATGCGCCGCTCGCCTCGCCGCCACTTGGGAACTCGTTACCGACTACTGGGTCGGGATGAAAGGAAAACACCCCGATGAACTCCGACTTCAAAGAACTACTACGCATTTTCGCCGAACAGCACGTTGAGTATCTCATCGTCGGTGCCTATGCGGTGATCCATTATACCCAACCGCGCTACACCAAGGACATCGATCTGTGGATCAAGCCTTCGAAGGAAAACGCGGCTCGGGTGGCAAAGGCGTTTTATCAATTTGGTCTGCCGCTGGTGGAAGTGACTCAAGACGATTTCGCACACGAGGGCCTGCAATACGTCGTCGGTGTTTCGCCTTGCCAGATTGACTTCCTAACGTCGCTGCCCGGCTTTGCCAACTTTGATTCCGCCTGGAAATCTGCCGAAATCGCAAGCGTCGATGGAATCCCCATCCACTACCTCGGAAAATCCGACCTGATCCACGCCAAGCAGACCGCCGGTCGCCTTCAGGACCTCGCCGATATCGACGAACTCCGCCGTGCGAGCGAACTCTGAAGACGCCATTTCGGAAAAAAACCTCCGACCTTGCCATTGCTTCGCTACCGCCCTACATCCCTCCCCCATGCCTACCGTCGCCATCGTTGGACGCCCGAATGTCGGGAAGTCCGCTCTCTTCAACCGCCTTGCCGGAAGGAAGATCGCCATCGTCCACGACCAGCCCGGCGTCACCCGCGATCGTATCGCAGCTCCGTCTAAGGCCACCCAGGTCCCCTGCACCCTCATCGACACCGGCGGCATCGGCGGCGGAATTGAGGATGGCTTCGACGAACAGGTCAGCATTGAGGCGGACATCGCCATGCAAACGGCGGATTTGATCCTCTTCGTCGTCGATGCCCACTCCGGCCTCACCGCCACCGACCAAGCCCTCGCGCAAAAACTCCGCAAGGCCAAGCCGCCCGTCCTGCTGGTCATCAACAAGGTGGACGACGACAAACACGAGCGCTCCCACTCGGATTTCACCCGCCTCGGCCTCGGCAACAGCGTCTTCGTCTCCGCCGAGCACGGTCGCAACTTCGGCGTGCTCTGCGATGAAATCGACGCTGTCATCGCTCCACTCGTTTCAGAAACCGAAGCGGAGGCCGTCGTCGCCGAAGCCGTCGGCATCAAGCTCGCCATCGTTGGTCGGCCGAACGCTGGCAAGTCCTCGCTCGTCAACGCCATCCTCAAGGACGAGCGCACCATCGTCTCCGACATCGCCGGCACCACCCGCGACGCGGTCGATCTCCCCTATTCTTTCGAGGGCGAAAATTTCACTCTCATCGACACCGCAGGCCTCCGCCCGCGGGCCAAGCGCGACAACTCCGTGGAAGTCTTCTCAGCCATGCGCACCGAGAAAGCCGTGCGCCGCTCCGACCTCTGCGTGCTCGTCATCGACCTTGCCGCCGGCATCAGTTCGATGGACCGCAAGATCGCCCAGCTCATCATGGAGGAGAAAAAACCCTGCCTGATCGTACTCAACAAGTTCGACCTCTTCCACCCCGGAGCCAACCGCACCGCGCGGTTAGAGGAAGCCACCGACCATGTCCGGAAAGAGCTGTTTTTCCTCCACTACGCCCCCTTCGTCGCCTGCTCCGCAAAAACCGGCGGCTCCGTCGATCACGTCCTTCGGGAAGCTCTTAAGATCAAAAAAGGCGCGCAAAACATCCCCGGCACCGGCCAACTCAACCGCATCCTGCAAGGTGCCTTCGAGGCCACTCCGCCGCCAGTCGACAACAAGCTCCGCAAACGCCTCAAGCTCTACTACGCCACCGCCGCCGTGGAGGAAAAATACAGCGTCATTCCGGTGCCGACCATCGTGCTTTTCGTCAACGACAAGCGCCTCATGGCAAACAGCTACGAGTCCTACATCGTCAACAAATACCGCGCGGCACATCCCGCACCGGGGATTCCAGTCGTTCTATCCGTCCGCTCCCGTTCGCGGAAGGAATGGGAGCCGAGGCAAAAGCCGCAAGGGCATTGAAAATGGTGAGTTAGAGATCCCTACCCGCTTTTCGCAAACCCTCCGGGAATGTCTCTCGCCATGCTGGGTCGTCTCTGCCATCATTTCAGTCATGAACTTGGACACAGATAGGATCAAAACGGCATCCGGTCCTCGTGGACCGATCATGTGGCGGTCCGTTCCGCTCGATCAAGCCGACCGTGATTTCGATCTCCACTTCTGGCAATCCCAGCCGCCCGCCGCCCGCTTCGCAGCCGCTTGGGAACTCGTGCAAATGGCATGGACAATGAAGGGCAAACCCACTCATGAACTCCGACTTCAAAGATCTACTTACCATCTAAAACGCCTGTGAGGTGAGTTATCTCGTTGTCGGCGGTTATGCTTACATTTATTATGCGGAGCCACGCTACACGAAGGACATCGACCTTTGGATTCAACCTTCCCCAGAGAACGCCATCCGCCTTCGCCAAGCTTTGCTCGAATTCGGCGGCTGGGTGGAAGGAATGACGTTAGAGCACTTCACCACTGAGCGCACGATGTTTCAGATCGGTCTGCCGCAATGCCGGGTCGATTTCCTCACTTCCATCCCAGGTGTCGAGTTCAGCTCCGCCTACGCCGCGAGAATAACCGCCGACGTCAAAGGTCTCGTCGTCCCTATCATATCATACCAATTCGCTAAATTAATATGACTCCGCCGTTTTGTTCGAAGCGTTTACTTGATCGAGCAGCCAGCTTCGACCCACCAAGCGCAATACCGTTGCGGCGTCATCCCAATAGCGCTGCAGGACAGGCAAGGTCGC
>JBOFET010000158.1:0-1358 GCA_051648225.1 Luteolibacter sp.
GATGAGCAGCTGGCGAAGAAGAAGGCGTGAGTGCCTCCAAGTAGGTAGTTCCGCTTTCAAGCGGTCTTCCCTTCCGCCAAAGACCGCTTGAAAGCGGGACTACGAACGGGGGAAATTTCAAAATCTTCTGTTGGCATCACCGGATCATTCGGAGGCGAACTACTAAATGTATCATAGTTTTTGAATTGACGCTACCAGATGTGTGCCTAGTCTCCCGAAAGTTGCTCCCCGTCACCCCTTATGCGTTGCGTCCAATGCGGTTCTCTCAAAGACAAAGTCCTCGACTCTCGGTCCTCCAAAGACGGGACGACGATTCGGCGGCGGCGGGAGTGCTTGAAGTGCGGCTATCGCTACACGACCTACGAACAGATCGAGCGCACCGAGCTGCGAGTGGTGAAGCGGGATGGAGCGCGCGAAGCCCTCAATCGCGAGAAGCTGATGAGCGGGCTGATCAAAGCCTGCGAGAAGCGCCCGGTGCCGATGGACCGCCTCGACCGCGCAGTGGAGGAAATTCTAACCGAGTTGCACAAGGACCACGTGAGCGAGGTGCCGTCCGCGATCATCGGCGGCAAGGTGATGGACAAGCTCCATCAGATCGATCCGGTCGCCTACGTCCGTTATGTTTCGGTTTACCGCCAGTTCGAGGACGTGAACGAGTTCATCGCGGAGATCCAATCCCTCTCCCGCCGCGCCGCGCGCGATCCGTTCCAGCGGCGGCTTTTCAAAGACTGAGCGGCTCCGGATGCACCGGCGCTTCCTCCCCTACCCCCCCCATGGTTTTTTCCCCTCTCTCAAGCATCCTGTGATCTCTATCATCGGCAACCGCCCCGCGCTTCAAATCGGCCGCTTCCAAGTGATCGACTATGACACCGCGTGGCTGGATGTGGCGTTAGAGCGTGCCGCCAAGGCAGCGGAGCATGAAGATTTCCCGTTCGTCTCGGACATCCGATGTGGGGTGGTGAAGTATTTGGAAACCAAGTGTCCACTCAAGTTGCTGCCACTGGAGGATTTGTTCGAGCGGATTCGGAAGATGCTGATGACGATCGGTTGTGAGCGGATCGCAGAGAAGCTCCAGCCGCTGGCTCCGCCGGTGACGGTCTCGCTGGTCCACTCGGCGATGGAGGCGGGCAATGGGTTCGAGCTGGCGTTTTTCGAGACCCTGCGCTTCGAGTTGAGTGATCTGCGCGCCGCCGGAGCCGAGGAAATCCACTTCACCGGGCTGCGTGAAAGCGCCCTCATCCTCCGCGGTGTGGCCAAGTGGAACAAGCACTGCGAGGCGCTTTACACGGAGATTTACGCCTTCATCAGCGCCTGGGACAGCGATCAACTCCGCAGCGACAAGCTGCTTAGTCTGTGTG
>JBOFET010000159.1:0-8934 GCA_051648225.1 Luteolibacter sp.
TGCCAGCAATCTATTTGAAGGTGAGCGGCGATTGTTTGGATAGAAGAGGCCGTTGTTTAGGGTGAGGAGGGGTTGCGCGGAGGTAAGAGGTCGTTGTTTGAAAGGGAAAGGGTGATTGTTTCGACGTCCATGTCGATTGTGCGGGTGTCGTGGGCCGTTGCGACAGGGTGGATCCCCAGTAATTCCGATGGAAGATTCGAGAGTTGTGTGCGGTAATCGACCGCTCGTTCGAACATTACTCATGAAAAAATCCACTTTTCTTATCACCGTCAGCCTTGCTCTAGCCGGCATCACCCATGCTGAGCTGAAGCTTCCCACAATCATTGGCGACCGCATGGTGCTCCAACAGAAGCAGGCCAATCCCATCTGGGGCTGGGACACGCCCGGCACGGAAGTGACTGTGACATTCGCCAATCAAAGCGTGTCGGCGAAGGCGGGAGCTGACGGGAAATGGGCGGTGAAGCTTGCGCCGCTGCCTGCGAATGCGACACCGCAGACGCTGAAGGTGGTTGGCTCCACCACGCGGGAGGTGGCGGAGGTGCTGGTGGGCGAGGTGTGGATGTGTTCCGGGCAGTCGAACATGCAGTGGCGCCTCAATCAGGCGTGGAACGGTGATTTGGAGGCGGCGGCTTCGGATTTCCCCGGCATCCGGCTCATCCAGGTGCCGCAACTCGGCACGCAGGAACTCCAGAGTGATTTCAAGGGACAGTGGCAGGCGTGTGCTCCGGAATCGGCGGCGAAGTTCAGTGCTGTCGGGCTGTTTTTCGGCCGCTATCTGCACGAAATTCTCAAGGTCCCAGTGGGGCTGATCGACAATTCGTGGGGTGGCTCTGCGGCGGAGGCCTGGGTGCGGCGTGAGTCTTTGGAAAGCGATCCTCGGTTCGCGCGGCTGATGGCGGCGACGGCGAAAAAGGAAGCGGAACTGATGTCCGAGAAGGGGCGGGCGGAATTCCAAAAGGCCATGGAAGACTGGAAAATCGCCCAACAAGCCGCACGGGCCGTCGGCAAAACGGGGCCTCGCAAGCCGCAGGAATGGCTGAGTGGAAATCAGCGCCCTGGGAATATTTTCGCGGGAGCGGTCCACCCGACTCTGGGCTATGGCATCAAGGGGGTGATCTGGTATCAGGGAGAAAGCAATGCCAGCCGCGCTTACGAGTATGGCAGCCTTTTCCCGTTCCTAGTCGAGCAGTGGCGGAAGGAATGGGGGCAGGGGGATTTCCCGTTCTACTGGGCGCAGCTTGCCGATCACAAACCGGAGAAATCCACTCCCGGCGAGAGCGACTGGGCGGAGCTGCGTGAGGCGCAGACGAAGACCTTGCAGCTCCCTAACACCGGTCAGGCGGTGATCATCGACATCGGCGAGGGCAAGGACATTCACCCGAAGAACAAGGCGGATGTGGCCGCGCGGCTCGTCCGCTGGGCGCTCGCCAAGGACTACGGAATGGACTTCCCGCATCGCAGTCCGGAGTTCAAGAGTGTCGCCTTCAACGGCGGCGTGGCGAGAATCACCCTGGACTATTTCGGTGGAAGCCTGCGGCCTTTCGACGTGGACGAAGCGCTCGGCTTCGCGATCTGCGGGGAGGATCAAGTCTGGCACGCGGCCAAGGGCAAAATCGTGGCTGGCGGTGAAATCGAAGTGACAAGCAGCAAGGTGGCGTCCCCGGTCGCGGTGAGGTATGCGTGGGCCGATAATCCGGAGTGCAATCTATTTTCCGACGCTGGCCTGCCGGTCACCCCTTTCCGGACGGATGATTTCCCGATGGTCACCCAGCCGAGGCCCGAGCCGGTCGCACCGGAAGAGGCCACGCAGCCGCCTAACTGAGGTGGGAGCGGTTTTTGAGGATCCTGATCGGCCGGTGAATAGTCATGGTGATTACATCGGCTCAGGGATTCCGGGATGAGTTCGAAATCGTCGATTCAAGTGATGTGGCTGGTTGACAACGGAGGGGAGGGTTGACCAATCTGCGTGAGTCGCAGCAAGGGTCCACGGGCTTTTTGCTTCCTTTAAAATCCACCTCTAAGGACTCAGAAATCAGTGTTTTCAAACGAAGATTATCTCGCAGAATTACTCACCGAAGCCGGAATGGTGAGTGCCGATGAAGTCGAGCAGGCAAGAAGCTCGATGTCTGGGAGTGACACGATCGTGTCGTTTCTTCTTTCCCGCACCGCTCTCACTGAGGACGAGGTGGCGAAGACCTTGGCGAGTAACGCAGGCATCCCGTTCATTCGGCTTGGCGACCATACGTTTGATCCCGCGATCACCGCCGCTGTGTCGGATGAGGTGGCAAAGCGCTTCCGGGTGATTCCCGTGCTGGATGACGGGATGACGCTGACTCTGGCGATTGCCGATCCTCTCGATTTTGAGGCGCTTGACACGCTGCCCCATGCGATCGGACGCGAGCTGAGCCTGGTATGCGTGACCCAGCAGGACATCCAGGAATACCTGCGCCAGTTCTATCACTCGAACGAAGCGACGACGACAGTGGCCGAGGGATACTCGGTGACCGGCGGCGACGACGAAGCCGGACCCGGCGGCGAGGACGCCCCGATCATCAAGCTGGTGATGCAGTCTCTGACCGAGGCTTTCCGCTTGCGGGCTTCCGACATCCACATCGAGCCTCTCGAAACTTCCGTCCGCGTCCGCTACCGGCTCGATGGCAAGCTGGTCCACGTGGACACTCATCCCAAGAAGCTTCTGCCAGCGATCATCGCCCGTCTGAAGGTGATGAGCGGCAGCATGTCGATCGCGGAAAAGCGCATGCCGCAGGACGGCCGGATTCAGCTGAAAATGGGCGATAAGGAGGTCGATCTCCGGGTTTCCACGGTTCCTTCCAACCACGGCGAGTCTGTCGTCATGCGGATCCTCGATAAGACTCAGCTCGTCCTAGGCCTCCCCGAACTCGGATTTTTCTCGGACGACCAGGTGACCTTCGAGCAGTTTCTCGGACTCCCGGACGGCATCCTGCTCGTCACCGGCCCCACGGGTTCGGGAAAAACCACGACGCTCTACGCCTGTCTCAACGTCATTAACAAGCCGGATAAGAAGATCATCACCGTGGAAGATCCGGTCGAATACGAACTTCCGGGGATCAACCAGGTCATGGTCAAAGCGGACATTGGGATGACCTTCGCCGCCGCTCTGCGGGCCATGCTCCGGCAGGCACCGAACATCATCATGATCGGGGAAATCCGGGATGCGGAGACGGCGAACATCGCCATCAACGCCTCACTCACTGGTCACTTGGTTTTCTCCACCCTGCACACCAATGATGCGCCTTCCGCCGTCGCCCGTCTCGCAGACATCGGGGTGAAGCCCTTTCTCATCGCTTCCGCCGTCCGCGCCGTGCTCGCCCAGCGGCTGGTCCGGAAGCTCTGCCCGGTCTGCAAAGGACCGGCCGATCTCACCGAGAAGGAAATGCGCGCGCTTTCCCTCGATGCTTCCCGCATGACCAATGCGACGATTTTCGGGCCGGTGGGCTGCGATAAATGCCGCGGGAACGGTTACAAAGGCCGCATGGGGATTTTCGAAATTTTTTCCATCGACGACGAAGTTCGTGGCATGATCAACACTGGCCTAACGACCACGGCCCTCCGGCAGCGCGCCCGCGAGCTTGGCATGCGCACGCTTCGTGAAGATGGCATCCGCAAGGTATTGTCCGGCCTCACCTCTGGCAGCGAGGTGGTTCACACCACCATGTCCGACCTCGACTGACCCGCCTTTTTCATCCCCCTTCGTAAACCCTTCCGCTTCCCAGTCCCATGGACAATCAACAGATCATCGAACTCTTCCAATCCCGCGGTCTCATCGACCATACCCTCGCCCAAGACATCCTCGCGGAAGTCAGCCAAAGCGGGAAGGAGATCGCGGAAATTCTAGCTGATTTCCAAGTCATCCAGCATCACGACGACGTCTGGCCAGTGGTGGCTTCCGAGCTGGGGACCAGCATGGTGGACTTGAAGAACTGGACCCCACCTGAGGCCTTACTTGCCCTCGTGCCCGCCGGCACCGCCCGCCTCCACGGCGCGCTTCCGGTCAGCTTTGACGAGCATGGACTTTATGTAGCACTCGTGGACCCGCTCAATCCACAAACGCCCGAAGATCTGCGGTTCGCACTGGGCCGGGAAATCACGGTCGTCGTCGCGCCGGATTATCTCGTCGAGGCCAAGATCAACGAATGCTACGGCGGTGAGGGCAAGGCGATGGAAGATCTCCTCAGCCAACTCGAAATCGGAGGCGACTCGCTCAATCCGGCAGACCTCGAGGCGGAAGCCAATTCTGCACCCATCATCCGCTACGTCGATCTGGTGCTCTATCAGGCCATCAAGGAAAAGGCATCCGACATCCACTTCGAGCCCTTTGAGCGGGAGTTCAAAATCCGCTACCGGGTGGACGGAGCGCTTTATGAAATGGCCCCGCCGCCGATCCATCTTGCCGGTCCGATCATTTCCCGGGTCAAGGTCATGTCGAACATGAACATCGCCGAGCGCCGCATCCCTCAGGACGGGCGCATCGTCAAGCAGTTCGGCGACAAGCATGTGGACATGCGCGTTTCCTCGCTGCCCACCCACCATGGCGAGTCCATCGTGCTCCGGGTGCTTGACCGCTCGTCGGTCAATCTCTCGCTCGAAAACCTCGGCCTCACCGACCACATCTATAACTACATCTGTGACACGATTGAGAAACCTAACGGTATCTTCATTGTTACCGGCCCGACCGGTGCCGGCAAGACCACCACGCTTTATGCCGCCCTGCGCCGTATCAACACCATCGATGCCAAGCTCCTCACTGCCGAGGATCCGGTCGAATACGACATCGACGGCATCATCCAGATCCCCATCAACGAAGCAATCGGCCTCGATTTCCCCCGGGTGCTCCGTGCTTTCCTCCGGCAAGATCCCGACCGGATCATGATCGGGGAAATGCGGGACAAGGAGACTGCCACCATCGGCATCCAAGCCGCGCTCACCGGTCACTTGGTTTTGTCCACCCTTCACACCAACGATGCGCCCGGCGCAGTCACCCGTCTGGTTGACATGGGTTGCGAGCCATTCCTCGTCTCCGCCTCGCTCGAAGGAATTCTCGCCCAGCGTCTCGTCCGCACCATTTGTAAGGATTGCAAGACTCCCTATGAACCGAACGAAGCCATCCTCAACCAGCTCGGCGTCTCCGCCCACGAGCTGGGAGACAAGCAGTTTTTCACCGGCTCCGGCTGCGAAGCTTGCGGCCAGTCCGGCTACCGCGGTCGCCGCGGCCTGTATGAACTCCTCAACGTGACCGACCCGATCCGCGAACTGATCACCGCGCGGGCTCCCTCTGTGGTCCTCAAGCAAAAAGCTGTCGAGCTCGGCATGAACACTCTCCGCGAAGACGGATTACGCAGTATTTACCAAGGAGCCACCACCATCGAGGAAGTTCTCAAATACACCTAAGCTTCCCGGTTTTTCGACTTCCACTCTTTACAGATCCTCATAGAAACTCCAAACAAACCCAACTCCCATGGCTAATTTCCAATACTCCGCGCTCGACGCAAAAGGTGAACAGACCACCGGTGCCCTGTCCGCCGCCACTGAAGCTGAAGCGATCCAGCAGCTTCGGGCCAAGGGACTCTATCCCACCCAAATCACCGAAGACGGCAAGACCAAGGGGAAAAAAGGTGCTCCTGCCAAAGCCAAGGGCAAACCCGCCGCCAAAGCGAAAACCACCTCCAAGGGCCAGATCGGCGGCCGCATCAAGCCGAAGAGCCTGATGATCTTCACCCGCCAGCTCGCCACTCTCATCGACTCCGGTCTGCCGCTCCTCCGCAGCCTGACCGTGCTTGAAAAACAAGAACCCAACCCGGTGCTCAAGGCCACCGTCGCTGCCCTCGCAGAAAACGTCCAGGGTGGGTCCACCTTCTCCGAGTCGCTTGCCCAGCACCCCAAGATCTTCAACAAGCTCTACGTCAACATGGTCAAGGCCGGTGAACTCGGCGGTGTTCTCGAAATCGTCCTCAACCGCCTTGCCGAGTATCAGGAAAAGGCACAGAAGCTGAAGAACAAGATCGTTTCCGCGATGGTCTATCCGGTGATCGTCATGTTCATCGCCGTCGCCATCCTGGTCTTCCTGATGATTTTCATCGTTCCCAAGTTCAAGGAAATGTTCTCCGCCACGGATTCCGAATTGCCGTTGATCTCGAAGATCGTCTTCGGCATGTCGGAATTTTTCCTCAAGCAGTCCATCCCCTTCGTGCCTAACGTCTTGTTTGTTTTCATCGCCTTCATCGTCGGGGTTTTCCTCTTCAATCTCTGGGGCCGCACCCCCGGCGGACGGGTCGTCATCGACAATATGAAACTCAAGATGCCCGTGCTGGGTGACATCCAGCGCAAGAGCGCTGTGTCCCGCTTCTCCCGGACTCTTGGCACCCTGGTCACCTCCGGTGTCCCCATCCTCCAGGCCCTTAACATCACTCGCGACACCGCCGGGAACGTCGTCATCTCCAAGGCCATCGAGAAAGTTCACGAGGCCGTCAAGGAAGGAGAAACCATCGTGACCCCGCTCCAAGCATCCGGCGTATTTCCAAACATGGTCATCTCCATGGTCGATGTGGGCGAGGAAACCGGCCAACTCCCGGAGATGCTCCTCAAAGTGGCCGACGTCTATGACGACGAGGTGGACAATGCCGTGACTGCACTCACCTCCATTCTCGAGCCCATCATGATCGTCATCCTCGCTTTGATCGTCGGCTCTGTTGTATTTGCATTGTTCCTACCATTGATTAAGATGATTTCCACGATGGGTAATCAGTGATCCGCTGACTTGCCTTTCGCTTCACTCAAATCCAAGGAAATGAAAACAACCCAACGCAACGGCAAACCCGCCTTCACCCTCATCGAGCTGATGGCGGTCATCACCATCATCGTCATCCTCGCCGGCCTCGTCGTCGGTGGTTTGGGATTCGTCACCGAGCGCCAAGCCAAGGAAAAAGCGAGAGTCCAGATCGCCCTGCTCTCGAAAGCGCTCGAAGATTATAAACTGGATATGGGAACATATCCGCCGACAAATGATATCTCAACGGTAAGTAAGGGCGCTGGAAGTAACACCTCCGCAATGCTCTACAATGCGCTTTTTTACGAAGGCTTCGAATATGCCAAAACCCCCGGTCGTCCCGATGCCACCCCCCCAAAGGCGACTAAAATCTACCTTCAAGATCTTGACCCCTTGAGCACCAAACAAGGTTGGGTGGTAACTCAAGCCACGGGAGATCCAAAGCCTTCGCTGGTGATTACCGATCCGTGGGGGAACCAATATTGCTATCGGACGGCGGTGAAAGCAGCAGGAACAGCCAATCCTGCCACTCAGAACCCCGACTTTGACCTGTGGTCGATGGGCAAAGACAGTGCAAGCAAGCCGGCCACTCCCGGCGACACAACCAACCAGGACGATATCAAGAATTTTTGAGCTGGTAATGCACACCCTTCGAATGAAAGCACTCAAAGTAATTATCAGTCTGATAGCTGTCTCATCGCAAGGGTTTTGTGAACTTCAGATTGTTCAGCTCCAAAAATATGCCGGGCCCGAAAGCAACCAGGTAACATCAGTTTCAAGGGATGGATCTTTAGTGATGGGTTCGAGTGGTGCCACGGCTGTTACTTGGAACCAGTTGGGTGAAGTGACCTCCAAGGGTTTGGGTATTATCTGGGATGCGGATGCGACTGGATCTGTATTTGTGGGTCACACAGACGATTTGAGACCCGCAATTTGGAAAAATGGTGAAAATTCTCAGCCCATTCTTGGAAATGCACTACAGGGTTCAGCGTTGTCCATAACCGCAAACGGTCGGTTTTCGGTTGGCGATGTTTACAGCTCAGTCGTGCCGCAGGGTGCATCTAAGTTTGATCTACAAGTTGGTCAAAGCAGTTTGATTTTAGCCGATAGTACTTCATCGATTGCAAGCCGAATAACACCAGATGGAAATACAGTGGTAGGGACCCTGTTTGTTGCCTATTTGGATATTCGAGGCTTTCGGAAAGTAGGGAATAATGCCATCCAAGAACTAGGAAATCTAGAAGGAGGCTGGGGTTATTGTGAGCCTTTCGATGTTTCCGATGACGGCGAAATCGTCGTTGGCATTAGTGGAAATCAACCATTCAGATGGACTGAGCAAGCGGGAATCGTTAGTTTAGGCCCTAGCGTTGGATATGGAGTAGTGTCAATCAGTGGAGATGGAGGCATGATCATCGGGAATCTTGGCGATGTGCCTGTAGGATGGAATGGAACTGATTTTATTTGGAGTAATTCACAGGGACTCAGGAACCTCAAGATGGTCGTTGAGGCGGGAGGCGTAGATTTGTCCGAATGGGTGTTGGAGAGAGTTGAAGCCATCTCGTATGATGGAAACGTAATTGCAGGTACAGGCGTTCGGAATGGAGATCAACAGTGTTGGATGATAACGGGCTTTTCGCAAATGTTGACACCAACGATCAGGATCGAAAAGTTAGGTGCCGATTATGTAATCAAGTTCAGGGGCGTTTTACAGCAATCAAATGATCTTGGGAATGTGGATGCTTGGGAAGATGTTCCCGGTAATCCTACTTCTGAATACACAATTGCAGCGCCTCTTTCAGGGCGAAAGTTTTACCGGGCGAGATCATTTTAATTCGTCGTGACTCGAGGTTTTTTGCGACCCATTAGAAGTTCGGCATCTTTAAAATTATTGAACTCTTCAAAGGTCTTGAATCGATGGACGCTTTTGATCTTCTTGTGGCGACCTTTGAGTTTTTTACCTTCCGGTTTAGAGGGTTTACTCGGTTCATCCATGGCGGCAGGGTAAGCCACCGAGTCCTGGATGGCGAGGTGCGTTTCCAGCGGGATTTCGCCGTGTTTTGAACTCTGAATCTTCTCGACGCCAGCCACTTGGGCGGGCTTGCTTCCGCGCAGCACCATGAGCGACGAAA
>JBOFET010000160.1:0-28402 GCA_051648225.1 Luteolibacter sp.
GGTTTTCAAATGCTTCCATGCCGGGAGGAAACCCTCCGGCATACTCTTCATTACGGGTCTTTTTGCAAGCCATCTGGCCCGCTTAAATCAAACGGTCGTTTCGTACAAGTGCGGATTCTACCAAAATGAGGTAGCCCTGAGCCCGCCGAATCTTCCCCTTGCCTCCGCCCGGCGGCGGTCTCTAGCCTGTGGAATGAAACAAAGCCATTTCCTGTTCGCGGGTGCGTGCATCGTCAGCCTCGGAATCGGCTACATGGCGGGTGGTAGCCGGGCATCTTCCGCCGCCGCGACGCCTCTGGAAGAAAAGACTGCCAACCCGCGCCAGGCCAGATCCAGTTCCGGGGAACGACAAAACCGCGAAACCTCCGGTGATGAGATGCTCGCCAGTATTCTCAAGGGCCGCGCTCTCAAAGATCTATCCGATGGCGAGGTGGCGAAGATCGTCGTCCAGCTTTCGAAATACGATCCGACGCAAAGCCCCGTCGCCCAGGCGCGGCAGAATTATCAATTGCGGCTGCTTTTGGAGAAGCTGCCCGCCTCCCGGCTGGAGGAAGCTGCGGCAGCCATCGCCGCCGATCCCGAGAGCCAGCGCACCGGCGGCGTCAACACGATCATGAACGCCATGGCGTCGAAGGACCCACAGCGGGCGTTGGCCTGGGCGAAGACCCAAAAAAACACTCCCGGCCTGCTCGCATCCGTGCTTGGGACCATGGCCAAGGACGATCCCATGACCGCTGCGGACCTCTATCGGGAGGGTCTGCTCGACGGCACTTTTTCCCAGAACGACGGTTGGCAGGCGTCCTATGGCATCGGCAGGGCGATGGCACAGCTGGGGAAAAAGGCGCTTCTCAGCTTCATGGATTCGCTTCCCCAACAGCAACAGAGCAACGTCCTTGCCAATTGCTTCCGGGAACTACCCGAGAGTGACCGCGTAGAGATGATGGATGACATCTACCAGCGCTCCAAAGAAGGGCGCATGCGGGATTGGAGCTTCAAGAACATCTTTAACAACGCCTTGTCCACCGACCGGGCCCAGGCGGAAGCGTGGCTGGCAAAGATGGAGCCTGGCAAGGAGCGTGCGTCCCTTGAGCTGTCCACCGCCAACATCTATTCGCGAAACGGCGATGCCGAAGCGGCGCGGGAGTGGATGTCGCGCGCCATCGCCCAGTCGGCAGGCCGGGAAAAGGAATTGCTGAAGGAGGCGATCAACCAGATGGGCTATAACAGCCCAGGTGACATTGCGATCTTCGCCAGTTTGTTACCGGAAGGCACCGAAATCAAAGCGGACGATCTCAAGAACGAGGCGCAGAATTCCATGTACCGCGGCTTTGGCGGACTAATGGGACTGGCCGGTGCCATCCGCGATCCCGCTGAGCAGGCCCTACTCCTCACCACGGCTCTGGAAGAATTCACCAAACAAACCGGTCAAAGCTCGGACCCCTCGCGCGTGAACTCCACCGACTTTGAAATCTTCACCCGCCAGCTCCAAACGCTCAATCTCACCGGGGAAAACGCCACCCAAGTCGCGGAAGCCCTCGCCGCCGCCCGGAGCGCCACGCCGAAAGCCCGCGATTAGATCGGTTGCCGAAACAGAATCCATCAAGGAGCGGCGGACTCTGATCCGCCGTTGCCCATGAGGTGATGATGGGGACGAGCTGATGCGCATTTCATCGGCTCTCCATGGGCTTCGGCGGATCGGAGTCCGCCGCTCCTTGTTCCCGTGAGGTTTGGGACCGGGGCCTTCGTTTTAGATTGAAGCGCCGGAACATGAAAAAGCCCCCCGGTGTGACACCGGGAGGCTTGAGGATTCAGGGGTCGTTTACATCAGCTGCGCACCGGCTTCCGCCAGCTCGGAGCGCTCGCCGCGGTTGAGGGCGACGTGGGCGACGAAGGGCTGCCCTTTGAGGCGGTTCCGGGTGTAAACGAGGCCGTTGCTGCGGCTGTCCACGTAGGGATTGTCGATCTGCGCGGGATCGCCGACGAGCACCAGCTTGGAGTCGCGCGACATGCGGGTGACGATGGTTTTCGCCTCCTGGGGCGTGAGCTGCTGGGCCTCGTCGAGGATAAAGAAGCGGTTAGGAATCGAGCGGCCGCGGATGTAGCAGAGCGCTTCGATTTCGAGGATGCCCTGTTCCATCAGAATTTCGTAGGGCTTCTTGATGGTAGGCGGGACGCCGGCGGCACCGCTGGGCTTCTGCTGCTTGCGGCGCGGGCCAAGCGGAGTGGTGGGACGCATGAGGAGGTCGAGCGCATCGTGGATCGGCTGGAGCCACGGGCGCATTTTCTCGTCGAGCGAGCCGGGCAGGAACCCGAGCTGGTCTCCCATGGCGACGACCGGGCGGCTCACGGTGATGCCGTTGTACTTGCGGTTAAACATCTCGTGCAGACCGGCTGCGACGGCGACGAGGGTTTTCCCGGTGCCGGCGTGACCATAGCAGGTGACCAGCGAGATTTCCGGGTTGAGCAGGGCGTCGATGAGGCAGCGCTGGCCGAGGTTGAGCGGCTTGAGTGACTGGCCGTCGGGGATTTTCAGAACTTCCGGGTAGTTGAGGCGGACGAAGCGCCCGTCATGCGCGAGCCGCGCGGGGATGGTTTGTTTTTCCCCGGCTCCCAGCAGGACATACTCGTTGATGGCGACTCCCTCGAAGCGTTCTTCGGAAACCGGCAGCTCGCCAGTGCTGGCGAAGCGGTGAAGCTCGCTCGGGTCCACCTCGATCCGGCGGACGTCGTAGTTGGAAACCTCGCGGGCATCGACCTTGTCATTGAGGTAGTCCTGGCAATCGATCCCGACGGCGCGGGCCTTGAGCTGCATGTTGATGTCCTTGGTGACGAGGACGACCGGTGCCCGGTTGTGCTGCATGAGCAGGAGGCAGGCGGCGAGGATGCGGTGGTCCACGCGCTCACGGTCCGGGAAAATCCGGTGGAAGCGATCGAGGATGTCCGAGTTTTTCGGACAGGCGGCGGGATCGTAAATCACCAGGCGGACGGTGCCGCCGCCTTCGGTGGCGACGCCGTGGGTGACCTTTTCCGAGCTGGTGAACATCTCGGTGAGCCGGCGGTGGACGCGGCGGGCATTCGCCCCGCGCTCGGTTTGCTCGGACTTGAAGCGGTCCAGCTCGGAAAGCACATCGACGAGGATGCAGAGGTGGTTCTCCTTGAAGCGCTCGAGGGCGGCGGGGTCGTGGAGGAGCACATTGGTGTCCAGCACGTAGTTTTTGGCGAGTTGGGAAGGAGCCGTGAGTCCCAGGTCCGCGGGTTTCGGGGAATCACTGCCCGATCTTTTCTTTCTGGGGGTGCCTTCGGTTTCAGGGGGTTCTGCGAACAATGCGGACTGACCTTCCTCGGTGCGATGAATCATCGTAGTGGGTGGGGATACTTGGGTGTTTTGACGGGTGAAAAGGTGCGTATCACCAGCCCGTCGCCAGCATGCGCAATGCCAAATCGTGGCTTCGAATCTTCAATCTTCTTATTCAAGATAGCCTGACTATCTCCATGCCTGACGGGATGACAATCCTCAATTTAGGGAAAAGCCTGGGCTGGATTCCGCGCCGCTTGGGGCTGTTTCAAGTGCTCCCGCAGGATGCGTCCGGTCTCGGCGATCCCTTGCGGATGCTGGTTGGTCCAGTGGTGGCTGGGGATGACGAGTTCGCTCTGCGCACCCGCGAGATGGCTGCTCCAGTAGGGGACGATGCCGTCCGTGCTGACCCGCCACCGGTGGTCGAGATTTCCTCCTCTGCCACGGTCGCCGATGATGGAGTGGAAGGGGATGCCGGGTGCTGTCGGGAGGGTGGCCAGGGTGCTGACGAAGTGGTTTTCCGGTTTGAGGAAGTCGATGCTGTTTGGCATGCGCCTGAGGTTCGCGCCGGTCGTGTTCGGCTTGGCGAGTGTGAGGACTTCCGGCTCGTCCGGCAGGAGGTCTGCGGGGGCACCGATGATGCGGGAGCCGAGCCGGCCCAGGAAATTAGAAGCGGTATTGCTGCCGCGGTGGGAGGCGGAGGCGAAGATGACCCGCGAGATGTCGGGGCGCGGCTTGAAGATCAGCGACTCGCTCATCACCTTGCGGGTCTCAGGGGAAAACGGGATTTCCGCCGGGGGTTGATCGTAGATGGCGTTCCAGAGTTTCATGCCGCTGTCGGTGATGAGCGTGCGGGCGATCATGCCGCCCATGCTGTGGCCGATGACGACGATTTCCCGATGGTCCGGGTGGTGTTTGTTGATCGCGTCCAACCGGCGGCGCAGGACCGAGGCGGACAGCGGATAGGGAAATCCCGTGGGATAACTGAAGAACCAAAACTGATAGTTCTTCCGGATGACGGGATCTCCGCGGAGGGTCTGGATAAGCGGTGCCCAGGTGGCTTGGGAGTCGCCGAGACCATGGATGCAGAGGACCGGGATTCTCTTGGGGTCGTAGGGTTGGAGCAGCGCCAGCCGGGCCTGTTCCTCGAATTCGGCGGGACGGAACAATCCGTCGAGCTCCTTCCGGCGGATGTCCTGACTGGCCAGTGCCAAGGCCAATGGCGCGGTGAAATCTGCCGCCAGCGGATGGGTGTGGCCTGCGAATTTGACGTCCTCGATCGCCAGTGGATCGATGAACGAGCCGACGCAGTCGCCGCCCACGAACTCCAGCACCCCGGTGATACCGTAGGAAATGCGGCGCACTTCGAAATTCTCGATTCTACCAGGCTCTGCGGCTTTGCTTTCCACGACCAGGGGCGCACCGATGCCCTCCTTGAGCACGCGCTTGTTCACGAGTGATCCGCGAAAAATCAGCGTATCTGCCGGGCGGATGTCGAAGTCCGATGGATTCCGCCCGGGCTTGGAATCTCCTTGGACCGAGAAATTCCATGTTCGTTCGGCCCCCGGGCAGGCGATGGGGGTTTTCCAAGGTTCCAGACCCGCGCGGTGGATGATTCCGAAAATGCGGGCAACGGCGAAGTTGTAATCTTCCCGCGCCTGGCGGTCTGCCGGTTGCTTTTCTAAGACCCCCGCCGCTACCGATGCCGCGTCCAAAAAGCTGCCGATCTGCTGCTGTGGCTGCGCCGGGGGATGGTGGAGAGCGCGGGTGATGACCTGGCCCGCCGGAGTCGGGGAGCGATGCGCAGGCCGGGATTCACGAACCGACGAATAACCGGCACAACCCACGGAAATGACGGCGAGGCCGAGCAGTGGCAGCAGGGATGCTTTCATGGGGGCGGATCGTTAGGCGCCGGGTGGGGATTTCTCGAAGACTTCCACGTCGTAGATGTGACCGGATCCGGCGAGGTGGAGCGAGCGGAAATTCAGCGGTGCGAGCAAGTCCCGCAGGTGGCCGCGATCGCGGAAATCGAAGCGTTTTCCGAAGAGTTCGAGGATGCGGATGCAGGAATGGTCGCGGTAGGTATTGACGATGAGGTGGCCGCAGTCGGTGGTCATTTCTCCGAGCCGGGCGGCAAGATCGTGGGCGGTTAGCGGTTCGTCAGGCTCGTGGAGCATGAGGCGTTTTTCCGTGGTGCCGTGGGAGAGGCCTTGGAAATACTCGAGGATGCCGATGGCGGTGACGATGTCATACGGGGCATGCAGCGGATCCGGCTCTTCAAACACATCCTCGGCCATGGCGGAGATTCCGAAACCGTGGCTTGGGCATTGGTGATGGTTCCGGGTGCTGGCGAGCTTGGCGAGCAGGCGGCTGGACTTCGCGGAATTTGCAGGGTCCCGGTCGGCAATGACGGCGGTGATGGTCTGCGGATCGTAGCCGTCGCGGATGAGCTTGTCGTAGGCGAGGATCAGGCTGAGGCCGGTGCCCGCCGCCACGGCTTTGATGCGGACGGACTCGCCGCGGTCGAGCACGCGCTTGGCCGCCATGTAGGTCGCTTGTGTCTCTAGCAAGAATCGCAGCTGCACGTCCTTGCTCTGTACGGACTCGAAGAAAATCCGGTCCCACAGGCCGCCGTTTTTGCGGATTTCCGGGGCGAGCATCATGTAGGGGCCGTTCATCGGGTCGCCGCCCTCGACGAGCGCCGCCGTCTCACTGCGGGAGGAGGTGAGCAACGCTTGGGCATACGGATGGCCGGAGTGCTCGAAGAGCCGGTTGCGGAAAAGCGTCACCTCGGACCCGCTGGCATCGACTGTTCTAGCAGCGCGGGTGGTCCACCGCACCACCCGCTGGGAGACGCGGCCGATGAAGATTTTCCCCTTGCTCGCCGGCTTTGCTTCGGACTCGTGGAAAATCGCGCGGCTCAGGCTCGCGACGATGGCTTCCGCCAGCTCGTGCTGGTCCGAAGCATACAGCGCGGTGACAGCGCCCATCGGTTTGAGGTCTTCCATGGCGGCTCTATTTAAGAGTACGAAGGCCCTCGGCGGTGAAGTCGGCTGCCGTGAACGTCACGTCGTGTTTGATGTTAGACCCTTCGATTTCCGTGATGGAATCCTGCCCGGGACGTTGGATGGAAAAACTAGCAGCCACCGATCTGCCGGTGTCGTCCTTGGCCACCTTGGTGGTGTCGATGCGCCTCACCAGCTTGCCGGAATCCGAGAATTTCTCCACCCGCAGCGGGACCATCCGCTTGGTGTCGATCCAGCTGCGCACTTTCGAATACCCGGAACGATCGCTGCCACCCGGCTTGGATTCCAAGATCTGACAGGACACGCGGTCCACCGTCTCAGTGCCGACGATGGCCTGAGCGTCCCAGGCGAAAAAATTTTCTACCAGATCACCATACGACAAGTCGCTGCCGAAGATCCCGTCTTTCATCGTCGAGGCTGTGAGTGCTACCAGCGAGTCCGGCAGCGTGAACACCGAACCCGTCGGCGCGCGGCCCCCGGATTTGCGGATCAGGAACCCCTCGCCCTTGCGTTCCTTGGGCCAAAGGATGTGATAGACGAGGTCGGTCGATCCCTTGGCACGCTGGGATTTTACCTGGAGTTGCAGCACCGTTTTCCCGCCGGCGGAGGGCTGGCGGACTTCCATTTTGAGTCGCACGAGTGAGGAGCCGTCCTGGAGATTGTTGTTCAGCTGCGCCGCGAGATCCTTCGCAGTGGGAACGGCGTCCTGTGCGATGGCGCTTGAAACAAGAAGCGCGGCACCTAGCAGCGAGTGGCGGAGACACGATAAAATCGGATTCATGACAGTGGTTTAAAATTAACTTTGAAGCGCGAGACTCGGGGAAAGGCGTGAACTGCGCCATGCAGGATACAAGCCGCTGATCACGCCGACGACCACCGCGATGCTGATGGAGATAAGCATCAGCTTCAGGCTGATGTCCGGCTCCACGAACCCACGCACGCCCGGCAGCGCACCCAAAGTCAGAAGACCGAGCGCACCGAGCGACGCACCGACGAGTCCGCCGAGAAGTCCTAACAAGGCTGACTCACATAGCACCATGTAAACGATACGCTTCCGCCGCCAGCCGACGGCAAGCAGGATGCCAATCTCGTGGGTGCGCTCGAAAACGGTCATCAACATGGTGTTCATCACCCCGAGCACGCCCACGATGATCGCTAACAGCGAGGTGCTCCAGCTCATCGCCCGCGCCACGCGGAAGCCCTGGCTGGTGCCGACCACTTCGCTCGCGACCATCGCCTTGCCTTCCGGGAAAATGACCTTGATGTCCTGGCAGAGCAGATCGATTTCCGACTTCGGCGTGTTCGGCGGCACCCGGATGTCCACGAAATTGACCTTCCCGGGATTTCCGGTGACCTCCTGCATCACTTTCAACGGCATGAAAATCGTGCCGTTCTCGACCATCGCTTGGCCGTCCACGATTCCCACCACCGTCAGTTCCTCGGCCTCGACCTGGACGGTGTCGCCCACCTTTTTCTTGAGGACCTCTGCGGCGAGCGTGCCGAGCACGACAGCTTTTTCATCGCCATCCTTTGGCATGCGACCTTCGACGACTTTCATTTTATCCCAGGTGAATCCACCCCACTCGCGACCGGAAATCATCATGATCGGCGCGTCTTCCACGCTGAGCATCTGCATGAGCACCGTGGTGGTTTCCGCGACTCTTGGCAGCTTGGCGACCTCGGCTTGCAAGGACTCGTCGAACATCTTGGGCATCAGGCCGCCGCTCATGTTGCTCACGACCACGTCCACGCCGACGACATCGAGTTGCTTACCGATGCCTTTCTCGTAGCCCCACGCCATGCCGACCAAAGTGACCACGGCGGCGATGCCGATAGAGATCCCGACGAGAGTCAGGCAAGTGCGGACGGGACGCCGGGTGAGGCTGCGAAGGACGATGGTGAAGAAGGTCATGGGAGAAAAATCGGGTTACCTGGAAGCCGCCTGCTGGTCGGAAATCACGCGGCCGTCCTTCATGCGGATCGTCCGGGTCGCGCGCTCGGCGACAGATAGATCGTGAGTGACGAGCACCAGTGTCACCCCGAGCTTGCCATGCAAATCCAGCAGCAGGTCGATGATCTGCAACGCGCTTTCGCTGTCGAGATTGCCTGTCGGCTCGTCCGCCAGAACGACGGATGGCTTGTTAGCGAGGCCACGGGCGATGGCCACGCGCTGCCTCTCACCGCCTGATAGTTCGGTCGGGAAATGGTTGAGCCGGTGACCCAGACCGACGGACTCCAACAGCTCCACGGCGCGCGCCTTGCGTTCGGCGCGGGTTAGATTTCCTTCAAACATCGGGATCTGCACGTTTTCCACCACCGTGAACGTCGGCAGCAGATGGAACGCCTGGAAGACAAACCCGATTTCGTGGGACCGGTATGCCGCATGGTCTGCCATGTCGGGAATCGAATTTCCCCGATATTTCAATTGGCCTTCGCTCGGCGAGTCCAGCGAGCCGAGCATCTGCAACAAAGTGCTCTTGCCGCAGCCACTCTGGCCGACGATCGCTACGAACTCACCTTGACGGATTTCCAGATCAAGCCCGCGCAGAGCGATGACTTTCCCGTTGTCGAACTGCTTCTTCAAGCAAATCGCTTCGAAGATTAATTCAGGAGAGAGAGTTGAACCAGAGCCAAGCATTGCGGGAAACTACACGAACAAGAGGTGCCGTCTAGGTGTTTGATCGACACCAAAAAAATCTCCTGTCGAGGTCGATCACGGCTTGCGGGCCAATAAATCGAGGAGTTGCAGGGGATGGGCTTCGATTATCTCCCGTTGTGGCCTGGTGGGTTTCCGCCGTGTGTCGCGAACGGGTGGGTTGGGGATGACGAGTTGCCTCCCATTCCATCACAGCTGGAAAGGGCGAACGCTCCCAGCAATGCGATTGCCAGAAAAGGAGTCGCAGGTTTACAGAGTGTTTTCATCAGCTTTGGTGGTTTTTGTTACGGGTTCCAGAAGTCGATTTGTTGTCTTCCCTATTCTAGTTATCCCATTGCATTTCTATCACTATGGGGTCTAACCCTACTGGAGACCAACCAGGCGCTGTGGGTTGTCGCGCACGCATCGCCTGGTGTCAGACGGCGGCGTTGCCGTTGCCCGGCGGAAATATCCACCGAGCAATTGCTACGGAATGATCTTAAGATTTTTCAGCCCGTCACGGGGACGACGAACATGCATTCCTTGCCGTCCGCATTTACAATCGTGAATTTTGTGGAGACCGGTCCGCCAGGACGTGGTCCAACGGACTTCACGGTGAACTTCTTTTTACAGCCGTCGCAGTGGACGGAACCACCATCGTGGCACAGCGCCGCGACCTCCTTCTCATCGTTGGCTTCCATGACCGAGACGGACTTGCATTCCATGCAAACGAGAGCGTATCGGTCGCCTTTTTTGAGCTTCTTGATTTGTTCTTGGGTATCCGCTTGAGTGTAGAACCCTGGTGCGGGTGCACCGCCCCGATTCGGGGATTGAGCTGAGGCCGACGTGGCGAGACCGACAGCAAATGCGGCGGCGATGATGTTTGTTAACAGTGCTTTCATTGGTTTGATTTCTATTTTGGATTACGCGCGAGGTTCGATCCCGAATGGATTTCTGACTCTGGCGTCTTGTGGTGTGACGGGTAGGGCATCGGTGCTCCTCCGAACTCTTGACGTGTTAGATTCGTTGGAGCAAGCCGGGCTTTTTCATCAATCCCCTCGTCGAAGGCACCCTAACTCCCAGTGAATTCTTTGCCATGGGGTTTAACCCTGCTAACACTGTAGCAAGTCGATTGCAGAAGCTCAGGTTTACTACCATCGTTGTATGCCTAGTCTCGGATCGTGCTGGAACTTGGCGCGAACAGGGGGTAGCCCACCGAAGCCGGTGGAATGAAGCGCGAAACGATCAAAGCTTTACGCGGCGGCACGGCGGAACATAAATCCCCGCCATGGAACCGCGTGAATTTGAGATCAAGGGGGAAATGTATGTGGCGAGAACCCCTCGCGAGGAGGATTTCCCGGAGATGATCACGCTTCACCAGCGCTGCTTCCTCGTCGGAATCAACGAAGACGGCGCTTGGCGTGAGGATCAGTTGGAATCCCAGCTTCAGATTTTCCCCGACGGGCAGGTAGTAATCGAAAGGGCAGGGCGGATCGTGGGCGTGTCCTCCAGTCTGATCGTCTGGATGGGCCTCGATCCGCTACGGCATCATACCTACTACGGCATCACGGACGACGGCTACTTTTTCAATCACGATCCGCAAGGCGACACACTCTACGGCGCGGAAGTTTACGTGGATCCCGATGAGCGCGGGCGTGGCATCGGGGCCTATCTTTATGCGTTGCGGCGCGAGCTTTGCAAACGGCTCAACCTACGGCGCATCCTAGCCGGCGGGCGGCTGTGGCACTACGATCAATTCAGCGATCGCTACACGCCGGAGGAATACGTCTATGCCGTCCAAGACGGCTTGGTGAAGGACCCGGTGCTCGGTTTCCAACTGAAAGAAGGCTTCGTGGTGCGCGATGTGATGCCTAACTACATCCGCGATCCGAAGAGCCGCAACTTCGCCTCGCTCATCGAGTGGCTGAACTCCGACTACCAGCGCAGCGAGGGAGATGACCGGAAAGTGCGTGTCGCCTGCGTGCAATACCAGATGCGGAAAATCGCCGACTTCGATGAGTTTGCGGCTCAGGTTAGATATTTTGTGGAAACGGCGGGCGAAGACTACGGCGCGGACTATGTGCTGTTTCCGGAATTTTTCTCCGTGCAATTGCTGTCCGCGATGGAGCCTTACTCTTCACGCGACGGCATCCGGAAACTGGCGGGCCTAACACCGAAGTTCCGCGAGCTGATGTCCACCCTCGCCCGCGAGCAGGGGCTGCATCTCATCGCCGGTTCGCATCCGGTCCTGCAAGAGGACGGCAGTCTCCAGAACGAGGCGATGTTATTCCGGCCCGACGGGAGTTTCATCTCGCAGCCCAAGCTGCACATCACGCCCAGCGAGACGACATGGTGGGGAATCACCGGCGGAAACCAGCTGCTAGTGATCCAGACGCCCAAGGCCAAGGTCGGCATCCTCATCTGTTATGACGTCGAGTTCCCCGAGGCGGCGCGCTATCTGGCCGAGCAAGGCGTGGAAATACTATTCGTCCCGTACTGCACGGACAACCGCCAGGGATATCTGCGCGTCTCAAAGTGCGCGGCCGCGCGGGCCATCGAAAACCAGATCTACGTGGTGACCACCGGCGTGGTCGGAAATTTGCCGGATGTGCCCGCCATGGACATCCACTACGGACGCGCCGCAGTGTTCACCCCGTCCGACTTCGAGTTCGCCCGCGACGGAATCCAGGCCGAGGCCGATCCCAACGTGGAAACCATGCTGGTGACCGATCTCGACATCAACGACCTCTACCGCTCACGGGAGGCCGGATCGGTGACCCCGTTGATGGATCGACGGCGGGACCTTTTCGAGCTGCGCGTGAACCTCGGAGGCGGGCAGGCTTGAGACCGCGCTTGTGTTAGGCATGCCCTTTTCAGGGTATCAAATTGCAACCAAGTGTCCCCGTCGTGAATCGAACACGAATCTACAGTTTAGGAAACCATCGTTCTATCCATTGAACTACGGAGACTTGGGCGGGCGGGGAGGAAATAGCCGGGCGGACACGGGCAGGCAAGCCAGTTGTGAACTTCCTAAGGCCGGCGCTGGGCGGTATAGATCCCGCGCGAGCTGCCGCAGCGGTAGGCGATGATGCAGGCGGTCGCGATGTAGAGGCCATTGCCCGCGCCGAAGAGTTCCATGCCGAGAAAGGTGGAGGCCAGCGGCGTGCGCGTGGCCCCGGCAAAGATCGCCACGAAGCCAAGCGCGGCGAAGAGATCGACCGGCGCTCCGAGTGCGATGGCGAGCGAGTTTCCCAACGCCGCGCCGATGAAGAACAACGGTGTGACTTCTCCGCCCTTAAACCCGGCGCTCAGGGTCACCACGGTGAAAACAAGTTTCCAAGCCCATGCGGTGGCAGGAATGTCTGTGGAGGTAAACATCGCGGGAAGCGTGATGGCATCGCGGCGATCTCCTAACACACCGAGACCAAGGTAGTCGCCAGTGCCGGCGAGGAAAAACAGGCCGATGATCAAAAACCCGCCGACGACGGGCCGGAATTCGGCACGCGGGACGGAGGTTTGAAACAGACCTCCCAAGCGGTGGGAGAGCGTGGTGAAGAGCTTGCTGGCGAGGCCGAAAGCCACTGCGGCGAGCACCACTTTTCCTAACAACCATGGATCCGGAAACGAATCGGCGGGCAGAACCTCGACGTGATAGTGGGTGTGTCCCGCCCCCCACAGGCGGCATGTCCAATCCGCGACGAGTGCGGCGAAAAAGCACGGCACTAACGCGTCATGCCGCACGCGGCCGATGATCAGGACTTCCAGCGCGAAGACAGCTCCAGCGATAGGGGTGCCGAAAATGGAACCAAACCCGGCGGCGACACCCGCCATGAGCAGGATACGGAGGTGAGCGTGATCCAGCCTGAGCAGCCGACCGAAACTCGCGGCGATGCCACCACCCATCTGCAGCGCGGTGCCCTCGCGACCGGCCGAGCCGCCGAAGAGATGCGTGACGAGCGTGCCAATCAGAATCAGCGGGGCCATCCGTCCGGGCACGCCCGCACCGGGTTGATGGATTTCATCGATGAGCAGATTGTTCCCGGCGGCGGCGGATTTTCCGTAGAGTTGATAGAGCGCACCGACGAAGAGTCCGCCGACGGGTAGAAGAAACAACAATCCCGGATAGCCAAAGCGGACGCGGGTGACCGCATCGAGCGCCCACAGGAAAAACGCGGAGGCGGAGCCGACGGCGACAGCCATCGGGAGCAAAATAACCGTCCAGCGCAGAGTGTTTCGAAGCTGCGGGATCCAGATCATGGGAACTCGGACAAGGCTTTGAGCGCGAGCTTGCGGGCTGCGGGCTGGTTGAACTTCGGACCGGCGGCGGTGGTGAAGTCGGCCTTCGCCTCGTCGGATTTCCCAAGGACGAGGTAGGCGCGGCCACGGTTGTAGAACGGGTAGGCATCGGCAGGGGCGAGTTCGATGGCACTGTTGTAGGACTTGATGGCCGCGTCGGTCTTGCCTGATAGAAAAAGGCAGTCGCCGAGGCGGTTGTGGGCCATGGCGCTGAGTCCGGCGCGGCGCACGTGATCCGCAGGCAGGCAATCACGGATGGCGTCTAACGAAAGTTGGCAGGTTTTCATGGCGGCCTCGACCTTGGGCGATGGACCGGTGGCTTCCCTGAGGGCTTCCTTGGCGCTTTCCAACAGAGTGGCGATGGGCTCGGCGGCGGATTCAGCTGGGCCGCTGGTGGCGGTGGCAAGGCGGAGGGCGTCGATGCATTCCTGCGCCCTGCCAGCAGCGGCGAGCTGGTGGATTTCCCTAACGGTGGGGATTTTGACTAGCTCGGCTTTCGGCAACGCGGGCTTGGTGGGAGACGGGGCGGCTGGACCCGCCAGATAGATATCCTCACCGACGAGGCGCGAGTATTCGGCGGGGATTTGCGCACCTGCGGACTGGGCCATCACACCGGCGCGGGTGCGTTTGAAAACCTGTTCGATGGTGAGGCCCGGGGTTTGCAGGTGCTTGAGGAGTTCCCCGGTGTAGAGGCCGTTGCGGCCGTCTCCGTCCTGGGCGGTGTGCCCGGCGTCGGTGGCGAAGGCGATGAGCGATCCGGCGGGCGGCTTCATTTCCGCAAGGCCGCCGCGGGCGGTGGCCTCGCGGGTGCGGGGGTCGCGAGCCAGCGGGGTATTGCGGCAGGCATCGAGGATGACGAGATTGCAGCGGGCACCGGCGGCACTCATTTCGGCGACGACCTGCTCGGCGTTGAAGAGCTTCGTTTCAGCAAGCATGCGGAGTGTCAGATCACTCGCTTCTCCCGGCTGATAGGTGGATTTGATAGGGATGAGGTAGTTCGAACCCGCCACCGAGATGCCGTGGCCGGCGTAGTAGAACAAGGCGACTTCCGCGTCCTTGATTTGTCCGCGGAATCGGGCGACGGACTTCAGCAACTCATCGCGCGTGACGTTGTGTTCCTCGATGACGGTGAAGCCGAGGCTGCGCAGCGTTTTCGAAACGGCCTTGGCGTCGTTGACGGAGTTGCGGAGCTGGCCGATGGCAGCGTCGTATTTCGCGTTGCCGACGACGAGGGCGACGCGGGGCTTGGCGGGCGCTTCTGCGAAAACGCAAATCATGGCCAGCGCGTAAACGGCGCAAATTGCGAATCGCAGGCGGCTGGTCATTCACGATTTCTGGTCGCCCTTCCTGCCCCGGTCAATCCGAATGGCTGGAGGGACGCGGCAACTCCGATTGACTCACAGCGGGTCGCATCGTCAAACTCCGGCGGTGAGAAATTTCGTTCTGTCAATCAGTCTGTTAGCGATGGGATGCGCGGTAAAACCACCGGTGGCGGTGGAGGGACCACTGGTCGCGGGAGATGCGACCGCACCGTCCCAAGTGACGCCTGCGGAATCGATGGCGATCGCCCACCGGCTCTCGACGCATCCGTGGCGACCGTTCGCGGGAAACATCCGGCACGGCAAGGACAAGTCGGGCGTGCTGGTGAACACCCCGGACGCGGGTCATGAGCCGCAGCAACCGCGCAAAGGATGGTGGATCCCGGGAGTGGTGAACGAGGGAATTCCCTACAAGTGGGGCGGGTTCGATGGTCCGGAATCGTTCAATGCGGCGGTGGCAAATGGAGCAGCGGCGGGCGATGTCTCGTCACCCGCGAAGCGCCGTGCGGACAACGCAGCGGTGAGCGCCCATGCCGCGGGGGTGGATTGCTCGGGTTTTGTTTCACGTTGCTTGAAGTTGCCGTCGGTCCATGACACTGCGAAATTGCCCTCCGTTTGCGACGAGTTGCCAAGCGCGGCGGATCTGCGGCCCGGCGATCTGCTCAACATCCCACGGCGCCATGTGGTGCTTTCTGCTGGTTGGTCGAATCCGGAAAAAACGTGGATCTACTATTATGAAACCGGCGGCGGGCCACAGTATTGGAAACCCGGTCTGAAAAGCGCACCGCTGGCAGCGATGTTAGATCTCGGCTACAAGCCGCTGCGCTACCGCGGCATGGCGCATCCACCGGTCAAGCCGGGCCGCAGCGCGAAGGAAGTGCTGACGCGTGCGGTGAAAGCGACTGCGGATGTGGTACCGCATCCGACGGTGGGTGAACCGTGAACCTGTTATATCTGATCGCTCTTACCGAAAATTTCCTCCGCATAGTTCTCACGAAGAAACTGGAGATCAGCGCGATCTTTTTCGCGGTGTGTCTTTTCCTTCATCCGGTAGAGCAAGCGGGGAGAGGCGAAGGGGATTGGGACGCCATCAACCATGCGGATGATCTGGTCTTGCGAGGCTTCCTCGTAACCAATGCCGCTGGCGGAAGCCATGAGGTCCACGCAGATTTCATCGCCGACCCGCACGACGGTGTATTTCGCAATCTCGCCGGGTTCGAGTTCGAGGACGGCTTTATCGGGCAGGGATTCGAGGGCTTTATAGACCTTGGCCTCGTTTTCGGGATCGATAGCGACGACGAGGTCAAGGTCCATGGTGGATCGTGCGTAGCCGGAGAGGATGATCGCGAAGCCGCCGATGACGATGTAGTCGGCCCCCAAACGATTCAGCTCGCTGGCGAGCGCGGCCAGATCCTTCCGCCGCGGGGCGCGCGATGTTAGTCCTTCTTCGGTCGTATCGAATTCCTCATCCATGCGTCTGCCTCCTCGTGGGAATGAAAACGGAAGACGCCCCTGGGTGTCAGGCGGTGTCCGCTTTCCTTGAATTGCTCGTTGATGAATTCCTGAAGGCCATCGGCTGTCGCGAGCGGGTTGATCGGACGGCGGCGGCGACCGACGGTCTTACCGGCGGGATCGTCGAGGTTGATGACGTTCACCTGTTTCATTGCAGCGAGGCTAACTCACGTTGGGTAAATAGGAAGCTCTGAAAACACATCGGGGTTGGCTCTGCATATCAGGGTTCATGACTGCCACCGCTCGATGGCGAGACGAATCCCTGCGGCTTTATGGAGCGTTTCCTCGTATTCTTTTTCCGGATCGGAATCCGCGACGATGCCGGCCCCGACTTGATAGATTAGATTTTCTCCACTACGGACGAGCGTGCGGATGGCGATGTTAAGCGAAGTCTCGCCATTGTAGCCGAGCCAGCCGATGGCGCCGCAGTAGATGCCGCGCGGTGCCTCTTCGAGCTCGCGGATGATCTCCATGGCGCGTTTCTTCGGCGCACCGGTGATGCTGCCGCCGGGGAAACACGCGGCAAGGGCGGCGAGCGCGTCGATTTCCGGACGAAGGGTGCCGGTGACAGTGGAAACGAGGTGATGGACTTGCGCGAGAGTCTCGAGCTGAAGCATGCCGGTGACCTCGACACTGCCGAATTCGCACACTTGGCCGAGGTCGTTGCGGAGCAGGTCGGTGATCATGACGAGCTCGGCGATTTCCTTGGCGGACGTCTGAAGTTCGTAAGCGGAGCGGCGGTCTTCGTCGGGATCGGAAAAGCGCGGGCGGGTGCCTTTGATCGGGCGGGTCTCGATGCCGCGGCCGGAAATTTTCAGGAAGCTCTCGGGCGAGGAGCTGAGGATTTCCCGGCCGTCGAGCTTGAGGTAGGCGGCCATCGGGGCAGGCGAGGCGTCGCGCAGAGTTTCGTAGAGAGCGAAGAGATCGCCAGTGACGGTGGCGGTGAATGACTGGGAAAGGTTTGCCTGATAGATGTGGCCTGCCGCGATCCACTCCTTGGCGCGGCTGACGGCGGCGGTGAATTTTTCCCGCGAAGTGAGCGGGGTGAAAGCGGAGATTTCCGCCGAGCGGTGGGTGTGCCGGAGCTGTGTCGAAAGGCTGCCGGTCTCCCACCACGTGCGGTCACGGTGGCTGTAAACGAGCATTTCCGGGTAGTCGCCGAAGACAAAATCCCCCTCGTAGTCCACCCAGCCGCACAGCCCGCCGATGGGGAATCCCTGGTCGCCGGCGAGTGCCTGCCCTGCCTCGATGGCGGTCCGGAGCGATTGGAGATCGCCTCGCAAATGGATGTTTCCCTTGAGAATCCGGGTCGGGCTGGCGGCGATCACCGAGACTGGGCGTGACGCGCCGGATGGGAAATGGCCCGAGGTGTCGAAAAAGGTCAGGCCATCCAGATGCTGCAAGTGCCCGGCCACCTCCACGGGGGTGAGGCCGTCGAGCCGCCTCGGGGTTGTTAGGGATCGCAGTTGCAAGTTCGCCATCGCGGGGAGAACCAATGCACCGCACCCCGCGCTTGCAAGCCGGAACAACGCAATCCTGCCGCGCAATCCCGTCTTGCCGCCTGCCGCCGCGCCTGCTTCGCTTCGCGCCCCAACCTCTTAAAAACATGGCCAACAAAGATGTCACCGATCCCGCCCGCATGGAAAAAATCGTGTCGCTGTGCAAACGCCGCGGCTTCATTTTCCAAGCGGGGGAAATCTACGGCGGCCTCAACGGTTGCTGGGACTACGGCCCGCTCGGCGCGGAACTGAAGCGGAATTTGAAAGACTATTGGTGGCGGAAAACCGTGCAGGAACGCGACGACGTGCTCGGCATGGACGGCGCGATTTTGACGATGGAGCAAGTGCTGGTCTCGTCGGGACACGTCGGTGGATTCAGTGATCCGATGTCCACCTGCAAAAACTGCCAGCGCCACATCCGCTTCGACCAGTTGCAGAGCATGATGGCGGAGTCGGAGTGGGCTCAGTCCCTCGCCGAAGCCATGGTTGTGACGACAGACGGTCGCATCACGGGAGCCTCCGTAAATGGTGAACGACTTAAACGCTGGGCGAACAAATACGGTAAGAAGCTGGCTCCTGGCTTGGCCTTGGTTCGGAATCCGGATGTCACGCTCAGCTTTTTCATCGAACAGTCGGAGCGTCTTGGTCAGTCCATGGAACCATGGCATTTTTACCAACTGATGGCCACGGAACAACTCGCCCAGTCTGGACTTCAAAATCCGTGTCCACATTGTGGTGGAGTGCTTTCCGAGCCAAAGCAGTTTGAACTGATGTTCAAAACAAATATGGGCGCAACGGGTGATGGCATCGCCTACCTCCGCCCGGAGACCGCGCAGTCGATTTTCTGCCAGTATAAGAACGTGCTCGACTCGAACCGCGTGAAGCTCCCATTCGGCATCGCGCAGTGCGGCAAGTCGTTCCGCAACGAGATCAATCCGCGCAATTTCACCTTCCGCTCGCGTGAGTTCGAGCAGATGGAGATCGAGTATTTCTGCCATCCGGACGACGGCCTGCGCCTCACCGACGAGTGGCTGGAAGAGCGGCTCAAGTTCTACGGCGAGATCGGCATCCCGCGCGAGAAGCTGCATATCCTCGACATCCCGGATGGCGAGCGTGCGTTCTATTCGAAGAAGACCTACGACATCGAATATGAATTCCCCTTCGGGATTCAGGAGCTCGAAGGTGTCGCCTACCGCACCGACTACGATCTCGGCGTGCATGAGAAAGGCTCCGGAAAATCGCAGTTGTATTTCGACGAGGAGACGAAGGAAAAATTCCTGCCGCACGTTGTCGAGCCGTCCGCCGGTTGCGACCGCACGGTGCTCGCGCTCATTTGCGAAGCCTTCGACGAAGAAACGCTAACCGACGACAAGGGCAAGGAAGACGTCCGCACGGTGCTGCGATTCGTCCCACGCATGGCTCCGATCAAGGTCGGCATTTTCCCGCTCTTGAAGAAGAACGAAGAGCAGGTCCGCATCTGCAAAGAAATCCAGAAGACACTGCAACCGTGGATGACCGTCTTCTACGATGATGGTGGTGCTGTTGGCCGACGCTACCGTCGTCAGGACGAAGTTGGCACGCCGTTCTGCGTCACCGTGGATTTCGAAACCCTCGGCGAGGAAAATCCCGAGTTCAAAGACACCGTCACCCTCCGCCACCGCGACTCGATGGAGCAGGAGCGCCTGCCGATCAGCTCCCTGCTCGCTTGGCTGCTAGAGCGCGTGCGCTAACTCAGGTGAACCACTCCTCCGGCGGCGCGATTACCCGCAGACCTTCGATCCGCCTGAAATGCGCATCGGAGGTCAGCACTGCGGCACCGATCGCAATCGCGCTGGCGGCGATGACCACATCGGTTCCGGGGATGACCTGACCTTTGCGGTCCAGGTTCCAGGCAAGTGCGGCTGCCTCGTCCCAAAGCCGGTTGGAGGTTGGGATGTTGACCATCACGTCCATGAAGTCGTTGAGCTTGCGGTAAGCCTTCGGTGATTTCACCCCGCGCAGCACCTCGACCCGCACCATCCCGCAGATCGCGAGATTGCGAATCCCCGCCCAGTGATAGAGCCACGGAGCCGGATCTCCGCGATGCCTCATCAGGTCGATGAAGACATTGCTATCGACCAAGACCTCACTTTCCATATTTCGTGGGTCCTTCGGCGACTTTGCTGCCCAGAGGATCGTATGCGGCGAGGTTTTTCGGATCGTAACCGGGGAAAACCGCGTCTTTCCACTCTTCGGAAGTCAGACCCAAGCCTTCGGTCCCAAAGCGCCGGAACCGCGTCTTGCGATCCAACTCGCGCAACGCCATTTCCACCGCTTCGGTCTTACTTTCGTAGCCGTATTCATCCATGACTCGCTTCAGCAAATCTTCGTCAATGTGCATGGTCATTTTCATGCCATACCGGGTATGGCAACTCGCCCGCCTTGTCGAGCTTTTTCTCACGGTCGCGAAATTTCCTCCCTTCTTGATTCTTCCAAGACACCTCTCCAGTCTCCGCCCCATGTCCGAACCTGCGCTGACTCCCATGATGGCCCAATACCAAGCCATGCGCCGGTCATTGCCTGCCGACATCATCCTGTTTTACCGCCTCGGCGACTTTTACGAAATGTTCTTCGACGACGCGAAAGCCGCCTCACCGATCATGAACGTCGCCCTCACCAAGCGCGGCGGCACCCCCATGTGCGGCGTGCCCTATCATGCGGCGCAAGGCTACATTGCCCGCTTGCTCAAGGCCGGAAAGCGCGTCGCCATCGCCGAGCAGACGTCCGAACCCGTCGCCGGAAAACTCGTCTCCCGCGAGATCGCCCGCATCCTCACGCCCGGCTCCATCGACGACGAAGCGCTGCTCGACAACCAGCGCCCGAACTACCTCGCCGCCGTCTGCCGCCACGGGAAATCGGTCGGTCTTGCCTGCATCGACCACACCACCGGCGAGTTCACCATCGCCGAGTTCGCGGATCTCGGGCTGTTGGAAGACGAGCTCGCCCGCATCTCCCCTTCCGAGTTGCTCATCCCGGACCACCAGACCGCCGAGTTCGGAAAACTCACCAACTGCCTGGTTTACGAGGGCTACACCTTCCTCCCCGAGCACGCGAACCAACTCCTCAAGGACCATTTCAACGTCCACTCGCTCGACGGCTTCGGCTGCGCGAACCTCCACGCCGCCAGCGGTGCCGGTGGCGCCGTCCTCCACTACCTCATTCACCAGCTGCGGAGAAATTGCACCCATCTCCATCCGCCGCATGTTAGGGAAAGCGCCGACCACGTCCTCATCGACGCCGCCTCCCAGCGGAATCTCGACCTCGTCGATTCCCGCTCCGGAAAAGCCCACACGCTGCTAGGCGTGCTCGACCGCACCGCCACCCCCATGGGCGCGCGCCTGCTCCGCGACTGGATTCTCCACCCGCTGCGCGATCTCACCGCGCTCACCGCGCGGCAGGATCTCATCACCTCGCTTCTCGCGGAGCCCTTCATCCTCTCAAAATGCCGCGACGCCCTCAAAGGCATCCGCGACATCGAGCGCACCACTTCTCGCCTCTCGCAGAACTCCGGAAATGCCCGCGACCTCCAGTCGCTCTCCATCTCCCTCTCCCATATCCCCGCGCTCAAACAGGACTTCTCTTCCCTCTGGAACACAGGCGTCCCGCCTGTCGCGGAAGATGGCCGTCCCGGCTGTCGTCTTCCCCTCCAATCATCCATCCTCCCCCGCCTCCACGAGTTTAACGAACTCACAGAAATGCTCTCAAAAGCCCTCAACGACGAGCCGCCCGCCCACCTCCGCGACGGCGGCGTCATCCGCGACGGTTGGTCGCCCGCGCTCGACGAACTCCGCGACGCCTCCCGCGGCGGCAAGGACTGGATCGCCCGCCTCCAAGAAGACGAACGCAAACGCACCGGCATCGACTCGTTGAAAATCAAATTCAACAACGTCTTCGGTTACTTCATCGAGATCACCACCAGCCATCTCGCAAAAGTCCCCGACGACTACACGCGCAAGCAAACCATGTCCAACGCCGAGCGCTACATCACCCCGGCGCTCAAGGAGATGGAAAACAAAGTGCTCGGTGCGGAAGAGCGCTCCAAACAGCTGGAAAACGAACTCTTCCTCGAACTCCGCGCCCGCGTCATCACCCACCTGCCCACCCTCCAGGAAACCGCTGCCGCCGTCGCGGAAATCGACGTGCTCTGCGCTCTAGCGGAAGTCGCCCAATACCACCGCCACTGCCGCCCCGTCCTCAACACCGGCAACGGCTTCTTCGTCACCAACGGCCGCCACCCCGTACTCGAGCAAACGCTTACCGACGTCAAATTCGTTCCTAACGACACCGAGCTCGATCCCGACACCGCCCGCCTGCAAATCCTCACCGGCCCCAACATGGCCGGTAAATCCACCTACATCCGCCAGATCGCGCTCATCGCCGTGATGGCCCAAATCGGCGCCTACGTCCCCGCCGAATCCGCGACGTTGGGGCTGGTAGACCGCATCTTCTGCCGCGTCGGCGCGTCCGACGATCTCTCACGCGGCCAGTCCACCTTCATGGTCGAGATGAGCGAGACCGCCCTCATCCTCAACCACGCGACGGATCGATCGCTCGTCATCCTCGACGAGATCGGCCGCGGCACCGCCACCTTCGACGGCCTCTCCATCGCCTGGGCCGTCGCCGAGCATCTGCACGACACCATCGGCTGCCGCACCCTATTCGCCACCCACTACCACGAGCTCACCGACCTCACCAATACCAAGAGCGCCGTCGCCAACTACAACGTCGCGGTGAGAGAGTGGAACGAGGAAATCATCTTCCTCCACAAGATCCTACCCGGAGCCGCCGACAAATCCTACGGCATCCAGGTCGCCCGCCTAGCAGGTTTGCCAAAAGTCGTCGTCGAGCGCGCAAAATCCATCCTGAGCCACCTCGAACTCCACTCCGTGAAGCCCGAGGCCAAGAAACAAGGCCCCAAAGCCAAAAACACCGACCAACCTTCTCTCCCCCAACCGAACGCCCCCCAGATGGATCTCTTCGCCGACTTCTAGAATTGGAGCGCGGGACTTCATTTCGCCCGCTAACCAACCCACCACCGGGATCGTGGAATGAATTCCGCGCGGCCTCGCCGAGTTCTCACCCACTTCCTGATTGACCTAAAACGAGAACCGAATAGCGTTCTCATGAACATCATTAAGAATTCCACGTCCATTAAACCTCCCCACCCCATGAACAAACACCTTGCCGTCTTCGAAGGTCACGAAATCCGCCGTGTCTATGACGAGAAAACAGAAACGTGGTGGTTCTCCGTCGTGGACATTGTCCAAGTCCTCACCCAGCAGCCGGATTTTCAGACTGCCCGGAAATACTGGAACAAGCTCAAGGAACGACTCGACAAGGAGGGAAGTCAACTGGTGACAGATTGTCACCAGTTGAAAATGACAGCCACCGACGGAAAGCAACGCCCCACCGACGTCGCCACTGCCGAGACCCTCCTCCGCCTCGTCCAAAGCGTCCCCAGCCCCAAAGCCGAGCCCATCAAACTCTGGCTCGCCAAAGTTGGCTACGAGCGCATGCAGGAACTCTCCGATCCCTCTCGCTCCCTCGACCGCGCCCGCGAGACCTGGCAGAAGCAGGGCCGCAGCAAGCAGTGGATCGAACAGCGCATGACCGGCCAGGAAACTCGGAACAAACTCACCGACTACTGGGCCGGTCACGACATCAAGAAGGGCGACGAATACGCCATTCTCACCAACATCATCCATCAGGAATGGGCGGAGGTCAGCGTCAAGGATCACAAGAACCTTAAAGGCCTCAAATCCCAGAACCTCCGCGATCACATGAGCGAGGCGGAATTGATCTTCACCGCCCTCGCGGAACTCTCTACCCGCCAGATCGCCGAGAGCGTGGATGCCACCGGCATGAAGGAAAACAAAGTTGCAGCAAAGACCGGCGGAAGCATCGCCAAAAAAGCCCGCGTGGAACTGGAGGAAAAAACTGGCAGGAAGATCGTGTCCCAAGAAAACTATTTGCCTCCGCCGGGAACTGCCAAAAAGCTCAAGTGAAAGTCGCCACCTATTCCACGCCGCTCCATTGACCACCCTCCGGAACACCCAGTTAGACGGATGGCGTGCCTTCGCGGTGTTGGGTGTGATGTGGCTGCACTGGGCGCCGCCGGAATGGCGCGGATGGTTTCCCTTTGAAATCGGGCTGTTCTTTTTCCTCACGCTAACGGGTTTCTTGATCACCCGCATCCTGCTGCGCGAACGGGCGGTGGGCGAGGCTTCCGGCGGAAGCTGGCGGCGGAAGACCTACCTGCATTTCCAAAAACGGCGGATGCTGCGGATCCTGATTCCGTGCTACGTAGCGATGATCTTCGCAATCATCGTCGGAGCCCCGGACATTCGCGCAAACTGGCCGGCTTACTTCGGCCATTGGTCGAATTTCCACATGGCTTTCTTGGAAAAATGGCCTTCGGGAACGGCGCACTATTGGACGCTGGCGCTGCAAATCCAGTTCTATCTGGTCTGGCCGCTGGTGATGTTCCTAACATCCCGACGGTTCCTTGTGGGAACGATGCTGCTGTGCGTGGCGGCGGCTCCCGTGTCACGGGCCGCGCTGGCCTTGTGGCATCCAGAAATCCATCACAGCGAGGCGATCACGATCACGGCGCTCGACTACTTCGGCATCGGCGGCCTGTTAGCTCTGGCGATCGAACGAGGAATGAAAGCGGGCGATAAGCGGCTGGGGCTGGCAGCAAAAATCGCGTTCGCCGGGTATGTGGTCCTTTATATCACCCACGCGCTGGGCCGACCGGTCCCGGGATTCTGTTATTTCCAACAGACGCTGGTGTCGGTGGTGTTCGCCGGGTTGATCTCAGCGACGTTGAAGGGTTTCGACGGAGTCCTTGGGGAAATCCTGGACCACCCGGCGGCCCAGCATGTGGGGCGTCTGAGTTTCGGACTCTATCTGTTCCACACGCCGGTGCCGCTGTTTCTTGGCTGGGTGCTGCCGTGGTTGTGGTTCCCGTTTTTCAGCGGTCCGTGGCTGGTGGTCCGGTTGTTCGCCTACGCCCTGACATCGTGGGGAATCGCCTGGCTGTGTTGGCGGTATCTGGAGCATCGCCCGCCGCACCCTAACAAGCATGCGCCTTCAAGCTCTCCAGGTCGATGAACTCCAGCGCCGATTCATGGGTGGCCTCCAGCACGACGTCCGGTGCGCAGCCGGCCTCGAAGGCTTGCTGCCAGCGGGCGGCGCAGAGGCACCATTGGTCTCCGGCCTTGGGTCCGGGAAAGCGGAATTCCGGGCGCGGCGTGCACAGGTCATTGCCGCGGCTTTTTGAGAACTCGAGGAATTTGTCATTCACCCGCGCGCAGACGACGTGCACTCCCTGGTCGCCGGCCCCGGTGCGGCAGCAGCCATCGCGATGCCATCCGGTGAGCGGGTCCAGCGAGCAGGGCTTGAGGACGGATCCGATGACGTTGCGGGTTTCGGTGGGCATGGCGGGAAGATACTCGGGTGTCCCCGCCCGTCCAGTGGCGAGCTGATTCAGCCAAGCCCCTCTCGAATCAAAAAATCGCGCGGCGTGTCCACCCGCATCCCGTAAACCGTCGTCCCGAGCAACAGGCCGAAATCGCCTTGGTCCAGAGTCAGCAGCACCTCACACTCGGCGGCCAGCGCGGAAATCAGCACCGGCTTGTCTTTTGAGGCAGTGAGCAGCAATGGTTTCCTGCTGGTCAGGGCATTGGGAACCCACTCGACCTTGGAATGCATGTCCGGCCATTTGAGGGCCGCTGCCGGTCCGAGTTTTCCGAGGTTCTTGTTCGTTTCCGCACGGCAATAGCTCGCCGAGATCAAGCGCCAACCTCGCTGGGGAGCGATTTCCGTAATCAGCCGGGACAGCGACTTTTCGGATCCGCAGGCGGAAAGCAGCACGCTGCTATCCAGAAAAATCCTCACGCGTTGCCGGCCTTTCTCCAGATGGATTCCGCATCCTTTTCATCTTCAGCGATCCAGCCTCGCAGGGTTTCCTCGGGAATATCGCGCACCGGCAGTGCTTCCGCCGGTTGCAGGAAAATCCCTCCATCCCTGAGTTCCACCAGCATCATCGGGTGCTCGACGGCATCCAGCCCCAGCTTGCGGCGCATCTCGGGCGGCAAGGTGATGGTGCCTCGTTTAGAAACAGGAATACTTATCATGCGGCAATACTGCAATGCGGCAATGCGCATGTCAAGTTGGCAGAGAACCGGGACAGCCTGAACCCATTCCACAGGTTGTCAGCACTCACTCGTCCTGCTATCGTCCCGCCATGACCGCATTGAAACAGTCGAATTCACTCACGGTGAGCGACTACCTCGCAGGCGAGGAAATCAGCGACACGAAGAATGAATACTTGGGTGGCACCGTCCACGCCCTGGCGGGCGCGACGATCCGGCACAACAACATTGCCGGAAATTGCTTTGGTTCATTATACGGAAAGCTCCGCGGGAAGTCCTGCCAGCCTTTCAACAGCGACACCAAGGTCCGCATCGAGTTCCCCGATCACACCCGCTTTTACTACCCGGATGCGATGGTCGTCTGCCAATCGAATCCAGATTCCCAGCACTTCCAAACTCAACCCGTCGTCATCATCGAGGTTCTCAGTGACTCCACCCGTCGTGCTGACCTCGGCGAGAAGCGCGACGCCTACCTGACGATCCCTTCATTGAAAGTCCTGCTTTTCGTCGAGCCAGAGGCCCCCGCCGTAACTCTTCACCGCCGTCTGCCGGAAGGAGGATTCGCCATCGAGCGCCACAGCGGGCTGGATGCCATCATTCCGCTGCCGGAAATCGAAGCTTCCTTGTCCCTCGCGGATCTCTACGAGCGAGTCGAGTTCGCCCCGTAAATGTGTCCCGGCTGTCTCAGCCGGGAGCGGAACCACAGCATCCGACTGAGACAGTCGGAACACGTTCCAAATGACACCGAGCCCACCGCTTGCGCTCACCGCAGATACTTTCAGTGAGAAACCGATCAGCTATCTTTTCCTTGTCGCCAAGCGATCTAATCACCAGAATCACAATATCTGGAAACGTTTCACTGAATCATCTTCCTTCCCCCTCCAATGAAAGTTTTCCTCATCCACAGCGCCATAGCGTTTCTCGTTTCGATCACATCTTTGCTCGGTGGAGACTCATCCTGGCGTCCTGGCAAGGTTTCCAGTGCTCTAGTCGATCCATCCAAAACACCCGAGGAGCTGGCATCCTCCGACTGGTCGAGCATCCGTGAGGCCTATGAGCATGGCCGTCACGCCATCGTCGCGAATCGGGATGGCGGCCATCAGGCCCGTAATCCCGGGCAAGCTTGGGCGACTGAGTTCGATGGACGTGGCTTTACGGTGACACCTGATGCTGGTGGCTGGACTTGGGGCTTGGAACTGACCGGATACGGAGATCGGACTCTCCTGTACGCCTCTTCTCAAATCATCACCCATGGCAACAGGGCTTCTTGCCTTAGGGATGCGGTCCTCACCGAATGGTTTATCAATGACACTCGTGGTCTGGAGCAAGGATGGACGTTCGCAGAGCGCCCAGTGGATAGAAATGCCAGTCAACCGCTTCGCCTTCATCTTGCGGTTCGTGGTGGTCTCCAACCGAAGTCGCATGACGAAGGGAAAAGTATGAAGTTTCTGAACGAGTCAGGTGGCATGGTCCTGACCTATTCCGGACTGAAAGCTTGGGATGTGGATGGAACCCCTCTGACAACCCGATTTGTCCAAAACGAAAACGACGAATCGACGTTCTGCATCGAGGTACAGGATGCGGCAGCAAACTATCCAATCACCATCGATCCGATTGCCCAGCAGGCATACCTCAAAGCGTCAAACACTGGAGCTGGCGACAACTTCGGATATTCGGTGGCGATCTCCGGGAACACCGTGGTGATTAGTGCGCCATCCGAAGACAGCAACGCAACCGGAATCAATGGGAATCAAGCCGATGGAAGTGCGATCTCGGCCGGAGCGGTCTATGTTTTCGTGCGTTCGGGAGGAACATGGAGCCAACAGGCCTACATCAAGGCTTCTAACGCCGGAAGCTATGACCGCTTTGGTTGGTCGGTGTCGATTTCCGGTGACACCCTGGTCGTTGGCGCTCCTGGTGAAGCCAGCAACGCAACGGGCGTGAATGGTAACCAGCAGGACAATTCAGTGATCGAAACCGGAGCTGCTTACGTCTTTGTTCGATCAGGAACGACTTGGAGTCAGCAGGCTTATTTGAAGGAAGCAGCGAACACCGTGATCAAGGATGGTTTCGGCTCTTCGATATCACTTGATGGGAATACTGTCGTCATCGGTTCTCCTGGCTTTGATCCTGGAATTGGAGCCGTCAGCGTGTTTTTAAGAAGTGGCAATACATGGAGTCAACAAGCTCAACTCAGCGCATCAAATGCTGCGGGAGGAGATCGTTTTGGTGGCGCAGTGGCCATATCCGATGACACGCTGATTGTTGGTGCGAGCGGAGAGGACAGTGCTGCAACAGGGATCGGCGGCATCCAATCCGATAACAGTGCGAGCGGAGCAGGTGCTGCTTATGTCTTTTTGCGGAATGGCGTTTCCTGGAGTCAACAAGCCTATATCAAACCTTCCAATACCGGTGCTGGAGATGCCTTTGGTTCTAGCGTGGCCATTTCTCATGAAACCGTTGTCGTAGGCGCATCGCTAGAGGATAGCGCTGCAACTGGGGTAAATGCAAATCAGCTCGATAACTCAGCATTGTCCTCCGGTGCCGCTTATGTCTTTCGCCGCAACCTTAGCACATGGACCCAGCAGGCTTACCTCAAGGCGGCAAATACTGAAGCGTCCGACT
>JBOFET010000161.1:0-19808 GCA_051648225.1 Luteolibacter sp.
GGAGCGAACTCCCGGATGGCGAGCAGGGCCAGTCCATAGTGCACGATCCACAAGCAGGCGGCAGCCTCTTCGCTCCCGCCCCGCACGAATAGCAGCCCCAGAAATCCCCCGGCGATGAGCGACGGCATCGCGCCACGAAGGGCGAGCTTCAAGCCAGATCCCCAGAATACCTGGCGGGTGGATGTCTTCATCCGATAGGACTGGAAGGCGTAAAACAACAGCACCACGGCCAATCCGCCGAACCACCATCCGGCCCATTGCCAACTGTCACGTCGCTCCGAGAACCACGCCACCGCCATCGACACCGCGCCGCCGATCAATGCCGTCTCGCCCGAAAGTGCCCGGAAAATCGTCGCTCGCTCCATCATCGAGCGGATCACCCTCAACTGCTCCACCGCCTCTTGCTGCGTCGTCATGCCTTGCTTTGCCATGCAAAGCCCATCGGGTGCAAGGGAGGATTTGCTACGATCAGGCCTTCCGCTGTCAAAATTTCCGGATCCTCACTTGTCAGTGATTGAGCGGATGCCACGTTGTCCGGATGTTACATGGTCGATTGGCATGGATAATCCTCTTGGGTTCGGTGGCGGTGGCCACGGCTGAAACGAAACTCAAGGGTGAGCTAGATGGCTTGTTTGCATTTCCTCAGACTTGGGAGACCACGCAGGCCCAGATCGAGAAGCTTTATGGCGGAGAAAAGAACGAGAAAATCAAATGGCTCACGCAGGACCGGACGCGTGCAAAATTCAGCCGACGCCTCTATCTGGACGCGGAGATTGATCTCACATTGATCGAAGGAAAGGTGCCGGTCGAGGAGGCGATCGTCGATTTCGCCGACGGAAAAATCAATCTCATCACACTGTCGATTTTCAACCGGGGCGACGGTGGAACCCTGCCGCGGCCGGAATTCGAGCGTCGCCTCAAACTGGTGGGAGCCATGCTCAGCAAGGGCCTCGCAGGGAAAGCGATGGAAATCAAAGCGGACAAATTGCAGGGGCTTCTTGCCGAAGGATACCGCTGGAATACGCCAGCCGGCATGGCGCTGTTAGAGTGCAACGAGGGAGCGCTTGCCTCGGGTCCGGTCGAGTTCCTGCGCCTTCGCGTCGCGAGGAAAGGAGCCTCCGGCAGCCTCGCATCTTCCATGAGCGCGGCACGCGGCGGCGCGGCGGTGACGCTGTCGGATTTACCACGGAATGTGAAGAAGGACGGCAAGGGGAATGTCATCGTGTCCGGCTTGCCGATGGTCGATCAGGGGAACAAAGGTTACTGCGTGGTCGCATCCGTCCAGCGGCTCTTCGAATACTACGGAATGGGCGCGGACATGCATCAGATCGCGGAAGTATCCAAGGCAGACCCCGAGAAGGGCACGAATACCCTGTCGATGGCGCAGGAGCTGGACAAGATCGATTTCCGGTTCAAAACGCGACTCAAGATCCTTGGAATGATGACCGATTCCGGTGACTTGGTGCAAGTGGAGCGGGATTTCAAAGTCGGGAAACCGGTGGATGAAAAGTCATTCCTCAAAGTCATCCGGACGCACGTGAATGACGGTTTACCCTTGCTGTGGTCGCTCGAGATCGGCCGGTTTCCAGAAGTGCCGGATTTGCGGCCCCAAACGGAAGGAGGCCACATGCGTCTCATCATTGGCTACAATGACACGAATCAAACGCTCATTTTCACCGACTCATGGGGTGCGGGACACGAGCAGAAAACCATGAAAATGGGCGATGCCTATCAGGCGACTACGGGGTTTTTCGTAATTCAGCCGACGGTGCGTTGAAAGCAGCCGAGTGCATTCTGTTCCATGATGCAGCTTCGCGCGTCATGCCCCCCTAGCAGAACATTCCCCGTGCGGCGAGGTGACTCAGCCAGGTTCCGAAATCGAGTTTTGGATCAATGGTTTTCGCCAGCGCAGCAAGTTCTTCGACCGGGCGCGTGCCGTCCATCGCGGTGGCGATTTGCCGCCAAGCCCCTTCGAGCAGACAGGGTGTGTGATAGAGATCGGTGAGCGGTTGACCGCGTCGGGCGGCGATCAAGCGCAGCGAGCCAAGATGGGGAAATGCCGGGGTAACGGCATCAAAACGCAGCGGCTCGTCCCGCAGCAGGACCAGCCCCCGGCGTGCCCAATCCACGATCATCTGCGGCAGGCGACGGTGCGGATCCAGCCCTTCGGGCATGAGCCCGATCACCTCGCGGACCGGAACCGACTGGGTTGCTGACACATTTGAGAAAAACGCCACCGCAGCAGGAATTGCGAACCGCGCCAGCTCTTCCCCCTGGCGATTCACCACGCGCACTCCGCCGGCGATCCGCTCCACCATGTGCGGACAGCGGACGGAAAAATCGAGCACTCCCGCCGCGCTCATCTGCTCTCTCACCGGCGCGTCGGCGCGGCACACCAGCGACCGGCGGAACGTCCGGTTCGTCAACACGTCGATGGTCTGCTGGAGTGCAAGCGGAGCCTTGGCGAGCGGCTTGAGGATCTCCATCGAGCCGGGAGCCAGCGACCCGGGCAGATCATCCACGAGCTGGGACTCCGCCAGATAGCGCAACCCGGAGCGGGCTGCGTGATCGGTGAAGTCGAGAAAAGTACACGGGTCGTTGACCGGGCCGAAGTCGTCGAACATGAGCGGACCCGCGCCCTTGCCGAACATCGCGTGCAGCACCGATGTCAGATGCCGAGCATACGCCGAGTGATTTCCCGCCGCCGTGGCGAGGAAGGCGAGGATTTCCTCGGGATCTCCGCCGGTGGCTCCTGAGGCGGCCAAGCGGTTCGTTAGACCGACCAGCGTCTTCCGTAGCGACCAACCGGGCAGGGTGTTATAACTGATCAGCGCCAATCCGTTGGCAGATAATCTGGCAGTGCACAGGTCCATCAATCCCTGCCGCACGTCTTCCGGCACCCAGGAATAGACGCCGTGGGCGATGATGAAATCGAAAGCAACCCCACCGCCGGGATCATAGGCGCGCAAGTCGGTTTCGATGAACTCGACATTGTGCAACCCGGCATGTGCCGCCGTTTCCCGGGCCTCTTGAATCGCCGCCGTCGAGAAATCAATTCCCACGAAATGGCCCCCCGGCCAGCGGGCGGCGAGAGGCAGCAGGTTGTGTCCCGCCGCACAGCCGATTTCCAAGAACCGGGCCTCCACCGGAGCCGCCACCTCCAGTCCCGCCAGCCGCGCCGCCACCGCAGTCACGGCGGGATCCGTGGAAGGGTGGCTCATCGCCTGATAGACGCTGGACTGATAGAGGTCGAGGACGGGATCTGACATTGAGCGGGTATCGGTTGTGAAAGTCGTCATTGGGCTTGGCTTTCCCTCCCGGCACTGCGCGTTTGACGACCCACCAACCCTGCTCTCCAGAGTGGGGAAAGCATGAAAAACCCGACCCGTGAATCATTGGAATCACTCGACACGCAGGCTGGAGTATCTGTATCGGTCCGCTCCGTAAATCGCATTTTGCCTGGCCCGAGACTGAAACCCCACCCAATCGCGACAAGCCGCAATCTGAATCCCAGAGAGGGTGCGACCGGTGGCTGCACCCGCTTGATTTCAAATTTCAACTTTCAGATTTTGTCCAACTCACTCCTTCCGCTTCTTGCGTTCCTCAGCCTTCTGATCGGCTGACTTCGCCTGCTGCTTGGGGGCAGACCGCTGTGCTTGTGGCGCGGACCGCGCGGCTTGACGCGGTTGTGCCTGACTGGCCGCTTGCCGCTGCGGAGTGGGCTTCGCCTTTTGCTGCTGTGGGTCGGGTTTCGCGATCCGCGTTTGCGGGCGCGGCGCTTGTTGGCGTTCAGGTTGGGCCTTGGGCTGGGGTTTCTGCTGGACGCGTGGTTGAGGTGCGGCCTTGGGTGTGGACCGGCTGATCGGTGCGGCTGCCGCGTTCCGGCGTTCAGCCTCCTGCCTCGACGACTGGATTTTTGCCTCCGGCTGCGTGGATTTCCGCTGGACCTGAGGGGACGCCTGACGTTTCGGTGCGGGGACCTCCTGGCGTTGGACGTCTGGAGTTGCCGCCCGTTTTTCGGCAGTAAGCTTGTTGATGCTTCGAGCCGACGGTTTTTCCTGATTCCTCTCGGTCGGAATGACTGCGGCGCGGCGGGTTTCCGCCTTGTCCTTGGATTCGGCTGACGGTGTGGTTCGGCTGTTGGCTTCCTGCCGGTCGGCAGGGCGGGCGTTTGGCTGTGCGTCGCGCCGTTGTCCGGGCTTCGTCCGGGTTTCACGGTTTGTCTGCGCTTCGTTTCGAGAAGGCTTTTGGGTTCGTGCGGAGTCGGCTGTTGCTTCGTCTGGCGCGTTGCGTCCGGCATTCGGAGTTCCGGAGCTTCCGCGCTTGTTGGCGGCAGCAGCCTCCCTTTCGGAAGTCCGCTTTTGCGGGCGGGCTGGCGGCCCACCGGCATTTTCCGCAAGGACTTCCCGGCGGCTTGCCACGGGAGAACGGTTCACTTTCACGCGGGATGCTTGGTCTCCGGTCGCACGGCCCGTGCTGACCTCACGCTCCTGGCGCTCCCGGCTGAAGTTGCGAATTTCATTTCTTTGGGAAACGAAGCGCTGGCGCTCGTCACTGCTCACCGCTTGGAAACGGCGGCGGTCGTCATCGCGGCTGCCCACCACTCGGTCGTACCGTTCCGCCACCCGGAATTCCCCCCGCTCGCGATCTCTATCAGGCAGTTGGTTCAATGCGGCCCATGTCCTTGGCGGGCGGGCGGAAACATTGTCCCTGCGGTATTCGAAATCATCCTGGCGCTGGCGATCCCACGTCTGGTCCCGCCGGTTTTCCCAACGATAGTGCGCGTAAATCGGCTCATAACCGCCGCGATAGCGCGAACCATAAGCGTGTGAGGCATAGTAGCGGTCGTGATATCCCGAGTCGTAGTAGTCACCGAAGTAATAGTGGCAGTAGCTCGGCCTCACAAACAAGTGGTTGGTAAAGACCGACAGCGAAATCACCGTCGTCGGCGAGTAGTAATAATTCGAACCTGCCTCGTAAGTCCTATGGAAACGGACAGGCGCGAAGATCACTCCGCGGCTCACCACCGGATAGTCCCAGTAGCCGTCAACATACACGTAGCCGCGGTGCGTCCAGCGGTAGTAGGAAGGCGTCCAAGCCCAGTTTGCCCGGGCCGTGACCCAGTATCCGGGCCGCCAGGCGTAGCGGTCATCCCGATATTCCCAGCTGCCAGGGAGCCACGTCTGGTCGTTCGCGGAGGCGGGGACGCTCGGACCTGTCTCCAGACTGCGTGGCGGGGGTTTCTGGAGGTAGGATACTTCCTTGGTTTCCGCATCCTGCCAATATCCGGACGTCCACTGATAGCCGGTGTTCACCTGCGACCAGTATCCCGGAATCCATTCACGGCCCGGTGGCAGATTCCGCCACACCCCGCTAATCCATGGGAAGTCCTTCTGATCCTCATCCCATGCCCAGTATCCTGGGATCCAGGCCACGTTGTCGCCCACAGGACGTTGGTCGGGCTGGACCTCTTCGATCAATGCCGGAGGCTGCGTGGAGACAATGATTCCGGGCTTGGGATCAAAAACCACCGTCTCGGCGAACGCCTCGTGCACCGGACCGCGCGTCATCACCTCCACGTCATCACTGCTGGCTGCGGTTTGCGCCGCCCCGATGCCCGATACTCCCGGCGTTCCCACCCCGATGACGATCGCGGCGAGTAGCGTCCGCCAAAGTTGTCGTTTCGTTTTCATTATTCTCCTTTGGGTTCAAGTTTCACCTTAAGAGACGCGATGAATCACGGATCGATTCAAATTTTCGCGAACCCGGTTAAATCGGACATGTTGCCAGAAGATCGCGGAGTCGTCCACATTGGCGATCATGCGGACGTGGCTGTCGTGTGAATTGACGAACCCGATCACCCCGAGGTTCGACTGAAAAAAGTCGATCGACCGCGTGGGGAACAACCGGTCGAAATTCGTGTTAGAAGGAAAGAGTGGATTGTCTGTAGTCGAAAAAGTCGCGGTGAATCATGGCAAGGGACGAGGCGGGCTTTCGTTTACGGCTTTTCCAAAGCAGACGGTAATACTCTAATAGAAGTCATTTGAGCTCGGTGGTATCGAAATTGAGAGTCGTTTTAGAGTTCACAATTTCATCCCACGTCACTGTGGAACCACCACGGTAGCACGCCTCGCGGGCCAGTAGCGCAACCAGATGGCTCTGCACGCTGGCGGCGACGGTTTCTTGGGCATAGTTGCTCTTAGTGATGTCCTGATGGAAGGTTTTCCAGTTCTCGGTGATACCACGGTTATAGATTCCACGGACTTTCTCCTTCATGAAGCGATCCCCATAGAAAGGGGCTTTTCCCCGGATCATGACTTCGCCGGAGTAATCTGCGGCAAGACTGCCCTCGCTGCCGTGAAGTTTCACAAAGATCCCGTCATGCTCGGGAAGGTCGTGTGCATGGAATCGTTTTCCGCGAAATACGACCTTGAGCCCGTCACCGTAATCGAGCGTGGCGAGCCAGTGGTCCTTCACATCTCCGGGGCGCGGGTTCGGCAGCGTGTCCAACAGAAATCGGCCACAATATCCGGTGGCAGAGAGGGGTGTCCTACCGATCATGTGGCTGGCCATGTCGATGGCGTGGATGCTGAATTCGACAATCGACTCGCCACAGAGGTCGCGCCACTGGAGCCAGTTCTTGAGTTTGGCTTCCTGACTGTTTTGTGGAACTAGCAGGTCGAAGGCGGCGCAGGTGCCTTCGATTTCGCCATAGCCAAGTGTGCCAAGAGCGCCACCAGCGACGAGTCGGGCGGCCTCGTTATAGTGAGCGAGTGCGCGCGTTTGGAAATCGACAATCAGGCAGCGTTTGTTTTCCGTCGCCTTACGGGCTGCGGCCTCAATGCGGGCGATGCCCGGCGTGTCCACCGCGATCGGCTTGGCCAGCCAGACGTGCAACCCGGCCTCGACAGCGGCTTCGACTTGTTCCGGGTGGAAATAGGGTGGGGACAATACCGCAACGATGTCGATGCCACCTGCGTCGATCAGTTTCTTGAAGCAATGGATGCCCGTGTGACGGCGGTCGGCAGGGACTTGGAATTTCACTCCCTGACGATCCACCGCGTCTTGAAAGTAATCCGCGAGGGAGACGATTTCAAAGCGGCCGTCCTTGAGTGCCATTTCACCGACATTGTTAGAGCGTCCGCCGCAACCGATGATGCCGACACGGAGTTTGGCACCGGGGGCGTCCTGAGCACGGGCAATGTGGGGTATCGAGAAGGCGGCCGCCGCGAGCCCCGACTTGGCGAGAAAGTCACGACGACTGCTCGAGTTCGGTCTATTGGGCATGATTTTGTGGGTGCTGGGAGGTGGAGCTTAAAGCTTGCGAATGAAGATATTGCGGAACTGGACGAGGCTTGATGCGTTGTTGAAACTGCCATCTGGTTCCTTGCCACCGTGATGCTGGAATCCGATCGGTCCGGATTTTGGAATCCCGGGGAGCTGGGCGTTTTCGATCACGGTCTGCCCGTTCAGATTGACGGTGAGACGATCATCGATCATGCGGATGATGAAGCGATTCCACTCGCCCACCGGTTTGTCGGCACGAACTTTGGGAGTCGCCCCGGCGCGGACTTCCGGCGGCGCTTTTTTGTCCGTGCGATAGCCGTAAACCTCGCCGGAACCGATCGGCCAGCACCAGATATTGCACTGCGATTTCACCTCGCCGCGCAGCAAGATCCCGGAGTCCGCGTTGGGGGTGGGAGTGGTGATTTCTTTGCCTTCCGCATCTTTCTGATGGGAGCCGTCCGGTAACACGAAAGGGGCCGGATAGAGTCCGTGAGTTTGCTTGATACGCCAATCGACATGAAGTTCAAAGTTGCCGAAGGACTCCTCGGTCCACAGATGTTTGTCGTCAAATTTCGGTGCCTCGCTGAGCGCGTCGTAATCGATCACACCATCCACGACCTTCCAGGGGCCCACGCTCTTTGGATGAAATTTCCATCCATCAAGCGACTCTCCGTTGAAGAGAGAGGTCATGCCGTTCGGCACGCTTTGGTTGCCGGGAAGCGGCATGAGTTCAATTTTGCGGAATTCGGTCGGATGGGTTTCTGCTTGGATCGCGATGTAGCCGCTTGTTAGTGGCGTTCCGTCGTCGAGTTTGGTGTTCTGATAGCGAAGAACTTCCACCCCGTTCACGCGGTGGATGATTTCCTCTCCACCGCGGACTTCCGCTTCCACCGTTACCCAGTCGAGGCCACTGTATGGCGCGGATGATGATGAATTGCCGCCGCCGTTGTCTTCCTTGCCGTGGATCGTCACCGTGGTGCCCGGTGTGAAAAGGTTGCCCATGGGGCGGGCCGCGAATTCTTTACCCTTTTCCGTATCGTTGCCCCAGAACTGCATTTCAATGGAGTCTGGAAACTTTTGATCAAGCCTCATCGTCTCCGGAGCCTGACTGTGGAGCATGAAGCCGTTATTGCGGAAGGCCCAGTCGGGACCTCCGGCAAGTTGCTCACCGGTGAAACGGAATTCCGCACGGACACGGTAGTGACTGTAGGGTGTTTTGTAAAACAAGTGGCCGAATCTATTATCAAAAACTTCCGAGTCGGCATAACTAACTTTAAGCATGCCTTCCTCGACACGGAAGATATCATGATGGTTCACCCCCACGGGAAAGTCAGAGAATTTGGGAGTCCATTCGTTGATGTCTTTTCCGTTGAACAAGGGAATCCAGTCTTCAGCGTGGATCGTGGAAGAAGCGAAATTAGCTGCTAGGAAAATGGTAAGGCGCGTTATTTGAGTCATGGTGCGCCTTACCTTACTTCAGGATTTCCTGCGTCTTTCACGCCTTCTCCTCGTAGTCCCGCATCAGGCGGCGGATGTCTTTGGCCTGGCCGAAGAGGACGAGGATGTCGTCTTCCTCGAAGGCGCGGGTCGGCAGGGGGATGCCTAACACCTTGTTGATGGAGTGGCGGGTGGAACTCATCGGTGCGGCTCCCCGGCCTTTGGCGATGGTGACGAGGTTCAGGTCGTAGCGGGCGCGCAGGTCCACTTGCTGGAGCGTGACGCCCACCAGCGGCTGGGGGACTTGGATCTGGGCGATTTCGAATCCGCCGCCGAGTTCGAGGCTGTTGATGACGTCCGGCGTCTTGAGCGAGCGGGCGAGCCAAGCAGCGGCCATGGCTTCCGGGATGAGTAGTTCGTCAATTTTCAACAGCTTGAGCAAGCGGCCGTGAAGGGGATTGATGATGCGGCTGATGATGCGCTTGGCCCCGAGCTGCTGGACATTGGCGGCGATGGAGAGTGAGGCTTCGAAGTGCTCACCGATGGCGAGGATGACTGCGTCGCACTCGTCGATGGGGATCTCATGGAAGGCATTCAGGTCGGTGCAGTCCGCCTGGATGATGTACTCGACCTCGTCCTTGAGAGCGGCGATATGGGCGGGGTCGTTGTCCACGGCGACGATTTCGTGGCCGTCGCGGGTGAGTTGGCGGGTGAGGTGGGTGCCGAAGCTACCGAGGCCGATGATGCAGAATCTCATGATGTTAGATGATCAGGTGAGGAGGATGTCTTCTTTCGGTTTGCCGGAGGCCGGGCGTTCGTCAGGCTTGATCAAGGTGGCCATGACGGTCAACAGGCCGATCCTGCCGACAAACATGTTGACGATCAACAAGGTCTTCGCGCCATCGCTGAGGGTGGGCGTGAGGTCGAGCGAGAGGCCGACGGTGGCGAAGGCGCTGACGAGTTCGAAGAGCAGGTGGGTTTCCGATGCGCCGCTGCTAGATTCGAGAAATTCGAGGATGAGGAAATTGACGAGCAGCCAGATGCCGGTGAGGAAAACCAGGCCGAGCGCACGGGCCCCGGTTTCCTCCGGGATCTTGCGGTTGAAGAAGACCATGCCGCAGCGGCCGGTGCGGAGCTGGTGCCAGAGTTGGGCCAGCGCGATCGCCACCGCCGTGGTGCGCAGGCCGCCAGCGGTGCCGCCCGGTGAACCGCCGATGATCATGAGCACGATGAGAATTTGTGCGGTGAAGAGGCTGATCTGAGACATGGGTACGGTATTGAATCCCGCCGTCCGGGCGGTGACCGAGTGAAAAAATGCGGTGAGGATGCGGCCACCATTTTCGGGTCCATTGCCAATGACATACTCGGTGCCATACATCAGCGCCGCGCCGAGCACGATGAGCAGCAAGGTCACTAACATCACCAGCCGTGTCTGGACGCGCAGCCGCCGATGGGGGCCTTCTTTCAAGCGCCAGCGCTTGTATTTTGCGACTGACCAGAAGGTGAGATCTTCGACGACCAAGGCGCCGAGGCCGCCGATGACGATCAGCGCCATGATCATGATCTGCCAGACGTGGTTTGCTTGGATGACTTTGCTGGCCAGTCCGTCTGGGAGTGTGGAGAAGCCGGCATTGCAGAAGGCGGAAATGGAGTGGAACACCGAGTGGAACCAGCGGGTGGAAGCATCGGGAATTCCGTCCAAGCTGAGGAACAAGACGACTGCGCCGATGCCTTCGAGCACGAAGGTCATGATGACGATGAAGCGCAGCGTCTCGCCCACGCGCGCAAGCCGGTTTTCCTGGAGCATTTTCCCAAGCAGCAAGCGATCGTGCAGGGAAAGGCCCTCGAACAAAACGACCGCGGCGAAGAAGGTGAGCGTCATGATCCCGAGCCCGCCCACCTGGATGAGTAGTAAAATGATCACCTGGCCGGTGGTGCTGAAAAAGGTGGCGGGATTTTGTGTGACAAGCCCGGTCACGCACACCGCGCTGGTGCTGGTGAACGCTGCGTCCAGCCACGAACACGTCTGCCGGGGGACGGTGCACAGGGGCATTTTCAACAACAAGGTGCCGAAGACGATGATGGCGAAAAACGAGGTAATCAGCACCAGCCCGGGGTGGAAGGCGCGCGCCGTGAACCGCGTCTGGTGCGAAATCATGAGCGAAAATCCCGAGACGATCACCGTGATGAGGACAAACAAATGAGACCCGATAGATCCGCCGCTGGGCGGCTGGAATAGCAGCATCACCGACCCGCAGAGCACCAGCACCGCCAACAGGATGCGGATAGATAAGCGCCGTCGGTCCTGGCGCTCGTGTCGGCGGCTCCAGAAACTCATGCACCGCTCGACGGAGAAAACGAGGCCCGTCCCGACGGTGCACCCATGCACCCAGGTGGTGATTTCCCCGATCCAGCCGACCAACGCCAGAAGACAGACACCGGCGACCAGCGCGAATACGGGATGAAGCGAACGCCGGAAAGCCCGCCACTTGGCGGCGGTTTTTTGCGCTTCCTCGTCATCCTCCATGAGGACCGGATTCTAGCGCGGGTGTGCCGCCTGGTGTCAATTTTCCTCGGAAAAGGAAATCGCGCGGTGCGACCACCCTGGCAGAGCCTCAGGAGAGGACGAGTAGATCGCCTTCGCGCAGCTGGAGGCCACGGATTTCCACGTCCTTGCCATGGAGCGTGGCCTTGGGCTTGCGGTTTTTAAAGAGGCCGAGATCCAGCTGGTTGAGCGCGAGTTTCCCGTGGGTGATGGTGATAGAGGCCGCGCCGTTTTTCTGCTCATACGTGCCCCACGCCTGGCTGGTGGTGAAGGGCGTGCGGAAATGATCCTTCCCGATGACCGGGTCAAACGCGAGACGGCCGCTGGCGTGGTCAAACTCGAATCCGCACAACGCGAGAAACACGCCATACGAGGCCCCGGCGCGGGCGTAGTGATCAGAGCATTCGATTTCGTTGTAAGGATTGCGCCCGCGCCCGGCGGAGTAGCGGTCATGGATCGCGCGGGTGATTGCCAGGCCGTGCTGGACGAGGTCCGCATCGCGCTCGGCGATCATGTGCGCGGCGGCCTGATATTCGAAGCCGGTCATGAACTCGTTGAAGTAGGCGTATTGCCAGTGCTTCTTGAAATCCGGGCGCAGTCCACCCTTCGGCCAAGTGCACATCAGCAGCCCGGCATCTCCGGCGGTGGCGTAGTGGCGGCCTTCTTTGAAACCCTTGCGGAAGGCACCATACTCCGGCACGAAATTGTATTTCCACAGTGCGCGCAGGGCGGATTTCTGGTGCTCCGCGTTGTAAATCCGGCCGAGGCCGACCTGATTCGCCCAGAACTGGCCCATCACTTGGTCGATATAACATCCCTTGCTCACGCCGATGGCCTTGAGGTGCTCCGGGTCTTCGATTTGTTCGTAGAACTCGCCGTCGAAAAGGGTGGCGATGCCCTCCGCGCCTTTTCGATAGATTTCTCTAACGATCTTGGCGAAATCCTTGTCTCCCGCAGCGAGTGCGAGTTCCTCACCGGCACGCAGCGAGGCGAGATACATCGAGCAGAGCACATGCACCTTCCCATACCATTCGGCATCCAGAGTGTTGTGCTGCATCCCGTCTAGCAGGCCGTCGAGACCACCGCGTGGGTCCTTGGAATCGAAGTCGATGAGGTATTGCAGCGCCTTGCGGGTGGCGGGCCAGACGCGCTTGAGGTAGTCCGGATCTTCGCTGAGTTGGTGGTCGCGCAGGGTGCGCAGGATGTAGGACGTCTGCGAATCGATGGCGGAGATTTTGTCATTGCTGCCGCGAAAACGGATCGAGCCATCCCGGTTCTGCGCGATGCTGTAGTCGGTGACTTCGCGGAGGTTCCGCTCGATTTCCGGGAAGAGCCGGGCGTGGCCTTGCGAGTATTCCCAGACATGGCCGCAGGTGCCGGGGCAGCAACCGACGCCCTCCCACGCCCAAAAACGGCCGTTGTCGAAGATGAAGCAATTTTGCGTCTGCAAGGTGTTCGTCGTGAGAATTACACGATCTAACAACCATTGTGGCAGCGTGGAGTCGTTCCAGGTGGCCGTCCACTTGCGCGTGAGGTCGCAGAGGGTTTCCCGTTCTTTGGCGAAATGGGCGAGCACCGCGCGGGCGTCGGGGAAGTCCTTGATGTAATGGCGTTTCACCCCCTTCACACCGATCTGCGGCGAGAGGTTAGGAAAATGCCAGGCGATGGCGAAACGGATAGTCACCTCGCCTCTGGCAGGAACAGTGACCGGGACACTCACCGTGTTGCGCTCCGGATCGGCGCTGGCGGAACCCATAGCGGCGATGACCATCGAGCCCGCATCGAGAGCATCCTGTGGGCCTTTCAAACCATGGAACAAGCCGGTCGATGAATCGTTCTTGAAGGATTCGGTGAAACGGTCGGCCTCGCGTTTTGAAAATTGTCCGGCGGGATTGTTGAGGTGGCCGGTGAGTGCGATTTCGACCGGCGCCTCGCTCGAATTGCTGACGGTGTATTCGAGGACGGTGATCGGCAGCGACGAAGCCTTGAGATCGAGCGGGACGAACGGGCTGAACGCTTCGAGCCGGACGCTGAGCGGGGTTTTCTGTGAGGCATATTCCACCTGCCCGATCGGCCAGCGACCGGTGAAGTTCACCTCGTCCCAGCCGGAGGCATCGAGCGGGAAATCCTTGCCCGTGTGGCTGAGGACGAAGCGCGCGTCCACGCCGTTCGAGTGATCTGCCGCACGCGGTGGCAGCAGGAAATTCGCGCCGTCGCGCTCGGCGGGTTTGCGCCCTCCGATGTTTCCCAATCCTTCAGGGGATTGTGCTTTGTTGTTAGGCACCACGCCTTCGTGATGTTGGTTGAAGATGTCCCAGACCCACAGCCTGCCATCGCCGGCGAGATAGACCGTGCCGCAGCCGATGCCGCCGGCGGTCATGCCGATCACATCGAGATTGCCCTGGCTCTTGGATTGTTGGATCGCGGTGTCTAGCTTGTGGCCGCGCTCGGTGAGCGAGGCGAGCCAATCGGCGGAGAGGTTTTTGTCACCGGGCACGAATTTCGCGTAAAGCACTTCCGCCGGATTGTCCGCCGCCATGGTATGTTGGAGAGGAAATGATAGACCTGCACCGGTGAGGGCGCCGAGTTTGAGGAAGTTCCGTCTTTGAATCATCGGGTCGGGTTACGCGACGAGGCTCGGATAACTTAGCCGGTTTGAGAGAAAATCCGCATCAAGCGGACTCGGGCCGGACCGGAAGGGAAATGGCTTCACAGGACGCCGGACGTCGCTAGTTTCATTTTGAAAGGGGAAGAAATACTTGTGCCTATTTCTTTTCCGAAGCCCTCCCTGACGCCACGTAATCCATCCAGCAATTGGTGAAAATCCCATTACTCATTCCTCCCGTCGTCGCACTCGCCATCGCCGGCATTTGGCTTGGCTCGCAACGCCAGACGATTTCCGCCTTGGAGCAGGAATCCGCCGTCCTGCAAAAAGCCATCGCCGCCCGCAGCTCCGGCGGTGCTCTGGATTCCGCGCCAGATCGATCCGCACCACCTGAAAAGATTGCCGAGGACAAGGCACCGATTGATTGGAAAAAAATCGCCGCCCATTTCGCCGAAATGAACCAAGGCGGCGTGGGCGACATGCGGGCGATGATGCATTTCCACAAACGCCTGCAAGCCATGAGCGCGGAGGAACTCGTCGCCGCGCTTGAAGAGATTGCCGCGCTGGATTTCCCGGATGACGCCCACAAGATGTTAGAACAAACGATCCTCGGCCCGCTCGTCGAGAAGGACCCCGAGCTCGCTTTGACCAAGTTCATCGACCGTATCCATGACAACGATGGTTCCCTCTCCTGGCAACTCTCTAACGCCATGCAGCACTGGGCGAAAAAAGATCCGAATGCGGCGATCGCATGGTTCGACCGGCAGATTGCCGCTGGAAAATTCGAAAGCAAGTCGCTCGATGGGAAAAGCAGTGCCCGCCTCCAGTTCGAGGGAAACCTAATCGATGTCCTGTTGAAATCGGATCCAGATGCCGCCGACCGCCGCTTGGCCGGCTTGCCGGAAGACCAGCGGGACGAGGCTTTGTCGCAATTCTCCCACCGACCCCTTGAAGAAGACGACCAACTTGCATTCGCCAATCTCGTCCGCAATCAGGTGCCGAAAAAAAGGCAGGCCCGGACACTGGCCCAACAGGCGTCGCGCTTGGTGAGCAATGAAGGTTATTCAAAAGTCACCGCGTTTCTCGACCGCATCCAAGCCACGCCTGCCGAACGCACTGCCAGCGTCGAGCTGGCCGCCGAGAACAGAATCCAGAACATTTCCTTTCGAAAGAAAGTCACCCGTGAGGATCTCGACTCGATGCGCGAATGGCTGACCACCCAGGCTCCTGAAAAGACGGGTGCGATCACCGGGGAGGTCTTGGCGGATGCCTCTGAAAACGGCCGCAAAATGGAATTCTCCGAAGCTGCCGAACTCGCCGTGCACTACCACGATGCCAGCGGCAACGACGACGTGCTTTCCGCTTTCCTCAATGGCTGGCCCGCACGGGAGAACAAGGAACAAGCCCGCCTCCTCGCCGAAAAAATTTCCGATGAAAAGCGCCGTGCGGAAATCCTCAAGAAACTCAAGTAACCTCCCTCCCATGAAAATTTCCATCGTCGCCTCCATTCTCATCCTGCTCGTCGTCGCGCTGTTTGGAGTGCCAAACCATCAGCGGTTAGTGACCCTCCGCGAGAGCCATGCGAAACTCGTCGCCGCTGCTGCGCAGTTCGGGGTTTCCATCGATCCCGACCACCCGGACGACCCCGTCCGTGTCACCAAGCGCGAGCGGGAAGACAAGGAAGCAGATGCCAAGGTTGCCGCCGCTGAGTTCATCGCCTTCGCCAAGGAAATGGAAGCTATCCAGAAAAAAGGCGGCCCGCCCGACGAGGCCCAACAGAAGCGCATCATGGAAATCATGGATCGCATGATGTCACTCGATCCGGCGCAGTTGAAAATCCTCATCGCCGAGGTCCGCGCCGCCAAAGACCTCAACGACGACATGCGCCAAAGCCTCATCGGCTTCTCCATCATGACGCTCTCTAACGATCATCCGCAAGCTGCACTCACCCTCTTCACCGAGTCCTCTGATCTCTTCAAGGAAAGCGGCATGGGCGATCAAGTCATTTCTTCCTCGCTCGCCAAGTGGGCCAAGGACGATCCGCTCGCTCCGGTAGAATGGGTGAAGAAAAACAGCGCGAAATTTCCCGATCTGATCACGGATGACGCCAAACGCGGCCTAATTTCCGGTGCCGCCGCGCAGGATCCCAAGCTCGCCTTCAAACTCATTGGCGAGTTGGGAATCAAGAACGTGTCTCAGGCCATCAACCGAATTGCTGACGCCGCCAAAACCCCGGCGGAACGCACTGCTACCCTCGCTGCGCTTCGCGAATACGCGGTCACCCTCCCGGATGAAAAGGCCCGGGCCGGAGCCGCCGAGCCCGCCATGCGCGAATTCGCCCGGAGCGCCGCGAAGGAGGGCTTCGAATCCGCCACGCAGTGGATCGACTCGGCCAAGCTCACTCCGAGCGAGCTCGAAGAATTCGCCAGCGGATTAGACGACGAGGCAAAACCCGGCGAAAGCAGCCAATGGATCGAATGGATCGGCGAGAAACTCCCACCCGACAAGGCAGATGACAGTATCCGAAACCTCGTTAGCAACTGGACCCGCAACGACTACCAAGCCGCTGGCACATGGCTCGCCACCGCCCCCGACGGCCCTACCAAAAACGCCGCCATCCGCAGCTATGCCGAGACCGTCTCCGAATACGAACCCACCACCGCCGCGCAATGGGCGCTCACCCTTCCACCCGGGAAAGACCGCGACCAGACGCTCAAGACCATCTACCACAACTGGCCCAAGGAGGACGCCGCCGCCCGGGAAGCCTTCAAGCAGGAGCACGGGATCAAGTGATCCACGCGCCATGAGGAGCAGGGACCTTACTGTCCCTTTCTTCAGTAGCAGCAGAGGAAGAGGCGACAGTAAGGTCACCGCTCCTCAGGTCACAAATTCACCAATCCTCACTCCCGGCGGGATATTCCTCAAACCGGGCTGGAGTCCGCTACGGAACCCGCCATCCTCGGTCGCATGATCTGGCAGAAAATACGATCCCTGTTTGTCGAGGCGGAGCGGGTGGAAGACTTGTTTCAGGAGCACTGGACGGAAGTGTTAGTCACCGATGTGCCGTTGTATTCGCGCCTCCCGGAGGATTTGAAATCGAAGCTGCACGAGCGGATCGCACGCTTCATCGCCTCCACCCGCTTCGAAGGTTGCAACGGGCTGGAGCTGACGGAGGAAATGCTCGTCACTGTGGCGGCGCAGGCATGCATGCTCGTGCTGAACCGGGAAGGTGACCCCTATCCTGAGCTGAAAACCGTGTATCTCTATCCGACGACGTTCAGCTCGGTGCAAGCGCGGCAGGACGAGATGGGAATCGTCACGGAAGGTGTGGTCCACCGGCTCGGCGAGTCGTGGAGCAGCGGCACCGTCGTGCTGGCGTGGGACTCCGTCTATCACGGAGCCCGCGATCCGAATGACGCGCGCAATGTGACTTTCCATGAATTCGCCCATCAGCTCGACCATGAAACCGGCGATACGGACGGCGCGCCTGTTTTGCCGTGCCGCGAGTCCTACCGCTCTTGGGCGCGGGTGTTCGGGGAAAATTACGCGGAAGTCCGCGAGCGGCTCGAAGCCGGGAAACGCACCCTGATCGATCCCTACGGCGCGACGGAGCCAGCGGAGTTTTTCGCCGTGGCCACCGAGACGTTTTTTGAAAAACCTCGGCAACTGCATAAAAAACATCCCGAACTCTACGCCGAGATGATGGAATTCTACGGCATGGACCCGAAGGAATGGTTCACCCGCTCTGCCTGTGGCTGAGAACTCACGAAACCTCACCCCGGAGCAAGACCCTTGATTTTTCGATAGAGTTGTTCCGAGCGTTTTCGAGGTTCACCTATCACTGGGGCCGGGTGACGGGAGTGGATTTCGCCATGGCAAGATGGTCGGCGAGGCGCTTGGCGATTTCCGGGGACTGTTCTAGCAGGTTGTCCTTTTCACCGGGGTCTTTCGAGAGGTCGAAAATGGCCGGGCGGGCGGGCGCGCTAGGGTCTTTTTTCACGGCCTTCCAGCCATCGGCTTGCGCGAGGTCGGGGATGAATTTCCACGAGCCGCTGCGGACCGAGAGGTGGCCGGCGCCGCATTGGATGATCAGGTAGTCGCGCTTGAGAGGCTTGGCCTCGCCGAGCAGGGCGGGCAGCAGGTTGAAACTATCAGGCAGGGCGTCCTTGGGCGGCTGGATGCCGGCGGCGGCGCAAATGGTGGCAGGCACGTCGAGTGTGGAGACGAGATCCTGGGAGACGCCAGGCTGGATGCGAGCAGGCCAGCGCACGATGAACGGCACGCGGTGGCCACCTTCCCATGACTGGGACTTGATCCCACGGAAGGGGCCGGTGGGGCGGTGGCCTTCCTCGTCACTCACATAGGCTCCATTGTCGCTGCTGTAGAGGATGAGGGTGTCCTTGGCGAGATTGAGCCGGTCGAGCGTTTGCAGGACCTGCCCGATCGCATCATCGAGGCCTAGCAACATGTCGGCGCGCTCGCCGAGTCCACTCGCTCCGGCGAAGCGTTTTTGAGGAACCTTGGGGGAGTGCACATCGTGCGGAGTGAAGCAGAGGAAGAAGCGGTGGTCTTTGTTGCGCTCGATGAACTTGATGGCCTCGCTGGTGTGCGCTTCGGCGATGTCCTCATCCTTCCACCACGCGGACTTGCCACCTTTTCCCCAACCGATGCGTTGGCGGCCGGCGGCGAACGACGAGAGGCCCAGACGTTGCGCCTCGGCCTTTTTATAGGAAATCTGGATCGGATCAGCGGGGTCGAGACCGACGACGCGGTGGTCGCGCACGAACACGGTGGGGATGCGGTCGTTCGTGGCGGGAATGCCGAAAAACTCGTGGAAGCCCACCTCTAACGGGCCGGGGCGGAGTTCGCCGTTGTAGTCGGGCCTTTCCTTGCCGAAACCGAGATGCCACTTGCCGATGATCGCGGTGCGGTAGCCTGCGTCTTTCAGCAGGCCCGGGGCGGTGGTCATGCCGGTCGGGATGAGCAGTGGCGCTTCTCCGTTCGCCACATTTTTGTTGATACCATTCACATCGTGACGCCATGCGTATTGACCGGTGAGCATGGAAAAGCGCGTGGGCGTGCAAACCGCGGCGGACGCGTGGCCGTTCTCGAAGCGCTGGCCTTCCGCCGCGAGCCGGTCGATGTGCGGGGTCTTGATTTTCGTGGCTCCATAACAACCCGCGTCGCCCACACCGACGTCATCCGCAAGGATGACGATGATGTTAGGGCCTGTGGGCGCACCCGCAGCGGTGGCGGCGGAGAAAAGGGCCATGCTGAGTGCAAGGCACGGGAGGATGGACCATGGGTTAAATAGGCGGGTCATTTCTTGAACGTATTCGGGACGTTCAGTCTGACAACCACTCCTTTCTAATCGCCGGTTCTCGATCAGTTCGACACCCATTCCCCTTCCTGAGTTCCGAAACCTCCGCTTCGGGAGAAATCGCGACAGTGGTTTGGCTGGGATTGAAAAGCTGGCACACCTGAAGTTGCCAATTTGAAATGATTGTCCATCTCCTGACATCCCCGTCTGCTCTCCAATCATTGCCTGCCAATCTCTCGATACCGATGCGTTATCTCAGAAGATCCAGCTCCAATCATCCGAGACCACCCACGCATCAGCAACCAACTCGCGTCGATCCCCGGAGATCAAAACTGAATCTCGGAAAACCCTGCCCAGATCAAAAAAGACCGAAATTTGATCAAATTTGATCAAATTTCGGTCAATTCATCCTAAATTCGCTATTTTTTAGCAAATCTGGCATGCAAAACCGCTTAAGGAGTCGGAGTGACAGGCGGCACCGCTTGGCCGGATTTTTCGAAGTATTGCCCCATCCGGTCCACCCATACCTTGATGCCGGGGCTGTCTTGCAGCGCGTCCGTGGCGTGGCCATACACCCGCAGCGCCCAATCCGCGCCATCCGCCTCGCATAAAAT
>JBOFET010000162.1:0-26686 GCA_051648225.1 Luteolibacter sp.
TGCGACGCGCTGCTCCATGGCCAATCTTCGGGCTTCTGGCAGAGGCCAGCTTTTACAGGATTGTTCCGGATGTAGATCCTTGCGTCCGTGAGATGGTCGAGATCTCGGATGTAGCGGTCGAAATAGTCCAAAGCCCAGAGTTGTCCGCTGTTGCCGGTGTGCTTGTGGATTTCCCTGGCAGTGTAGGATTTCCACGAACTCACGATTTGTCCCAGAGTGATTCCGAAACCACAGTGGATCAGGACGTGCACGTGGTTCGGCATCACGCACCATTCCAAAAGGCGATATCTTGCGCCGTGGAAATGGAGGAATGCGGCCTGCACGATTTCCGCACAGACCGGATCCCGCAGCAGGCAACTTCCGCGACTGGCGTCTTCATAGCGGGCGATTTTGATTCGCAGAGCTTTCTCACTTCCCCGGGGATCCTCTGCCAATTCTTTTTTCCAACTTGCCACCACCTTCGCGGGTAGGGCATCCGCGAGGCGAAATGTCAGGGCTTGGATCTCGCCGGGGGCATCGAGATGCGGCAGATAGCCCCGCGAGTGCCAGCCTTTGTGGCGGAAGGGTTCGGGCATGCCGGCTTCTAGTGGATTTTCCTCGGGACCGCGAGTCTGGAGACTCGCGGTCCGGTGGCGGAAATCCACTACTGGCAATTTTCTGATTCTGAGCTATTTCCTCCGTCATGAAAATTTTCCTAATCGTACTCCTGAGTGTCATCCCAGTCCTGGCCGATTTCGCAGAGCTTGTGAAATCCGGTGACGCGCAGGAGGCGAAATTCCAATACGATGAGGCGCTGAAATACTACCTGCCTGCGGAAAAACTGCAGCCGGACGACGCCACGCTGCTGGTGAAAATCTCCCGCCAATACGCCCTGCGCATGAATGACCTGCCTAACAAGGCGGATAAAATTACCTCCGGGCGCAAGGCTCTCGCCTACGCCGAGCGTGCCGTGGCACTCGCCCCGGATCAGGCCGACCCCCACCTCGCCGTGGCGATCTGCCTGGGCAAGCTCACGCCATTCATGGGGAATCGCGAAATGGTCGAGGCGTCGAAGCAGATCAAAGTCTCTGCGGAAAAGGCGGTAAAAATCGATCCGAAGAACGACTACGCCTGGCACCTGCTAGGACGCTGGCACCAGTCGCTCGCCAACATCGGCGGTGCGACGCGGGCGCTTGCCGGCATCATCTACGGCAAGCTGCCCGCTGCGTCTAACGAGAGCGCCGTCGATTGTTTCCGCAAGGCCATCGCCCTGAATTCCAAGCGCCTCGTGCACTTCGTGGAGCTGGGCCGCACTTACGAGATGATGGGGCGCAAGGCCGAGGCGAAGCGCTATCTGGAACAAGGAATCTCGATGCCTAACCAGGAGAGGGACGACCCGGAGACCAAGCAGCGCGGCCGCGCGTCGCTCAAGGAACTTTCCTAACACTCTGCTCGCAGGTGGTGGAAAATTGCCCGAGAATTCCACGATACAGGGAGTGCGAAGCGGGTAGCTTGGACAGATGCCTACCAATCCTGCGATGAACGAAATGGACTTGCTCGCCAGTCACATTTCCGAGCTTGCCAATCTTGCCGAATCCGAAGCCCCGGTCATCAACGCCTATCTTGATTTCTGCCAGAGCGCGGATGCCATCCGGTCGAAATTCGACCAATGGTCGATGGCGGCCCGCTCGACCTTGCCTGCGGCGCAGCGTCCGCTTTTCGATCATGCGCGGCAGGAAGTGATCCGGGAGATTTCCCGCGAGTGGCCGGAAGAAATCCGTGGAGTGGCGGTTTTCAGCAGACATGGAGAACATCCCCTGCTGCGGGCGATTCCCTTCAGCGCGCCGCTGGAGTTGCATTTCGATGTGTCCAGCCGCCCCGCGATTTTTCCGCTGGTGCAGTTGAAGGACCGGTTCCACCGCTTCGTGGTTGTCATTTCCACGGATGACGCGGCGAGGATTTTCGAGGTCACGCTGGGCGCGGTGAGCGAGTCCATTCTCGCCCGGCGACCCGAAATGGGCGGACGACTTGGCCGCGAGTGGGGGCGCGAACACTACCACCAGCGGAAACGCGAGAGCGATCATAAATTCCACCGCGACCAGGTGACCATCATCACCCACCTCATGGCGCGGCGCGGTCTCAACCACTTGATCCTCGCTGGAAATCCGCGCCATGTGTCCGGCCTCCGCGATAGCCTGCCCAAGCACTTGTCCGCCCGCGTCGTCGGCGAATTGCTCAAAACACCGTCCGGCGGTGACTACTCCGCAGTCCTGGAGCACGCGGTGGACACCTTCGTCGAGGCGGAGCGTGCAGAATCCCGTGACACGGTGGGCCGGCTGCACGAACAGGTGAGCCGCAGCGGGCTGGCGGTGGTGGGCGTGGAAAAATCCCGCGCCGCCATCCTCGGGGGATACGCCGCAGAGTTGGTCATTTCCGAAGAGCTTCAAAAAACCGAGCGGGAGGAACTCACCCGCCTCGCCACGGAGCGGGAGCTGGCCATCGAGGTCTGTGAGGGCGACGAGCTGCTCACCACTCATGGCGGGGTCGGCTGTCTGCTCCGCTACCGCCCGGAGTCTCTCGAAGATGAGGCGGCGGCGGTCTAACCATCATTTGCTTGCTCCGGCCATCCACTCGGTTTACACGTTCACTCCTGCTGGAAATCCCCGCCACCTTCGCGCCGCGCATGACTCCCGATCAATCCATCCCTCACAAATCCATCATTGCCGAGCTGGAGCCGTTTGCCGGGCTGGAAATGAATTCGATCCAAGTGGTTTCTGACGCACGCCAGGCAGAAGCCGCACTTGGCGAGCTGATGGCTGCCGGGCTTGTGGGATTCGACACCGAGTCGAAGCCCACGTTCCACAAGGGCCAGGTCTCCGAGGGGCCGCATGTGCTGCAATTCGCCACCGTCGAGAGAGCCTACATTTTCCAATCGCATTGTGCTGAGAGCCATCCGGTCATCGTGGAGTTGATGAAATCGACGGAGCTAACCAAAATCGGTTTCGGACTGGGCGGGGATCTCCGCCAGATTTCCCAGCGCTTCGGCATCAAGCCCGGTGCCATCGTCGATCTGGACCGCTCGTTCAAGCTGCTAGGCTACCGGAATGCCGTGGGTGCGAAGTCAGCCGTGGCCATTCTCTTCAACCGCAGGTTTTTGAAATCCAAGTCCGTGACCACCTCAAACTGGTCGATGAAGGAGCTCACCGAGCGTCAGTTGCTCTATGCGGCGAACGACGCCTACGCGGCGCTCCAAGTCTATCACGCGCTTCAGGCGGGAAAAAATCCCGGTTAGTCAGATAGGGCGGGATGCGAGGCGCTGAGGAAGAATCCATCACGCAAGCGGAGTGATTTCCCGCCGGGAACTTGATGCTTGGATCGACCGGCGGTGCCCGTAGCATCCGGCGTATGTCGGCCCTGAGCTTGGATCTCCTCATCATCGGAATTTACTTCGCCATCATCCTTGGGATCGGGGTGCATTTCAGCCGCCAGAAAAGCAACGTCTCGGAATTCGCGCTGGGTGGCAGGTCGATTCCCTGGTGGGCGGTGTTGGCATCCATCCTCGCCTCCGAGATCAGCGCGGGGACGTTTTTCGGCTCGCCGGGCGAGGGGTTCCGGCTGCGGAACTACACTTACGCGCAGTTGATGGTCGGTTACTTGCTGGCGCGGCTGGTGGTGAGCGCGGTGTTCATCCCTGCGTATTACAAACACAACGTGGTGAGTATCTACGAGTTTCTGGAACTCCGCTTCGGCCCGCGCACGCGGAGTATGGCAAGTGTGATTTTCCTGATCACCCGCTCGCTGGCCAGCGGTGCCCGGCTGTGGGTGCCGACACTTCTCATCATCGTCATTTGGGACCAGCTGAACCCGGAGCGCCCGCTCGGCGTTTGGGAACAATTCTGGGTGACGGGCGGCGCACTGGTGCTCATCAGCCTGCTCACCGCCGCTTACACCGCAGTCGGCGGGATCAAGGCGGTGATCTGGACCGACGTGCTACAGATCGCGGTGCTGTTCGGCGCACTTGGATTCTCCGTCTGGTATCTGCTAGGCCACATTCCCGGCGGGTGGGACGGAGCGAAAACCCACCTCACCGGCCCCCACGACCTGAAGCTTTGGGAGTGGAAGGGCGATGTGCCGCCGACGCCGGAGTTCGTCGGCAGCTACGGGGCGACTTGGGGTGCCATCAAAAGTGTGCTGGAAAGCGAGTTCACCGTGTGGGCGGCATTGTTCGGCTCGCTCTTCGTCACCTTGGCCACTCACGGGACGGACCAGGACATGGTGCAGCGGATGCTCACCGCGAAGAACAAGCGCCAGAGCGCGGTGGCCACCATCCTCTCAGGCCTCGCGGACATTCCGGTGACCTATGCCGTGCTCACCATCGGCATTCTTCTCTCCGTTTACTACGGCCACATCGTGAACGATCCCACGCTGCCGATGGCGGGTGGCAAACCTGACAGCACACGGATTTTCCCTCACTTCGTCATCGACGTGATGCCCGGCGGACTCCGCGGGCTGGTGGTCGCCGGAGTGCTCGCCACCACGATGGGTTCGCTGGGCACGGCCATGAATGCCCTCGCCACCAGCTATTCGCGGGATTTCCATTTCCGCTGGTTTAAGACACCCGCGGACGAACGCGTGCAGGTGAGAGTCATCAAGCTCAGCACCGTGGCCTTCGCCCTCATCCTCATCGGGGTGGGTCTCGCGACGGCCTTTGTCAAAGCACACAATCCGGGCCTCAGCATCATCGGCATCATCCTCGGGAGCTTCGGGTACACTTACGGCTCACTGCTCGGCATTTTCATCGTCGCGTTATTCACCACCACCCGCGGCAGCGAGACCGGAAATCTCATCGCCATGACGGCGGGCATGCTCGCCGTGGCGTATTTGAGCAACCTCCCTAACGACGTCTGGAAAATGTTCGCCAACGAGCCGCTTTACCAAAACTTCGATTGGCTGCCGATGATCGAATTCCCGTGGCGAATCATGGCTGGCACCCTCGTGACGGTTGCCGTGGCCATCTGTTTCCGGACCCGGCACGCCTTCGGCACCAACTCCCGCAAGGAAACTCTCCACGCATCTCCTTGATTCTGGACGGCTCACGTCGGCCTCGCCTGCTTCCTCGACTCGCCTTCACCAAATCAAACGGAATCGTCACATTCTGAGTCGTTCGATTTCAATCGCATAGACCGATTCCCCGGATTTTGTGGTTCCGATACTTCGGAAAAACGAAGCAAATCAGGGGTCAAGTTTTAAAAAAAACTCATTGTGGAACCCTTGTGGAATAGAGTCCGCCGGGAGTGATTGTTAGGGTGACGTAAAAAAAATTTTCCAGGCCCGCCGCGAGACGCTCATCGTTCTGCCCTCGCCGCACGATACTGAATCGGGGCGAGGGGAAACCACACACGGCCCTCGAATTTTAAAAAAGACTGATCAGAAATGGAACCGGAAGAACTAACAGCGCAAGACTCGGCCGTCGATCATGCGGAATCCACCGCCCCCTGCAATGGATGGCCTGAGGTCTGCAAAGCCTTGCGAGCGACCGTTAGTGATGACGCCTTCACGCGTTGGTTCCGCGCCGCCAAATGGATGGGTGTGGAGAACGACGTCGCATCCATCGCCGTGCCGGGCGAGATTCACCAGGTGTGGATCGAGACCAACTATCTGCCGGAGCTGACCATGGCGGTGACCGGCGTCTTCAGCGAGGTGCTCGACGTGCGGATCGTCGTCAGTGACGAAAGTGAAGGTTCTAACGAGTCCGAAGGCGAGCGCCCGCACTACCAACCGCCAGTCCGCCTCGGCAAGGCGGCAGCCCTCGAAGGCGAGGCTCTCGACAAGCGCATCAAAAGCGCCGGACTCAATCCGGCCAACACCTTCGCCAGCTTCGTGGTCGGGGATAACAGCCAGTTCGCCCATGCCGCCTGCGAGGCGGTCGCGAAGAAATCCGGCATCGGCTACAATCCGCTTTTCATCTACGGCGGCCCCGGACTCGGCAAGACCCACCTCATGCAGGCGATCGGCCACGAGCTGCTCCGCCGCCAGCCCGGCACGCGCGTGGTCTATCTCACTTGTGAGAAATTCACGAACGAGTTCATCGACGCGATCCGCCGCGGCGACATCGAGAAATTCCGCCGCCGCTACCGCAGCTCGGACGTGCTGCTCATCGACGACGTGCAGTTCCTCGCCGGCAAGGAGCGCTCGCAGGAGGAGTTTTTCCACACCTTCAACACCCTGCTCGACGGACGCAACCAAGTCGTGCTCACCAGCGACCGCGCGGCCAGCGAGATCAAGAGCCTCGAGCCGCGGTTGATCTCGCGCTTCGAGTGCGGCCTCACGGTGGAAATGCAGCCGCCACAGATGGAGACGCGGATGGCCATCCTCAAGAAAAAAGCCCTCGACTGGAAAGTCCGCGTGGACGAGTCCGTGCTCGTTTTCCTCGCAGAAAAAATTCGCACCAACGTCCGTCGGCTCGAGGGCGCACTGATGCGCGTGGCGACTTATGCCTCGCTCGCCGGGGAGAGCGTGACGGTGGAAAAAGTCGAGCACCTACTCCGCGATCTGATCCGTGAGGAGGCTGGCCGCCAGGTAAGTATCGACTCGATCCAGAAGGCGGTGGCCGAGCATTTCGACGTCCGGCTGGCCGACATGACCAGCCGCCGTCGGCCGGCCAGCATCGCGTTTCCCCGCCAGATCGCCATGTATTTGAGCCGCTCGCTAACCAAAGGTTCGCTCATGGAAATCGGCGAGGCCTTCGGTGGGCGCGACCACGGGACGGTCATCCACGCGTGCAAAAAAGTCGCCGAGCGCGTCGGTGACGAGCCGGGCTTGAAGGAAAGCATTGCCCGCATCGAGTCTCAGTTACGCCGCTGACCGGATCACTTTTGGGATTATTCACAGAAGGCTTGCCAAGGGGCATCGAAAGCGGAAACTGCACCGCAACAACCCCTCAGGTTCATTATCCCATGAAGTTTCGCATCTCCAAGGAGGCATTTCTCGACGGTCTCCAAAAAGTCCAGCACGTGGTCAGTTCCAGAACGACCCTGCCGATTCTTTCCAACGTATTGCTAGTCGCCAAGGATGGCCGCATCCAGTTCACCACGACCGACTTGGACGTGGGCATCACCGGGTCCGTCGAGGCACAGATCGAAAAAGAGGGCGCCACCACCCTGCCCGCCAAACGGCTGGTCAGCATCATCCGCGAGCTACCCGCCAGCGAAGTGGAAGTGTCCGTGGACGCGAAAAACCACGCCTCGATTCGCAGCGGTCCTTCGTTCTTCAAAATCATCGGCCTCGGAGAAGCCGAGTTCCCACCACTGCCCGACTTCGAGGGAGCCAAGGTTTTCAAAATTCCCCAAGCCACCCTGCGGGATGGTCTGAAAAAGACCTCCTACGCGATCTCCACCGACGAGACGCGCTACGTGCTCAACGGCATCTTCGCCTCCTTCCGGGATGGAAAAATGACCCTCGTCGCCACCGATGGTCGCCGCCTCGCCATGGTGGACGCGGACCTCGAATTCCCCGCCTCCCACGAGACGGACGTCATCATCCCCACCAAGGCCGTGCAGGAACTTCAGCGCCTGCTAGGTGATGCTGGCGAGGTGATCGTCAAGCTCAGCGACAGCCAGATTTCCTTCGCGGTGGGTGAGAGTCTGCTCGCCAGCAAGCTCATCGAGGGCAACTACCCGAACTATCGCCAGGTCATCCCGGGAGACAGCAACGAGCGCGTCGTCATCGGCCGCGAGGCGCTGTTGGAAACCGTCCGCCGCGTGTCGTTGCTTTCCTCAGACAAGTCGAATTCCGTGAAACTGGTCTTCAGCGAAAATCACATCGAAGTCACCGCGAACTCCCCTGACGTGGGCGAGGCGCAGGAGTCGATGGATGTGATCTATCAGGGGCCGCCGATGCAGATCGCCTTCAATCCGGAGTTCCTCCAAGCCCCGCTGCGCGCGCTCGACACGACGGACGTTTATCTGGATCTCATCGACGAAATGAGTCCCGGTGTCCTGCGCATCGAAGGGACGTTCCTCTACGTCCTGATGCCGATGCGTGTGACGAACTGAGCCGCTTCACCGGTTTCCACCCTTGAAGTGAAAGGGGGATTTCTCCGCTCCAAGATCCGAGCTGTCCCGGTAGCGGAGCACTCCATGAAGCCGGAGGTTCCGCATGAAAGCTTTTGCGTCGAGAGCCACGCTGTTGTCGGTAGCAAGCGCGCCTAGCAGACCTTCACCGCGTTTCATCCGGTCCAGCGCCTCACCCGCCTTCACCGTGGTGGCGGAAAATTGGTCCACCGCCTTGGGCAGTTTCAAAAGTGCCGGCCTCGCCTCGGCAAGCGTTTGGTCGGCAGATTTCAGGGTTTTTTCCGCAGTTTCAGCGGCATGGCGCACGGCTTGGATCGCTTCCTTGGCTTCTTCCAGAGTCGGTTCGAGTTTCGCGCTCGCTGTTTTCCAGTCGTGGGTGGTGCTTGCTAGATTTCCTAACGTTGTGTCGAGATGGGCGAGATTTTTCTCGGCGAGCACGGTGCGGTTGATCTTACCGACGGCCTCACCGAGTTGCTTGCTGGCCGCTTGGATGTCCGCTACCGCTCCATCCACTTTGGTGAGCGTTTGCTCCGCCTGTTTGAGCATCCGCTCCACGTCCTTGCCCACGTTCGCAGCGCTGTTTTGCAGCGCTTCCAGCCCGGTCGCTCCACTCCCCATCAAGCGGCTTCCCGGCGCGATGAATCCACCGTTCCGGTCCGACGGCGGCACGACCACGATCAGCTTGTCGCCTAGCAACGTCGCGGAATTGATTTGAAACGCGGACCCGGCGGGAATCCGGATCGCCTCCCGGATCGCCAGCCGCACCTCGACCTGCACCGCTTCGTTCAGCTCGGGCAACTCCGCCACTTGCCCGATTTTCGCGCCGCCCATGCGGACCTCAGAGCCCTTGATGACTCCGGATGCGTCCTCGAAAACCACCGTGAGCACATACTGCCCGCGCAGCCGGTCGCTGAATTTTCCAAACTGCAGCACCAGCCCGCTCAAGATGCCGAAGCCGATCAGGAGAAACAGCCCCACGAGCACTTCCGTGCGTTTTTTCGATGCGGCCATGACGACTTGATAGCAGTGATCCGTGGTTTTTGAAATGCATTTAAATCCCGCGGCCGCCCGTTCATTTCCACGGTTCCCCGGAATCCCCCGCCACGAAGGCCCGCAGCTCGGGATTCTCTGACGTCCCCAGCTCCTCAGGCGTGCCTGTCCAGTGGATCACACCCTTTTCGAGAAATACGATCCGGTCGGCAATGTGGAAAACGCTGCGCATGTCATGGGTGATGACCACGTTGGTCATCCCGTGCGCGGTTTGCAGATCCTTGATCAAATGGTCGATGGAGTCGGCTGTCACCGGGTCCAGTCCGGCGTGCGGCTCGTCATAGAGGACGCAAGCCGGCTTGCCCACGACCGCACGGGCCAGCGCCACCCGCTTGCGCATGCCGCCGGAGAGCTCGGAGGGCCTTTTGTTTTCCTCTCCGGGAAGCCGCACGATTTGAAGGGCGGCGGCGACTCTTGTCATGATTTCCGCCTCGTCGGTCATGCCGCTTTCCCTCAGTGGGAAAGCGACGTTTTCCGCGACGTTGAAGGAATCAAACAAAGCCCCGCCCTGAAACAGGATCCCCATCTGCCGCCGGATCGGGCCGAGCGCCCGCTCACCGAGTCCGGAAATTTCCACGCCATTCACATGGATGCTGCCGCTCTGCGGGGTCAGCAAGCCGGGCAGATGTTTCAGCAAGACGGATTTGCCTCCGCCCGAACTGCCGAGGATCACCAGCGTTTCCCCATGATAGACGTCCAAGTCCACACCGCGCAGCACGTTCGTCCCGCCGAAGCGCTGCGTCAGCCCGCGGACTTGGATGAACGGCTCGGCCATGGGTGATGACAAACCACGCTGCGCGTCCAGACGCAAGCCGAGTCCTCAAAACAACCGTGACAGACCGGCCTGCTCGGCATTGCTCATTAAAAGAAACACCTTGTCGCCCTGCTCCCACCGCGCAGAACTCCACTTTCCCGAGTGCGCCATCAACGGCCGGTCCATCGGCGGAAACTCACCGCTCAAGTCGGTCCTCCGGAAAATCACGAGGTGCACCAGTCCATTCTCTCCCATTTTGAAGCAAATCAGCGAGCCGCGCTTGCCGTCTATCAATAGTTCGCGGCAGCCAAGTCCATCCACATCCCGCAGCCCCGGAGGCAGGTCACCCGGGCATGGCAAGTCACGATTTCTCAGGTGGTTGATCAGCACCTGCTTGTCATCCTTCATGTGTTCCAGCGCGAAGTCCGGAGATTCGAAGGTCTTGATAAAACCCGCCTTCACCACATCGATCGACACACTACGAGCGACCACCGTTTGCGATGGACTCGGGCCACGCGTCGCTAGAAACGCGAGGGCGATGCCCGCCGCTGCGGCGAGCGGGATCACCCACCGCCTGAAGACCGAGACCTTCGGCGGCTCGCCCATCGTGGCCGTGCGGTCCATCGCCGCCAGTACGGAATCCCTCAACGTCACCGGCGGTTGGATGGTCGCCATCGCGCCGATCCATGCGGCGTCCGTCGCGTCCTCCGCCTGGGGGAAATCCCCCCGCTGGGTAGCCATGCAGGCCATGATGTCCTCACGAAGATACTCTGGCAGATCCACCGCCACCAGAGCGTCGGCGAAGGCCGCGTCAAACGCGCGCTCGCTCGCCAGCCACTCGCCCAGCTCGCGGTTCTCCATGGCCAGCCGGAGTGCCTCCGCGAAGTCGGGGTCCGCGGCATCCGCGCCGTCCGGGCGGAAGCTGCGCAAAATGAATCGTGCTTGTTCCTTATCCATGCTGCACTCCTTTCCGCTCCAGTTGGAGAATGTTTTTCGGAACGCTCGACGGCTCCGCAGTCATCTGGCGGCGCAGCATTTCCTTCCCGCGGGAAAGCCGCGACATCACGGTGCCGATCGGCACATCGAGGATCTCGGCGATTTCCTTGTAGCTGTGTTGTTGGAGATAAAACAACGCGAGCGGTGCCCGATAGGTCTCCTCAAGCGTCGCGAGGAGTTCCATCGCCCTCTGCCCGTCCATCTGCCTTTCCGCATCCTCCTCCGGGGCGACCATCGCCTCCGCCTTCCCCTCGTCGAGCGGCTCGTCAGAGAACTTCGCCTCCCGCCGGCGGTGGTTGAGAAACTCGCGGTGCAGTGTGGTGAACAGCCAGGTCTTCGCCTTGGACCGGTCGCGGAGCTGCTCGTTCTTCGCCGCCCAGATGCAGAACGTTTCCTGCACCAGATCCGACGCCCGGTCCACATTCCGCGTGAGAGACATCCCGAAGCGAAACAACGCTTGGTAATGGGCATCAACTAACTCGGCAAACTCACTCATCGGCATCCATAGGAGTTCGCGGCCCGTTTTCTATTCCGAAAAAGTTTCACTCTCCTGCCACGTCACTTCCTTGGCATCCTTCCAAAGCTCTTCGAGGCCGTAGTAGTCTCTCAGCTCCGCGCTCATCACGTGCACCATCACGTCGATGTAGTCCAAGACCACCCACTGGGTATCCGCCTTGCCCTCGGTCATCGTCGGCTTCACCGCGTGGAGTTCTTCCACTTTTCCAGCCACATCGCGCAGGATGGCGCGCAGCTGCGGCATGGAGCTTCCCGAGCACACCACCATGTAGTCCGTCAGACTCGAGATCCCCCGCATGTCCCAGACGCGGATGTTTTCCGCCTTCACATCATCGGCCGCCTTCGCGCAAGCCAGAGCCAGTTCTTCACCTTGTATCGCCATAATTTCCCCTCAGGGAGCGACACCCTAGGCAAAGACCACGGATCACACCAACTCAAAATTGCGGAGGAATCGTGCTGGATTCCGCCCATCCACCGGTCAATCTGCGCGGGATGAAACGCAGAACATGGATCTCAGGTGGGTTGGCCATTCTCCTCACTGGCTGTGGGCCGGCCGTGGGCGTCGGCGGTCGCGGGGCGAACGACCTCGCGTCCACCCGCATCCGGACCACCTCCACCCGCGCGGTTAGAGCTGCCGTGTTGGAGGTCTTCCGGGCGGAGGGCTTCACCGTGGTTTCCGAATCGTCCCAATCCATCATTTTCACCATCGCCGGCGGTCGCAGGTCGGAAATCATGTGGTCCACCATCAATAACCCGAATCCCGTGATGATCCGCGCCACCGTCACCTGGCGGCCCGACGGCGCGGGCTGGGTCTGGGTCGGGTGCCAAGTGCAAGTCACCCAGGCGAACACCGCCTTCGGCGAAACCGTCCGCCAACCGAGGCTTGTCGGGATGTCCGCCTACAACGATCTCCTCCGGAGAGTCCGCCGCCGCGTCGAGCAAGGGTAATCAAGCACGCCGCCGACACAGTCTGGCCTGCAAAAATGGGGAAAAGGGACCTTACTGTCCCTCTTTTTCCAGCTCTGGACGCCCGCCGGATTGCCAAACACCCCCACCGGACTCATTAACTACCCCGCCGGACACATTGACACACCCGCCGAACACATTGGCAACCTCGCTGGTCATTTTGGCAATCCCGCCGGTCACATTGACAGCTCTGCCGGTCACATTGACACTCCCGTCGGACTCCCCAACTATCCCGCTGCATCTTTTAACAACGCAAATTCAAGCGGCTAGCCCAGTCGGTTGGGTTGGCAATAAGCCAAGGGCTGTAGGAGGCTTCTCGCTCCACACCACCGTGCGTACCCCTAAGCTCACCCTCAGTGAAATTACCCTGTCTTGATGGCTGAAGTGGTCTAGCACTCGACACCCGCAAGGCGCGGGTCAGCTTTCGAAGTAGGTGTAACCTGAAAGGCCCTCGCGGAAGAGGTCGAGGATCTCGCGGCGTTCTTTGGGCGAGATGCGGCCCTCGGTGACGGCTTTCTCGGCGAAGGTGCGGAAGCGGGTGACGAGCTCCTTTGGGTCGAACTCGACGTAGGTGAGCACGTCGGCCACGGTGTCGCCCTCGACTTCGTGGGTATAGACGGGCTTGCCGTTTTCGAGATGCACGCCGACGACGTTGGTGTCGCCCAGCAGATTGTGGAGGTCGCCGAGGGTTTCCTGATAGGCTCCGACGAGGAAGACGGCGAGGTAGTAGGGCTCGTCTTGTTTGAAGTGGTGGAGCGGGAGGACCTTGGCGACGTCTTCCTTGTCGATGAAGCGGTCGATCTTGCCGTCGCAATCGCAGGTGATGTCGGCAAGGACGGCGCGGTTGCGCGGCTTCTCGTCGAGCCGGTGGATGGGCATAACGGGGAAGACTTGGTCGATGGCCCAGGAATCCGGCAGGGACTGGAACAGGGAGAAATTCCCGTAGTAGAAGTCCACCAGGGTGGAGGAGAGCTCGCGAAGGTCTTCCGGGATGTCATCCTCAAGGTCTGCAATGAGGTGGGAAATGCGGGTGAGGATGTGCCAGAACCAAGCTTCGGCCAGGCCGCGCTCGCGGAGGGTGGCGGCACCGTAGAAGAACTGGGCGCGCATCTGGTCGCGGTAATACATCGCGTCGTTGAAGCACTCCTGGAGGTTCTTTTTGTTAATGACCTTGTTGACCTCGATGATGTTGATGAGGTTTTGCGGAGCGTTTTCTGGAATCGGCGGAGCTTCCTCGCTGGTCTGGGCACTGGTGACGTCGAGGATATTGAAGACGAGCACGGAGTAGTAGGCGACGACGGCACGACCGGACTCGGAGATGAGATTGGGATGCTGGACGCCGGCCTTGTCGCAGATTTGGGAAATGACTTCGACGATGTCGGTGCAGTACTCGGCGACGGAGTAGTTGCAGGAGGAATGGAAATTCGTGTGCGAGCCGTCATAGTCCACGGCCATGCCACCGCCGATGTCGAGCACACCCATGGGCGCACCTTCCTTGACGAGGTCACAATACATTCTCACCGCTTCAGTGGCTCCCTCGCGGATGGCGGCGATGTTAGGAATCTGCGATCCCTGGTGGTAGTGGAGCATTTTCAAGCAGCCGATGTAGCCGGAGTCCTTGAGCTGGTCCACGACGGCGATGACTTGTGAGGCGTTGAGTCCGAAGACGGACTTGTCTCCCGCGCTGTCCTGCCAGTGGCCGGAGCCTTTGGTGGAAAGGCGCACGCGGACTCCGAGATTCGGGAGGATGCCGAGCTTGCGGGAGCGCTCGAGGATGAGGTCGAGCTCGCTGGGCATCTCGAGGACGAGCACGACACGGAGGCCCATTTTCTGGGCTTGCAGGGCAAGGTCGATGAACTCCTCGTCCTTGTAGCCGTTACAAATCAGATAGGCCTCGGGATCATGCATGTGGGCGAGCGCGGCGATGAGCTCGGGCTTGGAGCCGGCTTCGAGGCCGTAGTGGTAGCGTTTTCCGAACTCGGCGATTTCTTCGATGACTTGGCGCTGTTGGTTGACCTTGATCGGATAGACGCCGCGATATTCGCCGCGGTATTTGGTTTCCTTGATGGCCTTGCGGAAGGACTCGTTGATCTCGGTGATGCGGGAGTGGAGGAGATCACGGAAGCGCAGCAGGACGGGGAGATGGGTGCCGCGGTCGCGCAGGCCGTCGATGACTTCGAAGAGCGAAACCTCGGCCTGCGCCTCATCGTCTTCGAGGCGGACGGTGACGTGGCCGTTTTTATTGACGCCGAAGAAGCCGTGGCCCCAGGTATCGACCCCGTAGAGTTCTGCGGATTTATCCGTGGACCATGCGTTTTCGGATTTACGCTTGGAAGATTTGGCAGGAGCGGCGGCGGTGGCGGAAGGAGGCGTCATGGATGGAGGTTTCTGTGAGGAGATTAATTTATCGGGCGGGCGGCTTCCAGTTGGGAAATCCGGTTTTGAGTTGCTGGCGGTATTTTTCAGCTTCGGCGGCCTTTGCCTGCTGTTCGAGCACTCCGATGTATTTCCAAATCGCAAGGGGCTTGAGATCGGCGTCTTCGTGGAACTGGATGACGTTCAGGTAGTCGGCAGCGGCGGGGCCGTAGTTTTTGGCTTTGAAATAGAGATCACCGGAGAGGATGCGCAGGCCGGCATTGGTGCGGCCCTGGGGTCGCAGTGCGGCCCCTTCGTCGGCAGCGATGCGGGCTTCGGATTCGCGGTTGAGGAGAAAAAGCGAGCGTCCGCGGTCGAGCAGCCCATCCGCCTTCCAGCCGGCATTCTCCTCGACCGCGAGCACGTTGTTAGCGGCGGCGAGCGCACCTTCGCCATCGCCGGTCTCCAGCTGGGCCTTGGCAAGATAGCGCCAGACTTCCTTGGGGGTCTCGCGGGGTTCGGCGGGGTTGGCGACCAGGGCGAGCGACTTGGCTGCGGAGGTGAAGTCGCCGGCGTTGTAAGACTGCATGCCGGACCACTGGATGGCTTGGTCCGGAATGTCCGAATCGTATTTCCCGACGATGGCGAGGTTGATTTCCTCAGCGAGATTCACGGGGTCCTGAGAGGCGAAATAGCCGAGGATGAGGAGCAGACCGGCGTGTTTCGCGTAGGCGTCCGGGCGGAGTTTACGGGCGTTTTCGAGATAGGGAACGGCTTCCTTGGCAGTGTTGTTTTTCACCATACCCCAGCCGATCCAGTAGTTCGCCTCCGCTTGGAGATTCTCGCTGAGGTCGCGGACGTTTTTCAAAAGCCCCTGATAGCGGAGGATCATGTCCGGGATGTTGCTTTCCGCGCGGCGTAGGCGGGCGGACTCTAACCAGGCGAAGGACGCGAGATCATCCGGCGTGTCGGCGGACGCGGTGAGCCGGTCGAAGTCGGCGAATGCCTTGGCGGGCTCCGCGCTTTCGGAAAATGATTTGGCGCGTTTTGCGATGGCGGAGGAGACTCTCTGATCCTGTGGATACTTGGTGATGAACTCGCTGAGCGAACGAATCGCTCCTTGGGCATCACCCGCTTCGGAAAGGCACCACCCGCGCTGATAGAGGAGGCCGGGGCGGTTTTTCTCGCTGACCAGGCCCGCATTGATCTCGCTGTAAACCTTGGCGGCGGCAGCGGTCTCCTTGTTGCTGAAAAGCGTCTCCGCCTTCATCATGAGGGCGGTGTGAATGCGGGAGTCTTCCGGGCGGGCTTTCCGATAGAGCTGGAGGAACGCGTCCACCTGGTCCGGCAGGTGGCGGCCTTCGATTTGGAAAAAACACAGCAGCCGGTAGTAGGCGGCTTGGAAGGCCAGGTCGGTGTCCGGACTCACCAGCTTCTCCACATCGCGAAAAAGCTGGAGTGCCTCGCTGGGCAGCTTGAGCCGCATGTAGGCGCGAGCGGCGATCATCAAGCGGTTTGCCTCTTTGTCTCCCGCCGCTTTGACCGGGCTGCGGCGGAAGATGTCGATGACCTCGCGATACTCCTTTTTCGCGAACAGATTGCCCATCAGCGCGGTCTGGGCGTCTGGCCGGAAGTCATCCATGCCGGGAGTGCGGAGGATGAGCTGAAGGTATTTGTCCGCGAGGTCGGTGTTACCGAGTTTGGTGGCGGTGAGTGAGGCATGGAGCGCCGCCTCACCACGGGCTTTCGGGCTGTTCGGTGCTTCGACGACCGACTCGAACAAGGCGAGCGCTTCTTCGAGCTTGCCGGATTTCACCGCCAAGTGGCCGAGTGCGATTTTCGAAGGAGCGGCGAATAGCGCGCCCGCCGGGTCACCGATGACTTTTCTGAACGAGCCGATCGCCTCGCGGTCGCGGCCGAGCAGGCGGTAACAATTACCTGCCAGATAGTTCCCGCGGGCACGCTCTTCGGGCTTTGAGGCATTTAAGGAAAATCGCTCGAACAGCGGGGCGGCGAAAGCGTATTCGGATTTGTTATAATGATCGGCCGCCAGCGTGTAGGCAGCGGCGGCAGCCCATTTTCCCTTCCCGAAGCGATTCAACAAGGTGCTGAAGCACCGTTTTCCGTCGTCAATCTGGCCGGACTGATAGTAGCTGTTTCCCAGATACCACCAGGCCATTTCGGCATTGGGGTGGTTCGGAAACTCGCTGAGGTATTGGGAAAAAATATCCGAAGCGCGCCGGAAGTAGTCGAGACGGCCATCCTGGGTCGTGCTCGCCTGGGCGGAGTCGTAGAGGTTTTTTCCCCGAAGGAAGAAATCGTTCGCGGCATCTGCGGCGAGGGCCGGGTTCACCACCTCGGCTCGGGGGACCTGGGCGACCACCGGCAGGGATGCGGAAATGAGGAGTGCGAGCGCGCGTTTCAAGATGCGGGTAGCGTTGTGCGGATCGGTCGATTTGCCAAGGGAATCACTTGGCGGGTTCCGGCCGCTGGGTGGCGAAGGAAATGTTCCAGATGCCGGCTTTCTGGCAGGTATCGATGACTTCCACGATCCGTTGGTAGGCGACATTTCCATCCCCGCGGATCCGGACAGGCTGGTTCTCGAACTGCGAGGCGATCGCTGCAAGCTTGTCAAACAACTGCTGCCGGTCGATGGCAAGTCCCTCGACCTTGATGCCGCCGTCCGCCTGCACATTGATGATGATTTCTCCACGCACCCGCTCGGGCTCGGCTCCTTCCTGCGCGGTCGGCACGGAAACGTTGAGCTCGGTCTCGGACTTGCTGAACTGCCAGCTGATGATGAAAAAGCAAAGCAACAGCAGGAGGATATCGATCATCGGTGCCAACTGGATGGCAATCGCTGGTGGTTGGCGGCTGGAGAATTTCATCCTGAAGGCGGATTAAATGCCGTGGAGGTCAGGCCGCTCACCGGCGAGTGGGGATGCCACCGGCATGGCATAGTCCTCACGCGGCCGGGGAACCGGATTCGCGTAAGACTGGGCTGGCTGGCGCTCGACCGGCGTTTGCAGAAGAATGACAAAATGGGTGGCAGCGGCCTCGAGCTCGGAGACGTATTTCTGCACCTTACCACGAAAGATTGAGTAAAAAGCCAGCGCCGGAATGCTGATGGCGAGGCCCCCGGCGGTAGCGATGAGCGCTTTGGAGACTCCTTCGGCAAGTCCCATTTCCCGCACCCCCGGCACGGCTCCGGAGGAGATCTGGAAGAAGGCCTCAATCATGCCGAAGACCGTGCCGAGTAGCCCGACCATCGGCGCGATGGCGCCAATGTCCGCAAGATAGGTGACCCGGGAGGTGAGCAAGCCTGCTTGGTGGGAACCCTCAGCTTGAGTAATTTCCCTGACGTGATCGATGCTTGCACCCGGGTTAGCAGCCATGAAATCCAAGGCTTTCTGGGTGATCCGGGCCATACACTCATTGCGGCGATGGCTGAGGGCAGTCAGCCCCGCGAAGTCACGTTTGCGGATCATGGTCTCCACGTGGTTCATGAAGTAGTCGCTGACAATCGCGTTGCGGCGAATGGTGAGGAGGAAGATGAGGATCAGCACCACGGTCATCACCGACATCAGCCCGAGCGGATACATCATGATTCCACCCTTCGCGAGGATTTCGAGGAAGTTCGTTTCCTTGACGGCGACGACAGGTGTCTCGGTGGCGGCGGAGAGAAGGAGCGCGGAAAAGAAAAACCCCGCGACTGAGAGATGGCAGCACTTCATGGAGATGGGGTAGTCTATCGAGATCAGTAGCGAACGCAAGCGCTGGAAGCGCCGAGGCCGGCACGCCCGGAATATGGCGATTTTTCTGACTCCCAAACCACCCCCCAGTCTCCGCGAGCCGGAGCGAAATGCGTCAGATCCCTTGTTTCGACTTGGAGCCGCCGCCGGTGTTGAGGAAGCGGTAGTAAACCTCCAGCATGAGGATGCTCAGCGCGTTGCGGTAAATTTCATTGCCGCCCTGACCGTGCCCCTGATATTTGGGAGACTTCCAGCCGCCGTCCTCATTTTGATTATTGAGGAGCTGATCGCGGAAGAGTTCGTTGTAGAATTTCCAATCGTCTCCGCCTGCCTGCATCATGGACTGAGACTCATAATAATGAGCGTAGAGATCGGAATCCTCGGTGTTCCAATTGAACTTTGTGTTCTCTTTGACATACTTCAAACCGTTGCGGACCTCCGAGGAGTTTCCCTTACCCCACATCTGGTGACAGAGTGTGCCAACTCCGGTTAGAGTGAAATACCCGTCCTTGCCGCCTACGGGTGAGTTTGGGGACGTGTAACCGAAGCCACCATTCCCATTCTGCATTTCACTGAGATATTTGAGTCCTTTGCTGATGCAGGCGTTCAGACCTTTGTATTTGATATTGGTGTGGCTGCACGCTTTGAGCGCTTGGAGTTGCCAACCGACCACCGAGGTATCTGTGTGCGCTTTTGTGGGCTTGTCCTCGGTCTGAAAGCGATAGGCCCAGCCACCGTTCGGGTGCTGGTTATCGATGATGAATTGGCCTGCTTTCTCCGTCACTTCCATCAGACCGGGGATATCAACTTTCAATTCTTTGCAAAAGGTAGCTGCCTCGCCAAGGGCATAGGTCGCAATACCGTGTTCATAGACCCAGCCATTGACCGTGAAATTGCTGGCCAATTTCCCGTCATTTTTCATGCCCACGTTCACCAAGTAAACGATGCCCTTCATGCAAGAGTCTCCAAACTCTTCGGAAGCAGGCGTCTCGCATCGACCCAGATACGCGAGCAATGCCAAGCCCGTCATCGCAGGTTGACTTGAACCGCCCCACGAACCATCGGGGTTTTGCTTTGCTTTCAGCCATTGGAGCCCTCGGTGAACCGCCTCGTCGCAAGCGGGATTGCCACCATTTTCCTGGAGCCGCTGGAGTCGGTCTTCCTTGGAGCAGCGCTTGCGCATCGTTTCGGGAATCAAACCGAACATTTTCCCCACGCCGCCGCCGAGGCCGACACCGCCGCCAAGCCCTACGCCTTTTCCGAAGCCGGCACCGCTACCCGCGCCGCCGAGACCACCGGAAAGGCCACCGCCGGAGAGGGAGCTGAGGGTGGACATTTCGCCGAAATTGTCACCCTGCTCCGGGATGGAGTAGGTCGCCTGAGCACCTTCCGCGAAGACGCGTTTGACGTTGGTGGATGGAGTGATCTGCGCCCGCTTTTTCACCGCGACGGTCTCCGCACCGCGTGCGCCACCACCGCCACCGGGGGGTAAAAAGTCCACCTTCTTTTCCGGCGGATAGACCACCTTGAATACCCAAAAAGCCCCGAGCACGAGAAAGACCACATGGATCAAGGCTGCGATCAACAAAGACCCGGCGCCCATCTTCTGCCAGATGGACTGCTTGGCTTCGACCACTGGGACGGGATTTCCTTCGCTATCGTAGAGGTCCATGGTGTGAGTGAGTCAATTATTCGGGGCTACCGGCTTGGAAGGTGACGTCGGTAATTTTTGCCCGGCTGAGAGCATCGAGAACGTCGATCACCCTTTCGTAACGCGCAAGTTCATTGGCGTAGATGGTGACGAGAACTTTGGATTTGGAAGCGTCGCTGGCTTCGCGGAGGGCATTCAGGCTGCTGGCGAACTCCGGCAGATTTTTCACATCCGGTCCGTCCAGCGGGTCGTCGTTCAAGTAAACCTGGCCGTCGTCCTCGACGCGCACGGCTATTTCATCCGGCAGGACGGTCTCGGTGGAACTCTCGACCGTGCCTGGCAGCTTGGTGACGTGCGCGTTTTCCACTTGGATCGTGCTAGCCTGGGCGATGAAGAAGAGGAGGATGACGAAGACGACGTCGATCATGGGTGCGATCTGGAAGCCCAAGTTGACCTCTGCACTGGACTTCCTGCGGTGGCGTCTCTTTCTCACGATGCGATTATTTGTTGGAGGCGGCGAAGGCGATGTCGGCGATGCCCGCTTGGCCGATGAGATCCATGACACGCTGGATTTCCCCGGCAGGCACGTTGGAATCTCCCCGGACGACGATGCGGAGCTTAGGGTCGCGTTTCAAGTTGGCTTGGAGAATGGGAATGGCTTCCTGCCAGTCGGTCTTGATCTGGTCATCGATCACCAAGATGCCTTTGTTGGTCTGGGTATCGAGGCGCAGATTGACGGCCATCTCGTGTTTGGCCATTTCCGGTTCGCGCGTTTTCGCACTGGGGGAAATGGGGAGGGTGAGATTTTTATCCACCTTGAGCACCTGTGCCGAGGTGACGACGACGAAAAAGACCAGCAACACGAGGAGCACATCAATCATCGGAGCTATTTGGAACTCAGGTTCTCCGTCTCCACCACCACCACCGCCGGCCATTTGATTGGTTGATTAAAAGTTGATTTTGAAACGCAGGGCGCAGGGCGAGGTTCAGCCTTCGGGAGCTTGCACCCAGTTTGGAAGTGCGGCGTAGGTTTCCTCTTGGCCGACGTCGGCGTCCTTCAGATAGTCATAGGGCGCATTGCGAAAGAGTCTCTCGGCGGATTCGTGGAGGTGGTGGACGGCACCCTGCAGCTTGTTGCGCAGGAAGTAGAATGCCATGAAAGCTGGGATGGCCACCACGAGGCCGGCCGCCGTGGCGACGAGCACGTGTCCGATGTGACCGGCGAGTTCGCCCACACCGCTGGAGAGTCCTTCCGCACCCAGGCTACCGAAGGCACCCTTCATCCCTGCGACCGTTCCAAGCAACCCGATCATGGGCGCGCAGACCCCGATGACGGAGAGATAGTTGATCCGGGTCTGGAGAGTGGAACTGATTTTCTCGACCGTGGCATAGATCGCCTCCTCGGTGGCCTCCTTGCCATAGCCGACGGATCCGAGACCGGCACGCATGACTTCCGCAAAGGGACTGAAGCTTGCCTTCATCGCCTGATAGGCTCCGAGGTAGTCGCCTGCGAGGAAGGCTTCTCTGACGATGGCGAGGTCTGCGTCCGGTGTCATTTTCTTGCTGGTCGTCCGCATCCAGATGTCGATGACGAGCCAAACCATCCCGATCGAGAAGATGAGGAGGAGGTGCATGACCCAGCCACCTTCGCGGTAGGTGTCGATGAGGGTAACCTTCTCGCCGGGTTGCGCCGCAAAGACGGTCATTGGAAGAAGAAGCAGAATGGCGTAAATCGCTTTTTGGGTGAGTTGTTTCATGAGGCGGTTCGTTCGAGGTGGTTTGGTTGGGCGGAGGCTGGAGAGATTATTTGAGGCTTTCAAGGCGCTTGTTCGCGTCTGCGACCACCAGAGTGCCGGAGGACTGGCGGATGGAGGAGTTGAGGAGTGCAATGGCTTCTTCGCGACGGCCCATGGAGACAAGAAATTCCGAGGCTTTTAGTTCAGCGACCGCATTGAGGATCAGGCCGCCGGAAGGGAACAGACAAGGGACCATGAGGTAGGATTCGAGAGTCTCCGCGTCCTGCTTTTTGGCCGCGGCTGCATCGCTATCTCGTTTGACGTTTTTGAGGAGATCGCCCCGGAAAAACGATGCGTAGGCGGCAACATCCGCAGGAAGATTGTCGGTGGTAAGGTCGCCCAGAGCGACAGCACGGTCAACGACCGGCGTGGAGACGGGAAGTAGCAAAGCCTTGCCGAGCGAAACAAACGGGTCGATCCCTTGGGCGGGGGTCGCGTCGGAAATTTCCTTGCCGATCTCCGTGGTTTTCGCGGTGTTTCCGGTCACCGCATAGGCGACAAGCGCGGCGCGGGCGGACTCAAGCCAGAAATTTCCGGGGATTTTGGCGGTGAGGCGCTGCTCGGCGATGATTGGCTCGAGGAGCTTGAGCGCCTCGGCCGGTTTTCCCGTGAGTAACAGGGCGAGGCCCGGGTTAATGCCCGAAGGCTTATCTCCGAACACGTGGTCAACACTGGAAAGCGGAAAGGACTGGCCTGGGTTGAATCCATCACCGGCTTGGCTGATGACGATCTTGTCCGCTTGCAGAGAGACGTTCGAGATTGGGATCGAGCGACCGTTTTGGAAGACGATGCGGACAGGATCGGCGTGTGCCCAAGATGACAGGAGAATGGCGAGTGCGCAGGCCAGATGCGACGTCCGGAGTGTGTTCGTTAGAAACATCATGGGTTGGGAGAAACTAGGGAACGAGTTCGGATGCCTTTTTGGCGCGCTCGGTATTTTTGAGCTTCTGATCGGCAGCAATCGTTTTGAGGGTCTCGGTTGCGAGTGCTTCATCTCCCATTTCCTTGAGAGTCTCGTAAGCCTGCCAGCCGGCCTCGGCTGCGATTTCCGGTGTGCTTTTATAGGCCGTGAAGACGCGGTCATAAGTGCCATGCGCTTTGCTGAGTAGTTCCGTTTTGGCACCGTCTGACGCTTTCTTCGCCTGTTCGCGATAAATCCGGCCCATGAGAAGCAGCGCCTTCCCGGCGGACTCACCGCGGAAGGTCTTATCGCCGGCGGTGGCGAGAGCGAGCTTTTCGGCGTCTTCGAGTCTTCCCAACGCGACGAGAGCTTCGAGCTTGCCGATGGTGGTCTCTTTGAAACGTGAAGTGCCGGGGTTGTTGACGAGCGTGTCTTCGAAAATCCTGAGGGCCTCCTCCGGTTGCTTGCGAGCGAGCGCGATGTAACCCAAACCGACCGGACCCGCATCCGAGAAACTTCCTTCCCGATAGCGCTCACTGAGCCGCTTGAACATGCCCTCGGCTTGATCGAGATTGCCCAGTTTCAATAAGATATCGCCCGATACGGACAGCAAGGCGGGGCTGAGTACTGCCGGGTTATCCGCGTTGATGGTGGCGATCCCCTTGAGATGAAGATCGGAGCGGTCCGCCCGCCGCAACATCTGCGCGAGCCGGGCGCGGGCGTAATAGAGCCGGGCGTTGGTGGTCGCGTTCTCTTGGCCTGCGATGGCTTTGTTGAGGACCTCTATCAATTGTGCGTCAAGTGCGTCCAAGTCAACCTCGGAGGCTTTCTTGCGGGGGACGAGGGTCTTCACCAACTCGTCAATGAGGAACTCGACTTGCTCGGACGAGGGATTTGCAATGCGCGAGCGGAGTGAATTGGCCAGCATGTCCGCTGCCTCCGCTGCTTTGCCCTCGCGGGTTTTCATTTTTGCGACCCACGTGGCTGACAAGAGGGCGAGGGCACTGTCCGGCTTTTTTTGCAGGAAATCGCCATGAAGCGCCGCGATCCCGGCCCAGTCCTTGTTGCCCGACATGATGGTCGTGGCGGAGTCGAGGGCATATTGAATCACATCATCGGAGCTTTCCGACCAAACAGCATTTCGATAGGCCTCGAGTGCCAGCTGCTGGAATCTTGCGAGTTCATCCGGCTTGTCGGAGGTCTTTTTTTTGTAGGTGTCCGCGAGGAGACAATACATCGAGCCGGCGGACGTGTCAGTTGGATGGCTTTTCAGGAACGTCGTGAGGTCCTTGATGATTTTATTCGACTGGTCCACCTCCTTGTCGTTGAAGTCGATGAAGGCGAGACGATAGCGCATATCTCCGGCATAACGACCATCCGGGAATTTTGAGAGATACTCTTTGATGGAAGAAAGCGTCTCCTTATAGCGGCTCACTCCCTGGAGGAAATTCGACATGGCCAAATAGTAGAGGGCGTTCTCTACCAGCGGGCTGTTCGGGAAGTCATTGACCACCTTGGTGAAAACCGGATTGGATTCCTTGAAATTGCCGTCTTGGAAAATCGCCAGACCTTGGAAGAAGGTGTAGCGGTCCATGCTTGGTGATTTCGAAAACTTCGTTTCAAGGCCGCGGTAGAAGCTGCCCACTTCCGCCCAGTTTCCGCTCTGCACCAGAACCTCACCCGCCAGCGTGGCGACTTGCTCGGCGTTCTCCGCATCCGGATACTTCCGCAGGAAGGCGTCGCAGAGAACTTTGATCTCCGGGATGTTTTGAAGTTTGTTGAGGATGACGATTTCTGCGTAGGCCGCAGCCTGGGCATCCGGTGCCGAGCCATACTTGTTACGGATCGCCCGGAAGCAGACCAATGCCTCTTCGTAGCGCTCCAAGTAAAAGAGGCAGCGCCCGCGACGCATGATCAAGGCGGCGTCCAAGTCGCTATTCCCCTCCACTGCGGCCAGTGCTTTTTCCGAGAGCTCGATGGCTGGCTTGAGATTTCCTACCAGCTCGGAAGCAGAGGACCGCTGGCCAAGGGGTTTGTCCTTTTCCGTCTCCACCCGTTTCTCAAGGATGTTCAAATCCCGCCGCTGACCCTCGAGCGCGGCTTTCTGGATCTCAAGGATCTGACTGCGGGGCGGGACCGAGCGGTAGAGGACCAACGCTGAATCGTAAGCCTGCGCACCCACCAATTCGTCGCCGCGCACGATCACTTGGTTGGCGAACCAAGCAATCGCATCCCGCACCCCGGCTTGATTGCTCAAGCGGTCCAGATACACAATGAGGTCCTCTAACTTGCCCGTATCCGCCAAAAGCGCGATCACTTCGACCGCTGCGGTAGTCTGCTGCGGGGTCCGAATGTCCGATCCCATCAGGCTTTTGAAAACGCCAAGCGCATCGTCGCGCCTGCCGAGGTCGTTATAAACCTGCCCGAGTGACAACCCTGCCTCCGAGCGGAACTTCGGATCTTGGGCCGCTGCCTTGAGAGCCTCGATCGCGCGCTCCTTCGACTCCGGGGTCGCTTGCATGATGGCGGCGCGACCCATGCCGAGGAAGCTGCGGCTCGCGTATTCACCTCTTGGGAACCGCTTTAAGTGCTCTGCAAATCCCGCCTCCGCCTCCACCGGCTTCTCGGCAAGTAGATTTCCGAGTCCGATGTTGAAATAGAGCAGCTCCAGCGGCGCGTCCTTGTTCGTCCCGAGAGCCGCCAGCAGCTCCTCGATCTTGGCCACCGCAGTGGTGTAGTCCTTCGCGTTGAAGGCGGCTTCCGCCTCGCCGAAAAGCCGGTTCAGCGCGGCCGGAGAAACTGGAGCGGCGGGCGGCGGAGCTTGCCCCTCGGCTGGGATGACCAAGCCGAGAGCGAAAATCGAGCACGCGAAAATTGCGGAAAGATGCGCCGTGAAGTGAGGGATTTTTCGCTGCATACAGGATCGGGGGAGAAAAATGGAACCGACGCCCCACCGGGTGTCAAGCGACAATATCCCCGCCGGCCTTGGGAAATGCGAAATTCAGCCTCCACTTCGACCCATCTCATCACCCCTAAAAATCACCGCGAATGCTTTTCATTTGATCTTTGAAAATCCAACCGCTCGGTAGCAACTACCTCTACCCCATGCCCGTCCCGGATTTCAAAGCCAAGCTCCGCGAGGTGCCCCATCAGCCCGGAGTCTATCTGATGAAGGATCGTCTCGGCTCCATCATCTATGTCGGCAAGGCCCTCGATTTGAAACGCCGCGTCTCCTCCTACTTCATGGCTTCGCAGAAAATGCGCTCCAATGTCAAGACCCGCGCACTCATCGACTCCATTCACGACTTCGAGTTCCACATCGTCCGCAATGAAGAAGAGTCCCTCCTCCTCGAGGGCAAGCTCATCAAGGACTACCGCCCGCGCTACAACATCGCCTTCCGTGACGACAAGCGCTTCTTCCTCGTGAAAATCCGCCTCGCCGATCCCTGGCCCCGCTTCCAAGCCACCCGCATGAAGAAGGACGACGGCTCCCGCTACTTCGGCCCCTTTCCCCACTCCAGCGCCCTGCACAGCACGCTCGTCTGGCTGAACCGCAGCTTCTGCCTGCGCGTCTGCCGTCCCGTCAACCCCGGCGAGGCCGACTACAAACACTGCAATGCCGATATCATCCGCAACTGCTCCGCACCCTGCATCGGCCGCATTTCCCGCGAAGACTACCTCGGGAAAATCGAAGAAGCCTGCCGCGTCCTCGAGGGGAAAGGCCGCCGCGAAGTCTTCGAAAATCTGCGCGAGGAAATGACCACCGCCGCCGAGAATCTCGACTTCGAAAAAGCCGCCTCACTCCGCGACATCCTCCAGAACCTCGAAAAAACCCTCTCTCCCACCCGCCAGTTCGCCCGCGGCCGCGGCGTCCAGACCACCGTGAAGCCCACCGAAG
>JBOFET010000163.1:0-43575 GCA_051648225.1 Luteolibacter sp.
AAATACCTCAAAAAAGGCATCACCATGTGCGTCGTCGGCTCCAGTGGCGTCGGCAAGTCCACCCTCGTCAACCAGCTCTACGGCGAGGAATGGCAGTGGACCAGCGAGTGCAACGAGACCACCGGCAAGGGCCGCCACACCACCACCTCCCGCGAGCTCGTCCCGCTGCCCGGCACCGGCATGCTCATCGACAATCCCGGCATGCGGGAAATCCAGATGTGGACCGACGAGGCGACGCTGCGCGACAGTTTCGCCGACGTGGACGCCCTCACCGCAGATTGCAAATTCTCGGATTGTAGCCACCGCACCGACGCCAAGTGCGCCATCCGCGCCGCCGTGGAGGCCGGCATACTCGACCTCGCGCGTTATGAAAATTTCCTCAACCTCGAGAACGAGATCGCCGCGCTAAGAAAACGTTCCGAAAAACGCCAGATGGCCGTCGAGCGCTGGGCCAAGCGCAACAGCGTCAAAGCCCGCAACCTCGCTGATCGAATCCAGCTCGAAAAAGACCACCGCGGGGATCTCTGACGCCGGGTGGCGCAATTCCCGGATGAAATTGCTGATCGAACAAACCTTGGCTAACACATCGAAGGGGCGGATCTGAGAAATCAAAGGTCCGCGCTCCAATTTTCGGATGGCCTCCCAGCCATTAAGCCCTGCGACGGCGGAGCAGGGCGAGGACGCCGACTCCTCCGATGAGCATCCCTGCGGCATCGGGTTCCGGGATGGCCATCAGCGCAATGTCATTTCCACCGCTGAAGGAAGGACTGCCGCCTGAGTTGGCAAGGTAACTGATTTGCCAATCAAATCCGCCGAAGCTGGTGACAGTCGCGCCCTGTGCGAAGCCTGTGTAAGTCCCCGCAATGGCATCCACGCCATCGTTGAGCAGGATGAAAATCATATCTCCCAACGAATAAGTCCCCGTGAAAATGGTGGAAAGACTGCCACCGGTGATGTTGACGGTTCCTGTTACATTGATTTGATCGTGGCCACTGCCAGCAGTTAGGCCGTTGACTTCAGCCGTGTAGAGACCTGCTTGGGTATAGTTTCCATTCACATCCAGAATTCCCGGGCTGTTGCCGGGATTGATGAAGCCTCCGGTCTGAACGGTGAGGGCACCTGTGATGCCGTCACCCGTAATGGTGGCACCTGAAGCGACGGTTGTTAGGATACTGGTGGAAATGCTGCCGTTGACGACCAGAGTGCCTTCATTGATGTTAGTCCCACCGGTATAGCTGTGGGTATTGGTGAGAACTTGAGTCCCCGCTCCTGTTTTGTTGAGGATCATCCCAGCCGCTCCATTCGAAATGATACCGTCATAGGTTACGGAACCCGAGACAGGCTTGAGCGTAAGCGAGGTGGCATTGCTATAGCCGCTGGTGATGACGGTGCTCAGGTCTCTCGTCCCTTTGAGGCCGCCAAGCGTGGGACTCGTGATTCCCGTGTCCAAGCTCAACGTTCCGGTGGTGCCAGTCGCCGCATTCAGGGCACTGTTTTGAAGAGCGAGATTGTTTTGAAGAAGAAGAACTCCGCTTCCAGTCCTTGTATCACCCGAGTAGGTGTTGGCATTCGATAGGGCCGTGGTCCCGGCACCCGCCATGTTGAATCCATTTCCAACACCGCTAATCACGCCGGAGATCAGCAAGTCAACGGGTGCCAAAGTGCTGTTTTCCACGTTAAGATTGCGGGCTGCGTCCCCTGTGTTGAGGTTGGCCGAAATCGTAGCTTGTCCATACTGGTTCGCACCACCGGCATACACATTGAAAGTGTTCCCCAAGGTAAGGACACCGCCGCCGGCCGAGTCAATGATCGAGTGAGTGTGACCCGCCACCGTGGGATTGCCGCCTGTCGCTCCATTGATTCTCAGTGGGCCGACCGTGTCGGAAAAGCCGTTGATGTCGAAGACCACGCTGGCAGTGGACGTATTGATCCCAAGTTGGACGATGTTGGTCAAAGCGTTCGGGAGAGTGTTGTTAGCTCCCAATTTTACCGTGCCAGCATCAATGTTGAGCTGGCCTGTATAACTATTGGCACCTGAGAACAAGAGGACTCCACTCCCCTGCTTCGTGATAATGCCGGATCCGGACAGTCCACCGGATATCACCAAATCGTCGGTGGCCGCGCCATTGCCCACGTTGATGCTACGGTTGGCATTCCCCGTTGCGATGTTGGCAGAAATGGTTGCCTGGCCGTTGAGAAAACCCGTGGTCCCCGCTCGGTAGGTGATGTTACCCCCCAGCGTCAATACGGCGGAAGATGCGCCGGTGTTGATGATGGATTGTTGTCCGCCACCGTTTGAAGCGGTGGTAGTTAGATGCCCAAAAGTGATCGCGCCAACGGTATCGCTGAAGCCGTTGAGATCCACACTGGGGTGTGAATCGGTTGTGTTGCCCCGCTTGATTTCCAAACCTGTTCCAGGAAGCACGTCAGCCGCACCTAACTTGAGGATACCACTATCGACATAGGTAAGGCCGGTGTAGGTGTTAGACCCGCCAAGGATCAACGTTCCCAGGCCACCTTTCGAGAGAGATCCCGCTGTGCCACTGAGGATTCCAGTGAAGTTCAGATCGTGCCCGAGACCGATGTTGAATTGGCGGATGCCCGTCGCGCTGAGGTTTAAACTGAGAATATCGGTGATGCTGGTGCCTCCACTGCCGATGGCCGTTGTCCGAATCGCATTGTTCTGAGTGTTTAACGTGATCGAGTTACCGCTCAGAGTGAATGCTGCCGTGTTGGTGGTGAGGCCGTTGTTCGTGAAGTCGAGGGTGTTGACAGAGATCCCGGCGATGTCGTTATTCATCGTTGTTTCGGTGTTACCCGCGAACGTGAGAGCAAGCATGGCCCCAGCAGGTGCTGAATCGTCCACCCAGTTCGTTCCGGCACTCCAAAGCCCTGAGCCAGCTCCACCATCCCAAGTGTCGCTCTGGGCAATGGCTTGCCCCACAGTAAGGACGCACCAAGTGACAGTGCAGATTCCAAGAAGGTTTGAGGAGCGAGCGGAGAGGCGGAGTGGGTTTGGTGAGCGGGTTTTCATCGGTGGGGTTTTCAAAGCGGTTTTTTGAACGGAACTGCCGACTGCCAGCTCCTTGGTTAGGAGGTGGGTCGGGAAAACCTAGGGGTTTTAAAATTCAGTTACGGGTGGCGAGGCTGCGCGGTGAATCTCCGGTTGTCACTCCATTGGGTTTACACATTCTGTTCAAAGCGTGATACTTGGAGAACCTTGTAGTCCCGTAAGGATGCTTCCGAACGACAAGCGAGTGGCAGGAATCGCTCGAGAAATGGGGCGAAACCACTTCGGTGATGTTCATGACCCGGCAGGATGAACTCTCACCGCCAGCCATTGGATGGAGTTGCGTTGTGGAAGGACACGCCTGGTGCTTCGAGAGGAAGCGTCACGAATCAACCACGGGGGCTGCCCCGTTTTTTCCCGGGCTTGGGATTTCCTAGCAGCATCTGAATTTCCACCGAGTTCAAAGCCGCCCAGGCACCGGGCTCCAGATCACCAAGCCACAGCGCGCCAATCCGAACTCGGATCAACTTCGTCACCTGGTAACCGAGCGTGTCGAACATCACTCGGATCTGGCGCTTTGCTCCATGATCCAGAACCACCTTGAGGCGGCGGGATGAAAGACGTTCGATGGATTTTGCCTTCAACTTCCCCTCCGTCGTGTAAACGCCTTCGAGAAACTGGTCCAGGTGGGCGTTTTCGAACGCCTGGTTCGAGGTCACGAGGTATTCCTTCTCGATCGACTTCGACGGATGCATCAATTGCTGCGAAAGGTCGCCATCGTTGGTTAAAATGAGCAGTCCTTCCGAATCCATGTCCAGCCGCCCGATGTGGTGCAGCGAGTGGAGCGACGCCGGCAGCATCGAGTAAATCGTGTCCCGCCCGAGTTCATCTTCACGCGTGCAGACAAACCCACGGGGCTTGTGAAAGGCAACGATCATCGTCTCCCGCGGAGCCACCCGCTTGCCGTCCACCTTGACGTGGTCGCCAGCGGAAATGCGGGTTCCCATGTTGACGCACGGCGTGCCGTTTACCTCGACCCGACCGGCCTTGATGAGTTCATCGCAGGCGCGGCGGGAACCCACAGCGCAGGAAGCGAGGTATTTGTTGAGGCGGGTGCCGTCGGTGGTAGCCATGGGACGAAATGCAAAAGGCGCGAACCCGGTGGGATCCGCGCATTTTAGAAAATGTTTAAAATCAGAGGATTAACCCTCGTGCTTGGTCTTCGGAAGTCCGACAGGGGACTTGCCGGCTTTCCACTCGCCGCGCTCCTTGAGGAGTTTGACACGCTCGAAGCGCTTGAGAACGGAACGTTTGCCGCCGACGGTGGCGCTGGACTTGAGGCTGTTGTGCTTGGACATCTCGGGATGAGGTTAAAGATCGCGGGAGGCGGAAGCTAGGGACGCCCTTCTCCGGTGGCAATCCGAAAAAGGGGAATTTTTAAAAAGAAACTGAGAGTTGATCGTTAAGGGTGGAGAGCAAGGGAGAGAATGATCAAACGGTCCATTCCTCCACCCGCAGGTCGGGGACGTAGCAGAAGTTAATTCGGCATCCGCGCGAACATCTCCCGCATCAAGCTTGCGATTCAAGTGTCTCTGATGCTCTCGGACTGCGGGGACATGTCCCCGCAGTCCCACTGGCCGACAGGTCGGCCAGCGATAAAGCTCCGACCTGTCGGAGCAGTCCACGCGCTGAGTCCCTCACGGTCGATACGCATCCCGGTTCCGCAGCACCGACTGGAACACCGGCGGCGGATTGCAAATCCGAGTGACAAGGTCGTCCCAGATTTCCTGGCCTTTGAGAATCTCCACCTCGATCCTCAGGAAATACACCGGCACGTCGATCGAGGTGGGCTTGGGAAAGCGCACCGCGTCTTTCTCCGTCGTGACGATCAGGCCCATGTCCCGCTCCACGCAGCGCTGCATGAAGTGCTCCACCTCCTTGCGCGAGAATCGATAGTGATCGGAAAAACGCCGCCGGATCTCCACCCGCGCGCCGAGTTTTTCCAGCGCCCCTTCGAACGCCTCGGGCACCGCGATCGCGCTGATCGCCCCCACCCATTTATCCTGCAAAAATTCAAGCGGCTCCCGCTCCCGCGTGAAGACGTTTTCCAGATAGATCGGCCCGTGGGTGCACTCGATGATTTCCGCCGTCTTGTTGTATTTCCGGAGGCGGGAAATCAGTCGATCGTTCGGACTGCCGTTGCACTTCGTGATGAGGATGTAGCTCGCCCGGCGCAGATTCTTCGGTGGCTCGCGCAACGTCCCGCGCGGCAGCAACGCCTCCGTGCCGAATGGCGAGCCGGAATCAATCAGCACGACATCGATCGAGTGCGCCAGGTCGAGATACTGCATCCCGTCGTCTAGCAATAGCGTGTCCGCGCCGAGCTGGCCGACCGCGAACAGCCCACCTTTCACCCGGTTTTTGTCCACCACCACCGCCACGCCGTCCAAATTCTTCGCCAGCATGAACGGCTCGTCTCCCGCGAATTTTGAGTCTAGCAACAACGCGCTACCCGTCGAGACCACCTTGGGCATCCGCTCGCCGGGAATCGCCCGCCCGTTTTTCCCCTGCCACTTCTGCGGCCGGTCGAGCTTCTTGCTCTTATACCCTCGGGAAAGAATCGCCACGCTCCTGCCGCGATCCCGCAAGGACCGCGCCAACAGCTCCACCACCGGCGTCTTCCCGGTACCGCCCACCGTGATGTTCCCGATCGCCACCACCTGCGTTCCCAAATACTGCTGCTCCCGCCACCCGCGGCGGTAGCGCCAAAGGCGGATTTGCACGATCACCCGGAAAATCCCGGAAAGCGCACGCATCGCGAACCGCATCAGCGCCGCCCGGAACCCCTTGGCACGTCCGAAGATCACATCCGCGCCCCAGCGCTCGAGTTCTTCGATGAGTTCTTTCATGGCCTGCACTCACCCTGTCCCATTGAGTCATCCGCGATCAAGTGTGTTCACGCTCACCCGATCCGCTTCCAGATCGGCACGTCGAGCTTCAGCCGGTCGATGGAATCGGCGAGAAACCGCAGCGCTTCCGCCCGGTGCGAACTTGCCACCCGAAGATACAGCGAGGCCTCGCCCACCGGCACCCAACCCGTGCGGTGGATGAAAAGCACGGTCGCACAGCCGTGGATTTCTCCCAGCTCGACGAGATGTTGGTGCAAGACCTTGCGCGCCATGGTCTCGTAGGCTTCATAAAATAAGCCTTCGAGCGCCCGCTCGTTCTCCATCTCACGGATGATGCCATGGAACTCCACCACCGCGCCGATTTCCCGTGAGGATCGATGTGCTGGCGGAATCACGATGGGCTCCGCAGTGAATTGAATTTCGATTTCCATGGCGTCAACCTCCCGAGACAGGAGGTAAAAATGCGAGTTCGCGCGCATCTCCTACCGGCGTTTCCCAAGTGGCGAACTCGGAATCAATCGCTACCCGGAGAAATTCGCGGCTCACCTGCGGCGCGATGCGCGTGACGATGCTGAGCGGCGTGTCATGCGGCTCACACATCACCCGGCGGCTGGAAAAACCGAATTCGTCGCTTGAATTCGCAAAGGCTAACAAAGTGATTTCCATCCCATTAGAATCGAGTTCGTAACGCGGGCGGAAATTAAGTTACCCTTGTCCCGAAAGCCACCTTTATCTTAGCTTGGCGAATCATGATTTCCATCGAGGAAGCACGCCGCATCATCCGCTCCCACGTCAGGGATACCGGACCCGTCGAAGTTTTTCTATCAGAAGCATGCGGTGTCGTGCTGGCAGAGTCCGTCTTCTCGGACAGCGACTATCCGTCGGGCGACCGTGCGACCATGGACGGCTACGTCATCCGCGCCGAGGAAGCGCCCGGCAGCTTCCGGCTGGCAGGCGAGGTTCCGGCGGGAGCGGTTCCGACCCAGCCACTTGGGAAGGGCGAAGCGATCCGGATCTTCACCGGAGCCCTCATCCCGCACGGCGGCGGGCGGGTCATCATGCAAGAGGACACTCGCCGCGAGGGAAATCTCGTGCACATCGATCATTTCCAGGAAAACCGCTTCATCCGGCCTCAGGGATCGGAAGCGAAAACCGGAGACATCGTTTTACCCGCCGGAACTATGTTAGGTCCGGCGGAGATCGCCATCCTCGCACAAGTCGGTGCCGTCCGACCGCGCGTGGTCCGGGTGCCAGTCGTCCGGCATCTCGCCACGGGAAACGAGCTTGTCGCCCCGGATCAATCGCCCGGACCCGGCCAGATCCGGGACACGAATTCCAGCCTACTCGCCGCCCTCCTGAAAGCCCAAGGCATCGCACTCACCGACTCCACTCGCGTCGCCGACGATCCATCGGCACTCACGAAAATCGCCGAGGGAGACTGGGATCTCCTGCTTGTCTCCGGCGGTGCCAGCGTGGGCGACTACGACTTCGGCGCGGAAGCACTCCGGCGGCTTGGCTTCACCATCCATTTCGACCGCGTAAACCTGCGCCCCGGCAAGCCGCTCACCTTCGCCACCCGCGGCCACCAGGCGGCGTTCGTCATTCCGGGAAATCCCGTCTCACATTTCGTCTGCTACCACGTCGCCATCCGGCTGGCGGTGGAATTGTTAGCCGGGAGGTCGGAATCATGGAACCTGCTCACCCTTCCCATCGACGGCGGTGAACCCGTGCAGCCCGACTCCCGCGAAACTTTCTGGCCCGCGAAGATTTCCATCCGTGACGGCGGGCTTGTCGTCGCCCCTGTCCGCTGGTCCACTTCCGGCGATACGTTCTCACTCGCCGGCACCAACGCCCTCGCCCGCGTGAACGCCAGCTCGCCCGCAAACGGCCTCATCCAGACGCTTCTCCTCCATCCGCTCTGATCCCATGTCCCTCCCGGAATTCTCCCACCTCGATGCCCAAGGCACCGCCCGCATGGTCGATGTGGGTGCCAAACCCGTCCAACGCCGCTCCGCCACTGCCAGCGGATTCATCGAATGCGCTCCTGCCACCGTGCTGGCGCTCCGCGAACGCGCCTTGCCGAAGGGTGACGTGCTCACCGTCGCCCGCATCGCCGCGATCCAGGCCGCGAAGATCACCGACAAACTCATCCCACTTTGCCACGGGCTTCCGTTAGAGAAGGTGGACGTCGATTTCGAGGTCAGGGAAAACGGCGTGGCCATCCGCGCCTCCGCCATCACCTCCGCCAAGACCGGCGTGGAAATGGAGGCGCTCACCGCCGTGTCCGTCGCCGCCCTAACCATTTTCGACATGTGCAAGGCTGTGGACAAGGGCATGGTGATCGGCGAGATCCGCGTCGTGGAAAAAATCAAACAATGAAAATCGCGCGCCTCACCCTCAGCGACCGCGCAAGCGCCGGGATCTACCAAGACCGCAGTGGCCCGGAAATCGAGCGCATCCTCGGAGAGGCGGGCTATCAGGAAGCCGAGTGGGTCCGCATCGTCATGCCGGACGAGCGCGACGCCATCGAGGCGCTCTTGAAAAAACTCAGCGACGAGGACGCCTGCGACTTGATTCTAACCACCGGTGGTACCGGTCCCGCACCCCGGGATTTCACCCCAGAGGCCACCAGAGCGGTGCTTGAGCGCGAGCTCCCCGGATTCGGCGAGGTGATGCGGATGCAAAGTTTCGCCAAGGTGCCGACCGCTATCCTCTCAAGATCCACCGCCGGTACCCGCGGCCGCAGTCTCATCATCAATCTCCCAGGAAATCCGAAAGCCATCGGGGAGTGCTTACCGCTGCTACTACCCGCGATCCGCGAGGCGCTGAAGCATCTTAGTGAGTGAGAAGTGACATGGTCACCCCGCGCCGGGTCTTACGAAAACAAGCTCGCCAGTTCCTCCGGCTCAAGCACCCGCCAGTCGCCTTCTCCGAGATCGTTGGAAAGTTTCAAGCCACCGATGGTGGTGCGTTTAAGATCTAGCACGTGATTTCCAGCGGCGGCGAACATGCGGCGGACTTGATGATAGCGCCCCTCGTGAAGAGTGACGAGAGCTTCCTTTTCGCCTAACTCTTTAAACTGCGCGGGCAGCAGCGGGCGGGTCTCGCTGTTCAGGACCAGCGTGCCGGAGGTGAAGAGTTCTCCCTCGTGGCCTTCCAGCGGGCGGTCGAGGGTGGCGTGATAGATTTTCAGGCAGTTCGACTTGGGGTGGATGATCTTGTGGAGCAGCTTCCCGTCATCGGTCATCAGGAGCAGGCCGGTGGTATCCTTGTCGAGCCGACCGATCGGATTGAGGCCGGGATTGCGCAGGGCGAAGCGCTCGGGCAGCAAATCGTAAATCGTGCTGCCGGGATCCTCGCTGCTGCACGTGTAGCCGTCCGGCTTGTTGAGCATGATGACGAGCGGAAAGGGAGGGTCGAGCGGCTCGCCACGGAAGAGAATCCGGTCGTGCGGCGGCAGATCATTTTCGCCTAACACATTGCCACCATCATCGGTGACGGCGCCGGAGCGGATGAGGCGCTGGACTTCCTTGCGGGAGCCGTAGCCGAGGTTGGCGAGCAGTTTGACGAGTTTCATGATTTTTTAAGAACCCAGAGGCAAGAGACAAGAGTCCAGATAGAGATGAGCCAGACGCAAAGATTCTCCTCTTGATTCTGGTTTCTGGACTCTTGTCTCTCAAGCCCGTTTGTCGGCGAAGAGGAGTTTGTAGATTTTATCCTCGGCGATCTTGCGCCAGGCGAGGCCGCTGGTTTCAAGCACGGCTTCGTATGGGAGTTGGCGGTTTGCGACCAGCAGCAATTTTCCGCCGCGTTTCAATGAGGCGGCGGCGGTCTTGAGGAAGGCGCGGCCGAGATCGACATCCGTGGCCTGACCGGTGTGGAACGGCGGATTCATAACGATGGCGTCGTAAATTTCCGGCAGACCGGTGGTGACATCGTGCCAATGAAAGTGGATTTCGCACTCGCTTCCGGCGAGGTTTTTACGGGCACATTCCAAGGCGCGGGAGTCCGCTTCGAAGAGATCGAGCCGCTGGATATTCGGGCAGCGCCGGAGGATAGCGTCTGATAGAAATCCCCAGCCCGCACCAAGATCGGCAACTTTCCCATGAAGGTGGGCGGGCAGGTGGTCTGCCAGAAATTGTGATCCGGGATCGATGTGATCACTGCTGAAAATCCCGGCCTGCACGGTGAAGCCGCTGATTTCTCGGAGCTCGCCGAGAGTTCGCCATTCGTTGAAGATCGCCTCGTTCCAAGCGCCGTCCTCGGTCGCGTGGAAGGCGCGGCATTTGTGTTTCTGGATGGAAACGATGTTGCCAGCGGCCTTGGAAAGTTCTTTTTCAAACCGCCCGGCCCCGGCAGTGTTAGGCATGGCGACGAGCAGTTTTCCACCGGGTTCCAGACGGTCACGGGCCATCGCGAACCAGGCGAGCGCTTCGTCGCGCGACTTGCCGGGGAGCACCAGCACCAGCGGCCATCTTCCATCAGGCAGAGCGTCGCTGCGGATCAATCCGGCTTTTTCCCAAGCGATGGCAAATGGCTTGAGCGACTGCCAGCCGGTGATTTCCCGCCACGTCGAAAACGCCGGATTCGGTTGTGCGCCGATGAACAAAGCCCGTTGGGGAAACGCGATCGCGTTCTCGCCCTCGAAGGCGAGCATCAATGTTTCCAAAGCCGGATTCACGCGCGAGTCTTGACCGTGATGATGTGTGAAAGCAATGAGAGCCTTGGTGAAGCGACTGGAATATCGCTTCTCCTCATTTCACCAGCGGGTTCTCCGCGAAGGCGAACTCGGTGACGACCTGTCCGCCGATGAGGTGCTGCTGGATGATTTGCTCCAGCACTTCCGGCGTGCACGAGTGATACCAGACGCCTTCCGGATAGACGACGGCGACGGGGCCGTGGAGGCAGACGCGCAGGCAGTTCGCCTTGGTGCGATAGATTTTTGAGTCCTTGCACCCGGCAAGGTTGAGCTCCTTGAGGCGATTTTTGAGAAACTCCCAAGAGGCGAGGCTGGCTTCCCTGGCGCAGCATTTGGGTTCGGTCTGATCAGCGCAGAGGAAGATGTGGCGCTCGATTCTCCCGATGCCGAGGGTCTCGGCGCATTTTGTTAGGTCGCTCACTTGCGGGATCAAATTGCCTGCGGCGGACATGGGGTTTCAATGAGTTTCTGATGACGAGACGACACTGACGGATTTTTCATCCTCCTGGCCGTTCACCCGCTCCTCTAGCAGCTGGACGAAGTGTTTGATATGGTGAGGTGGCAAATGGCGCTGCCAGACCGCCCACATGTGGAAATCAAGATCCGCTTTTGTCCCGACAATGGGGATGATGACGACGCCCTGGTTGGCGAGATCCAAGGCGTGGGGAAGCAGGGTGATCCCTTGGTCCGCCGCAATCAAGGTCACCATCGAGTCGAATCCTTCTACCTGCCGCACTTTGCTCGGGCGCAAGCCTTCGTGGGTATAAAACTCGCAGATGGTCTCGCGGTGGCTGGAGCGCCCGTCGCCGCCGAGACATAGCAGTGTCTCAGTGCGGATTTCCTTGAAGGTCACTCCCTTCCGATCGGCTAACGGATGCTGGCTGGAAACGGCGACTCCGAAATACGAGTGGACGACACAGAGGCTGCGCAGGCTGGTGATGTTCAGCACTTCCTTGCCGTAGGCGAATCCGATGTCGATCCGGCCGCGCGCCAGTGCATCGAGCTGCTCGGCAGGTAGCATCTCCACGAACGCCACTTCCACACCCGGATACTTCTGATTGAAAATCTTCAACGTCTTCGGCAGGAAATCCGTCGCGATAATCCCCACGCTGCCAATCCGCAGTTTTCCACGATGACCGGACTGCGCCTGGCTTGCGCGCTCGATCGCCTGCTCGGCCAGCACCAGGAGTTTCTGTGAGTCTTCGAGAAAAAGCTCGCCAGCCTTTGTTAGTGAAACGCTCACCGTGTCGCGGTCCAATAATTTGACGGCAATCTCATCCTCGAGGTCCTTCACCTGCTTGCTCAGCGCCGGGCGGCTGATACTGAGCCGTTGCGCTGCTTTTCGGAAACTCAGTTCCTCGGCTACCGCTACGAAATATCGCAAATGTCTCAGTTCCATCGGGGAGCGACTGGTAATCGAAAGTTACTAGCATGGAAACATCAAAGTCATTCCGAAATAAAAATTCCGAATGATATCTAAGCGGTCTCAAACATCCGTCTGAGCCGCCTCCGTCATCCTGTCATGCGTCCAATTTTTTTCTGCCCTTCTCCGTTGTCTGGTTGCTCTTCCCGAGTTGCGGGAAAAATCCCCCTGCAAGCCCGCCGGAAATGCCACCGGCGGCCGTCACCTTCCTGCCCGCCGCCACCGAGACCGTCACCATCACGCGTGACCTGCCGGGACGGATCGACGCCCTTCGCGTCGCGGAAATCCGCGCGAGGGTCTCTGGCATCCTGTTGAAAAAAACCTTCGAGGAAGGAGCTGACGTGAAGGCCGGTGACGTGTTATTCAAAATCGACCCTGCGCCGCTGCAAGCCGCCAGCGACAGCGCAGCCGCCAATCTCGCCCGCGCCGAGGCGAATGCCAAACAGGCGGAAAACCAGGTCAACCGCTTCCGCGAACTGGTCGCCGTGAATGCCGTCAGCAAGCAAGACGCCGACAACGCCGACAACGCCGAGTCCGCCGTGGCAATCGCCAACGCTGAGATCCTCGCCGCCACGGCCGCCCTCGCCACCGCCGAACTCAATCTCGGCTACGCCACCGTCACCGCACCGATTTCCGGACGCATCGGCAAGGCGCAGGTCACCGAGGGCGCGCTCGTCGGCCAGGGAGACGCCACCCTGCTCGCCGTTATCCAACAGCTCGGTCCGATCTATTTCGACTTCACCCAGTCTAGCAGCGCCATGCTCGCGCTGAAGAAATCCGGCGCGGACCAGAGCCACGTGACGCTTCTGTTGGAGGACGGCAGCGCCTACGAGTCCCCCGGCCGTATCCATTTCTCGGAAGTCTCCGTGGACGAAACGACCGGCATGGTCACGCTGCGAGCGGAGTTTCCCAACCCCAAGCGCGACCTGCTTCCCGGCATGTTCGCGCGGGCGCGTGTCGTCCAGGCGGTCCTCGAAAACGCCGTCACCATCCCGCAGCGCGCGCTCACCCGCGCCGCTGATGGCATGGGCACCGTGATGGTGGTGGACGATGCCAATCACGCCCAAGTCCGCTTGGTCCAGACCGGCGAAATGTCAGGTGACAAGTGGGTCGTCAGCTCCGGACTGAAGGCCGGTGAAAAGATCATCATCGAGGGCCTGCTTAAGGCGAGGCCCGGCGCACCCGTGGTCCCGGAGCCCTATGTCCCAGAAGCGAAGGACGGAAGTCCTGCCGCTGCTAACAAAAACTGATTTCCCGATCCCATGGCTTCCTTCTTCATCGACCGCCCGGTCTTCGCCTGGGTGATCTCCATCCTCATCTGCGTCCTCGGCGGCATCGCCATCACCGGGCTGCCCGTCGCCCAGTATCCGAGCGTCGCGCCGCCCTCCATTTCCATCACCGCGAACTACGCCGGTGCTTCCGCAGAGACACTCAGCGACACGGTCACCTCCGTCATCGAGCAGCAGCTCAACGGCATCGACAACCTGCTTTACATGTCCTCCGCCAGCGATGCGAATTGCACTGCGGTCATCACGCTCTACTTCAGGCCGGGCACGGATCCGGACGTCGCCCAGGTGCAGAACAAGGTGCAGCTCGCCACTCCTAGCCTTCCGCAGACGGTCCAGCAGCAGGGCGTGGTCGTGGCCAAGGCGACTCGGAATTTCATGATGTTCATTTCCCTCTCGTCGGCAGACGGCAGCATGGACGCCATTGGCCTCGGAAACTACCTCGCCTCCAGCGTTCTCGATCCACTCCGCCGCGTCACCGGCGTCGGCGAGGTCATCCAGTTCGGTACGCAGAATGCGATGCGCGTCTGGCTGGATCCAGACAAGCTCGTTAGCTACAATCTCACTCCGGCGGACGTTTCCGCCGCCGTGCAGGTGCAGAACACGCAAGTGCCCGTCGGCTAGTTAGGCCAGCTTCCCGCCGTGGGGGGCCAGCAGCTCAACGTCATCCTACAAGGCCGCGCCACCCTGCGCGAGGTGGAAGAGTTCAACAACATCGTGCTCCGTGTGAACCCCGACGGCTCGCGGGTCTATCTGCGGGACGTGGCCCGCGTGGAACTCGGCGGTCAGGACTACTCCATCAAGGCGCGCATCGACGGCAAGCCTGCCAGCGCCGCCGCCATCAAGCTCTCGCCCACCGCCAACGCACTCGACACCGCCGCCGCCGTGCGTGCCGAGGTGGAACGGCTCAGAGAATTCTTCCCACCCGGCGTGGAGGTGGACTTCCCGCTGGATACCTCACTATTCGTGAAAATCTCCGTGAACGAGGTGCTCAAGACACTCGTCGAGGCCATCATCCTCGTGTTCCTCGTGATGTATCTGTTCCTTCAGAATTTCCGCGCCACTCTGATTCCCACGCTGGTCGTGCCGGTGGCATTGTTAGGGACCTGCGGCATTCTCGCCGCGTTCGGATTCTCCATCAACGTGCTCACCATGTTCGGCATGGTGCTCGCCATCGGCATCCTGGTGGACGATGCGATCGTAGTCGTGGAAAACGTCGAGCGCATCATGAGCGAAGAAGGCCTGCCCGCGAAGGAGGCCACGCGCAAGGCGATGGGCCAGATCACCGGCGCACTCATCGGCATCACCGTCGTGCTCACTGCGGTGTTCATCCCCATGGCGTTCTTCGGCGGCTCGGTGGGGACGATCTACCGGCAGTTCACCCTGTCGATGGTGTCGTGCATGCTGTTCTCGGTGTTTCTCGCCCTCTCTCTCACGCCAGCGCTGTGCGGCTCACTTCTGAAACAGGTGGACGCCGGACACCACCACGCCAAGGGCGGGTTTTTCGGTTGGTTCAACCGCTCCTTCGACTCTCTCACAAACCGCTACCAAAGCTGGGTGGGCGTGCTGGTGAAACGGACTTCCATCGGCATCGTGAGCCTACTCGCGATAGTGGCGCTGGTCGTGCTGTTATACAAACGGATGCCCTCCGCCTTCCTGCCGGAGCAAGATCAGGGCTATTTCCTGGCGCTCATCTCACTACCGGTCGGCGCGACTGACGAGCGCACCGGCGAAGCGCTGCTGAAGGTGGAAGAGTATTTCTCCAAACAACCGGAGATCGAACACTACTTCACTGTCGCCGGATTCAGCTTCGCCGGCCGCGCGCAAAACTCCGCGCTCGCCTTCCTCCGGCTCAAGCCGTGGGAAGAACGCGAGGGCAAGGACAGCAAGGTCCAAGCCGTGATCCAGCGCGCCCTGATAGGTCTCGGCGGGATCAAGGACGCCATGGTCTTCTCAGTCAACCCACCGGCGATTCCCGAGCTAGGCACCTCGTCCGGCTTCGACTTCTGGCTCCAGGACGTGGGTGGCGTCGGACACGAGGCGCTGATGGCAGCCAGCGGCCAGCTGCTAGGCATGGCGGCACAGAACCCGACATTGATGCAGGTCCGTCCGCAAGGGCTGGCGGACGCCGCTCAGATGAAAATCGAGCTCGACCAGGACAAGGCCAGCGCGCTCGGCGTTTCCCTGGCAGACATCAACGCGACCATGCAGACCGCCTTTGGGTCGAGCTACGTGAACAACTTCGTCAACGGCCCGCGCGTCCAGCGCGTCATCGTCCAGCTCGACGCGCAGTTCCGGATGACACCGGAAGACATCGGCAAGGTCTATGTCCGCAACAAGACCGGCGGCATGGTGCCTCTCTCATCCTTCACGAACATCAAGTGGACTTTCGGCTCGCCGCAGCTCCAGCGCTACAACGGCATCCCCGCAGTCAACATCGTGGGAGCCGCCGCGCCGGGACTCAGCTCCGGGGATGCGATGCTGGAAATGGAAAAAATGGCCGCGCAACTCCCCCGCGGCATCGGCTTCTCGTGGAGCGGCCAATCGCTGGAAGAGCGGATCTCCGGCAACCAGGCGCCGATGCTCTACGGCATCTCGCTGCTCATCGTTTTCCTCTGTCTAGCAGCGCTGTATGAAAGCTGGTCCATCCCCGTCGCCGTCATTCTGGTGGTGCCACTGGGGATTCTCGGCGCGCTCGCCGCCGTCTCGCTGCGGGATCTGCCGAACGACGTTTATTTCAAAGTCGGCCTGCTCACCACCGTGGGTCTCTCCACCAAGAACGCCATCCTCATCATCGAGTTCGCGCTCGATCTGCGGAAGGAGGGTAAAGGCCTGATAGAGTCCATCCTCTTGGCCGTGAAACTCCGCCTGCGGCCCATCCTCATGACCTCGATGGCCTTCGTGCTCGGCGTGCTGCCGCTGGTCCTCAGCACCGGCGCGGGTTCCGCCAGCCAGAATGCGATCGGCACCGGAGTCGCCGGCGGCATGATCACCGGGACGTTCCTCGCCATTTTCCTCGTGCCGGTGTTCTTCGTCGTCGTCAGCAAGATCGTCACCCGCTTCACCGATCAGAAAGGAGAAATCCCCCATGCGTAAGTCATCCGTCTTCATCGTCGCCGCCGCGTTTCTATCCGCCGCCTGTTCGCTCACTCCGCCGCTGGGCGATGCCGACCCGCAGGTCTCTGCTAGATTCCCCGGGAAATCCGGCGGCACGGTCTCCGCCGACATTGCCTGGCAGAAATTCTTCGCCGATCCGCGGTTGAGAAAAATCGTGGAAGCATCGCTCGCCAACAACCGCGACCTGCGCATCGCCACGCTCAACGTGGAGCAGGCGCGTGCCCAGTACGCCATCTCCCGTAGCGAGCTTTTCCCGCCGGTCAACGCCTTCGGCACCGGCGAGCGCAGACGCGGAGTCGGCGCTTCCGGCTCTAGCGGATCGTCAATCACCACCGGCTCCTACAACGTCTCCGTCGGCCTCGTGTCGTACGAGCTCGACCTCTTCGGCCGCGTCCGCAGCCTGAATAACGCGGCACTGGAAACGTATTTCGCCACGGACGCCGCCCGCGTTGGCGCGCAGATCGCGCTCGTCGCCCAGGTCGCCAACCAATACCTGGCCGAGCGCGCGCTGCAGGAGCAGATCGACCTCGCAGAACGAACGCTCGCAGGCCTGGACGAAGCCTACGGCATCATGCAGAAGCGTTTCAACTCCGGAACCGTCTCGGAACTCGAACTCAGCTCCATGGAAATCCAGCGGCAGACTGCCAAGGCAGACCTGGCAGCCTTTCAACAGCGCAAGCAGGAGGTCAACAACTCGCTGGCCTTCCTCGCCGGCGGCTCGTTGCCGTCCAGCCTTCCTGACGGCCGCTCGCTCGACGCGGTCGTGGTGGCGGAAGTGAAAGCCGGGGTCTCCTCGGATCTGTTATACCGCCGCCCGGACATCCGCGAGGCGGAGTACCAATTGCGGGCGGCCAATGCTAACATCGGCGCCGCGCGTGCCGCGTTTTTCCCAACAATCACGCTCACGGCCACCGCAGGCAGCGCCAGCCGCAGCCTCTCACAGCTTTTCGCGAGCGGCACCGCCAGCTGGTTGTTCGCTCCGGACGTGAACATCCCGATCTTCGATGGCGGTCGCAACAAGGCGAACCTCGAAGCCGCAGAAATCGGCAAGAAATCCAGCATCGCCAACTACGAAAAATCCATCCAGACCGGCTTCCGCGAGGTGGCCGACAGCCTCGCCGCCCGCAGCGGACTGGCCGAGCGGATCAACGCCACCGAGGCACTCGTCGCCGCCCAACAGAAACGCACCGATCTGGCCACCGCGCGCTACGACAAGGGCGTGGACAGCTACTTCGAAGTGCTCAACTCCACGCTCGATCTCCTCGAAGCCCGCCAGCGGCTCATCCAGCTCCGCCTTGCCCGCGCGGTGAACTCCGTGGAACTCTACAAGGCACTCGGCGGCGGGTGGTGATAGGTTTCTACCAGTTCAGCCGCAGGCCGAGAATGCCGTTGACGCCCGGCTCGTTCTGGCCGGAGCCGTGGATGCGGTAAGACTCGTCGGTGATGTTTTCCACGCCGCAAAGCAGGTTGAGATGCTCGTTGACATTCCATCCAGCGCGGATGGACCCGGTGACGTAGCCGGGAGTACCCCCGGTGGGGATGCGCTGGCTATCGGCGGCCTGGTCTTCCGCAGCGATGCGGTCTTCATCCGTCGCACCGAGGATGCGTCCCTCGACCCAGAATTTCCCGGACGGATCATCCCAGCGGAGGGCCAGCGAGCCGGTGAGCGGCAACAAGCGGGTCATCGACTTTTCCACGATCGGACCGTTCAGATAGAGGGGAATTTCGTTGCGACCGTCCTGCCATGCGCCGAATCCAGACAAGGTCCACTGCGAGTGCAATTTCCACGCCCCCTGCAGCTCGACCCCGTAAACGTAGCCTTCGGTGGCGTTGGTGTTGATCGTGTCCCTGCTCTTGGCGGCCACCGGCACTGCGGAAATCAGATCCTTGGCATCGGTGTAAAAGAACGAGAGCTCTAACGAAGTTTTCTCCGTCACTTGGCGGGTGCCGATTTCGTAAGTGAGAAATTCTTCGGGGTCCACGGTGGTGGAGCCGAGCGAGTTCGAGCCGGACTTCGCGGTTTGGTTTCCGGTCAGATCGTCGAGGTTCGGCGCGCGGAACGCCTGTGAAAGGCCGCCGAAAACACTCCACTCGGTGTTAAATTGGTAAAGTCCACGCAGCGAGCCAACAACCGAGTTCCATTCCTGCGACTCACCCGACTGCTCGACACCTTTCAAATCATTGAACCGCCCGAGCGATGCTTCGGCATAGGTGTAACGTGCACCGCCGGTGATTTCCACCTGGTCCATCGGCTTCCACAGGTACTGGGAGTAAAGGCCTAACAAATCATAGTCGGAGTCATCCGCGATTGGCAGGCTTTCCTGATACTTGGTCCCGGCGAGGTTGTTTCGGGATCCCGAGGAATCGACCTCGTCATGATAGTAGTCCACACCATAGACGAGGGTGCCCAGCCCCATCGCTGACTCCAGCGAAACGTCCACGCCGATGGTGTTCAAGTCGATGTTCGACTGGCGCACGCTGTTTTCCGCGGGGCTGCGGTTCTGTGACTCCGAGTCGGATGAGTCCTGATAGGAAAGAGTGGCGCTCCAGCGCTGAATCGCAGCACCGGCCTCCGGGTTCGCACCGGCGTAGCGCAGATAGGTCATCGAGCGCTCCTGGTCGTAGTTGTTACTGGTCCAGAGTCCGGGAGCGGCCACATTTCCACCACTGGTCCAACCGGGATTGTTCCGCGTGCGATGCCAGCGGGAAACGGCGTCCTGATTCACGTATTGGTAGGCCAGCGTGACGGTGGATTCCGGCGTGACCGCCCAGTCGAAGCGGAAATCCAGATCCTCCTCGGGATACCCGGTGCCAGCCATTTCACCGACGTCGCTGTCCTCGATGTCGCCGTAGTCTTTCGCGGAAAGGCCGAGCCAAATGCCGAATTTCTCCCCCACTCCGGTCTGGGACTCGATGCGACCGATGTGACTGCCTTGGCCGTTCGTCCGGTATTCATAGGAACCACCGCCGCCGTAGAAAACCTGACCTGCGGTGCGTTCCCGGAAATCCGAAGACTTGCTGAAGGAATTCACCGTGCCTCCGACCGCGTCCGAACCATAGAGCACGGATCCCTGGCTCTTGATCAGCTCAAGGTGGTCGATGGAGAGCGGGTCCACCGTGTTCCAGTATTGAATCGGACCGCTGCGGAAGGTCGAGTTGTTCAGCCTCACTCCATCCACCAGCAGCAGATTCTGGCGGCCAGTGAATCCCCGGATGAACGGCGAACCGTGGCCATGAGCGGTTTTCTGGACCAACACGCCCGGCGTATAAGCGAGCGCCTCGGGCAAGGTCCGGCGGGTGTTTTCCCAGATCGATTCCGAGTCGATGACCGCTGAGGAAAAGGGGGCTTTGCTCGCCTGCTGCTCCAGCCGCGACGCGGTGACCAAGAGGGGATCGAGAAAATTCTGTGCGAAAACGGGCGACGACGCAGCGAGCAGATAGAACGGGATTCGAGGAGTCATGAGTGTCCGGGAACAACGTCCGGCAGACGGGTTTCTTGGGAAAAAGTTCGAATTTCGTCCTCAATTCAGGCCATTTCCAGCGCAGCGGCGGATTCAACTCTTTTTTTACAGCTCGAGTGCGAATCGCAGCGCTTCCTTCACGCGATCGAGCGCCTCGCCGAAAATGATTCCCACTCGTGCCTGCAGTTCGTGGTGCTGGATCGCTTGGAGGCCCTGGATATTGGCGAAACTCTGTGACCTGAAAAACGGACGAGGCGGAAGTTCTACTTCGTAACCTGAACCCCGATTGGATGTGGTGATCGGAACACAAAGACTGAGGGCGCGAGGAGCGTCTCGATCTTCGCGGGAGACAACGAGCATCATCCTGACCTTGCCGCCCGTGCCCAAGTCAACCCGATAAATCTCGCCCGGCTTAGTCGTCATAAACCGAATCGAGTGCGGCTTGCCTGGTGCGGTTGGAAACCAGGATGTCTTCGTTCCGAGGAACTTCTACGGGAAACGGAAGACCACCCCGAAGGCGGACTTGGCTCAAAAACATTCGGATGGCTTCGGTGGTATTGATTCCGAGTTTTTCGAAGACTTTCTCTGCATCCTCCTTGAGTTCAGAATGCACTCTCGCTCTGACAACCGCTTCTTTCATAGCGCGAATGTAGCCCTCATCGGCTACGGGACAAGGGATTTCTGGAATCATGCCCCAAGCCCCGCACACGCCGCTTTCACCGCAGCGGCGTGGGCGGCGACGCGCTGGTGCAAGGCTGCGCGGCTAGGGGTCTCAAAGGTGAAGGAGATAGGGCAGCCCATCTTGGCCAGATAGATCGCTTCCGGCCAGCCTTCCGGCAAGTCGGGCTCGGCGGTATGATAGATCCAGCCGGGTCCGCTGACGTCATGTCCGTCGATGATGGGACCGGGCTCCGGCTGGAACCAGGGCGCGACGGCGGCGAGGATGCTGCGCGTGCGGTCAAGGTCCTCGGTACCGAGGTTGATTTCATAAAAATAGAAACCGCTCGTCTCCCAGTCTTCATGGAGGGAAATGAAAAAATCAGGAGTAGGGCGGGAGTCGAGCCAAGCGGTGTGGGCGATCACTTCGAGAGTTTCGCGGAGCCAGTAATCGCGGTTTAGATCGATGCCACGGGCATTCTCACGGGTGACCGCAGCGAGTCCGGTGGGATTGAGCGCGGGGCCTAACATCCAGTGAATGGCATCGGAAAAAAAACCCTCGCGCAGCAGTTCCAGCAGCGCAAGCGGACCCGCCGGTTCGTCACCATGGATGCCGGCGGATAGATAGACCCGGGAGCCTTCGCCCGGACGCTCCCACATCGTTAGATAATCGGAGGAAACATCGGCGAGGTGGGTGGGGATGAAACCCGCCGCCATGGCCGCCTCGCTGAAAGCCTTTTGAAAATCCGCCCAGTCGAACGCCTCAATCATCGCCGGGATCATGGGACGTTCCGCTTATTTGAAAAGCTCGGCGAAAAACGACTGCATGGCCACCCACGAGCGGCGGTCGGCCGATGCATTATAGGCGGCTCCCTTGCTGGGATCGTCGCCGGCTTCCGGATGCGTGAAGCTGTGGACGGCTCCGCCGTAGGAGACCATTTCCCAATCCGCCTTGGCGTCGGTCATTTCCTGCTGGAAGGCAGCGACTTGGGCGGAGGGCACGTAGGGGTCCGCTGCGCCGTGGAGCACGAGGATTTTTGCAGGGATTTTCCCGGCTTCCGCGGTCATTCCGGGGGCCGAGTCGAGACCGCCGTGGAAGGAAACGACGCCGACGATGTCAGCGCCGGAGCGGGCGAGTTCTAGCACGCCGGTGCCGCCGAAGCAGTAGCCGATGGCGGCGATTTTTTCCGGGTTGGTGCGTTCGTCGGCTTTGAGCTGGTCGAGCGCGGCAGTTAGGCGGGCTCGGTATAGTTTGCGGTCACTTTTGAATTTCCCGGCTTCCTTGCCGGCTTCCGGTGGCTGTGGGCGGATGCCTTTTCCGTAAATGTCGGCGGCGAAAACGTTGTAGCCCATTTCCGCGAGCATGCGGCTACGACGTTTTTCATAGTCGGATAGACCGGTCCACTGGTGGACGACGAGCACGCCAGGGCGCTTGCCGGTGACAGCGTCGTCGTAAACGTGGAAGCCTTCCAAAATCGCGCCATCTTGCTGATAGGTGACGGTTTTTTCCACCAAGGCGGCGTGGGAGGCGGTGACGAGAGAAGCGAGGATTACCAGCGTTTTCATGACTCAGACAGAAGCCCGTGATGCCGGTCCCGTCAACCTCCTACTCCGGATCGGAAACGACGCGGAACCCGAGGTCGGGGCGACGGAGCGAGCGGTCCAGCGTCCACTCGCGGGTGAGGGCATGGGTCCCTGGCTTCAAGTAGGAGCCGCCGATGATGACCCAACGGCGCTCGCCGAGTGGATTCGCGGGGTTCGTGCCCATTCCGGCGGTCCATTCGCAGACGGAGCCGGCCATGCCGATGAGGCCGGCGCGGGTGCGATCGGCGGTTTGCGAGGTGACGGGCGCCCACGGGCCGGGCGGAATGGCGGCGGGCGCTTTTTCATCCAGGTTCAGCGCGGCGAACCATTCTTCCTGCGTGGGGAGGCGGGCTTTTTTCCATTCGGCGTAGGCGGAGGCGTCCCACCAGTCGATGCCGATGACCGGTGAGTCTAACGTGACCGGCTGGTTCAGCCAGGTGCCGTTTGCCTTGGCGGCGGCGAGCAGGTTGGGCCAGTCGTTAGGCTCATGAGAGGTTTTTTCGGCAGGTTGGTCAGCGAGGTCGAAGGTGCGCTCGCGGTTTTCCTTGGCAAGCATGCCGAGGGTTTCGAGAAACTCGGCGTATTGGCCGAGGGTGACTTCATTCGCGGAAATGCGGAAGGCGGGGAGCGTGCCCTCGGAACCATCGGGAGTCGGATGTTTTCCGGCGGCCACCGTGAGCGGAAGCGGCAGGCTCGCGCGCGGCGGCGGCGCGGGAAGCGGCGGCCGCATCTTGAAGGCGACGGCGGCGATGCCAAGAAGCACAATGCCCGTGCCGACTGCGATGAATGCGGCGGTGTGCTTTTTCCCACCGTGGCTGCCGTCGTGCGGCGGTGTGACGATGGACAGGGGATCGGCAAGCTGGTGCTCGATCTGCATGCAGAAATCCCGGACCTGTGCCCAAGTGATCGGTGCTTCCAGACCCTCGCCGCGCATCCAGCTGAAGAGGGTCAGCATGCGGGTGGCTCCGGGCTGGCCCTCGGCGACGAGCGGGACCATCCCACTCCCGAGGTGGACGATGTCGCGGACGGACTCGCACTCGGCACGGCTTCCGGCGATGGCCAAATTTTTCAGACGGACGACTCCGTGCTCGTCGAGATGCACCGCGTCGAGGCCCATCGGCGAGGTGGAGTGGCCGAGCGTCTCGTGCTGGAGCTGCGCTTCTGCGGCGCGGCGCAGGACATGGGCGAGCTGCGCCGGTTGGAAAGGTTGGCGGGCGTTTACCCGCTCGGCGAGGGTCACTCCGGGCAGTAGCTCGTGGGCGTAAAAACAGCAGCCCGGCTCGACGACCGCTTCATAGACCGAGCCGATCAACGGGTGGTCCACAGCGGCCTTGGCGCGGACGGTCGCAAGAAATTCTTCGCGGTGGGCTTCCTGACCCTCGCGCAGTTCATCCAGCAGAACCTTCCGGGAAATCGAGATTTGCTCCGCTAGCCAGGTCCGGGTGGTGGTGGTTTCCGCGACGAGTCCCTTGAGGCGGTACTCGCCAAGCAGGCGGTATTCGGAGGCTGGACTCATAGGGCTGATAGAAATCACTTGCTGGGAAGCGGCGGCAGAAGCGGGAGGCTGGGATCGAAGCCCGGAGGCAGCGTATCCTGAAACTCCGGCAACACCGGATCTCCATGGCCCGCAGAGGCCGAGCGCGGCATCCTCGCGGCAAGATCCCTCGGCCACGCCTGCACGTCGAGAATCTCACCCTGATAGAGCAGGGAAACAACCTGCCCGTAGTAACTGCGCGAGCCGAAAAGATGCTCGGTCTGGCCGTCCTGAGAAGGGATCACATAGGTCATCCGCAGGCTTTCCTCGCCGCCGGCCCAGTCGAAGGGCAACGAGACCCACTGCTCGGTCACCCAGGATTTATCCTCTAACTGCACGATCTCCCCCTTGGAAGTGCGGTTGAAAAAAGTCACGGAAACCGCGATGTCCGCCACGTCGATTTCATCCGTCGGAGCCTTCTGGACCGGGATGGTGAGGACGACGCGCTGGCCTTGCCCGTCGTGCGGGTCGTTGAAAATGCGGACCCGTCCGAGGGCGAGTTTACCGAGCATGCCGTCCGGTTGCTGGAACCCGTCGCGCAGCTTGCCGGCCGCGATTTCGTAGAGCTTGCCCGCACCGGACACGCCCATTTGGAAGACCTTCTCGTAGTGTGCGGCCGCGATGTCAAAGACGCCCATCTGCTCGTGGACCAAGCCGAGCTCGTAGTGGACATTCGCATCACCGGCAGACTGGGAGAGAGCTTCTTGAAGCTTCACGATGGCCAGACCCATGTCACCTGCCATGCGGGCCTCGCGGGCTTCATTCACCATTCGCTCCGAGCGTGGATCGCCGACTTGTGGCACGCTCACCGGTGTGGGAGGCGGCAGCGGCCGGGACTCTACCGGAGCCGGTGGCGGCGGCAGCGGCGGGCGGGAAACGACGGCAGCCGCCTGGCCCGGATCCGCCGCCACGGACGGCACCCGCACGGCGATCAGCTTGGGAACCTCCTTGATCACCACCCGGACCTCGCGGGATTCCTCGAAGCGGGTGGCCAGCGCCAATCCCGCCACCAGCAGCTGGGACATCGCCATCAACGCCAGCGCCCAACAGGAAATCGCGAAAACGGGCAGGCGTGAAACAGGCTGAAGATTGGGTTTTTCAGATGCCATGGGCAAAGGCTGCTGTTCCCGCGCCCCGATGTCAATTCGCCGGAAAAACCACTTCCTGCCCCGCAGGTGGCCCGTGGCCGAACTTGTCACCAATGTCCTTGCTCGTCACGAAGAGCATCAGCGACATCAAAGCAAGCGCACAAACGGTCTGGAGGATTTCCAAGGGCTTGGCCTTCACTGGCCGGCCGGAGATTTTCTCTAGGATGGCAAGCGTGATGTGGCCACCGTCGAGTACCGGGAAGGGCAACATGTTCAACACCGCGAGGTTCACATTGAAGAGCACCATGAAGGCAAGGATGCGTCGCCAGCCGTTTTCCATCTGCAGGAAATCGAACATCAGCGTGCCGATCCCGACCGGGCCGCTGAGGTGGCCGACGCCGATGCTGGAGTCCGGCGCGATGACGCTGGTGATGGTGGTCCACATCATTTTCAAGCTGTCCACGACTTGTTTCACCGGGCCGGGGTAGATGATGCCTTGTTGGTAAAAGGCAGACGGAGCGAACTGGAGACCTAGCATCGGTGAGCTGCCTTTGGGCGAGAGCGGAACAACGGGTGAGGCGGTGATCTTGATCGGTTTGCCAGCTCGCCTGATCTCGAAGGCGATGGGATTGGTGCCGTTCGTTTTGATGTAGGCGACCACGGCTTCAGTCTCTTTTTTGGAAACCTCGCCATTCATCGAGACGAGCTGATCGCCGCGCTTAAATCCGGCTTTTTCCGCAGGGCTGCCTTTGATGACAGCGGTGATGACGATGTGGTCGATCTCTGGGCCGATGCCGACTTGGCGGAGACCCGAGCGCTGGAACCACTTGGTTTTCTCGGTCTCGAAATTCGAGATGAGCTCGATGGGCGAGGCATTTCCCGGACGCTCGACGGTGAATTTGATCTGCGTGCCTTTGCTGAGAACTATGTTCTCGGTGATGCTATCCAGAGAACCCGCGAAGCCGTTCACGGGCTTGCCATTGATGGTTAAAATTTTGTCCCCAACTTGGAATCCAGCTTTCGCGGCGGGGCTGTTTTCGGCGACGGTACCGAGGACTTGGGTGGGCATGAAATCCGCAGGCTTGCCGATCTGCCAGACGAAAACAGCGGAAAGCAGCGCGAGCAACATCGAGAACAACGGACCGGCGAAGGCGACGATGATCTTATCCAGCGGGGTGATCGGCGGAAGCGGCTTTTCGTCTTTGTTTCCCCCTTCGAGTGCCTCCATCGGAGCCATTTGCGGGAGCGCGACGAAGCCGCCCGCCGGGATCCAGCCGAGGCCGTATTGCACGCCGTTGACCTCCTTTTTCCAAATCGGCGTGCCGAACCAGATCTGGAACCGGTCGATCCGCAAGCCGCGCCATTTGGCGGCGAGGAAATGCCCGAGCTCGTGAACGAAAATGATAATGTTGAAAATCGTAAGGACGACGGCAATCAACAGGATGACCTGCAAGATGGTGAAGAGAACAGACATGGGTGGGATAAAGAACGCGAAGAATTTAGCATTGCCGGACTTTCAGGCAAGTTCATTAAAAATTTCAAGATGCGGGTCGCGGGTCGGTTTCAGATCCCGCGCAGAATTTCGAGCGGTGGATGGTTGCAGACGCCACGGCTGAGTGCCAGACCGCCGCCGATGGAAATGCCAGTGACCAAGACGAAGGCAACACCTAACAACGTGAAATCCGGCACCGCCGACGTCTTGAAGACGAACACCGCGAGCGCCGCATTTCCCACGACCGCCAGCAGAATACCGGTCAAAGCGGATAGAAATCCGAGCGTGGCGTACTCAACCACCAGGATCATCCGCACTTGCCGCGCGGAGGCACCGAGCGTCCGCAGCAAGACGCTTTCACGCAGCCGGACATCGCGGCCATTCAACAAGGTGCCGATGAGGATTGGCAGCCCGGCGAGCACCGTGAATCCGCCTAACAATGAAACCACCAGCGAGATCTTTGCGAGTATGTCGCGCACCGTTTCGAGGATTTGCGTGAGATCGATGGCGGAGACATTGGGGAAATCCGTGACGAGTTCGCGTTGCAGCGCGCCGGACGCGGCAGCCGTGGGCGTCTTCGTTGTCACTACGTGGAATCCCGGCGCGCCCTCGAGCACACCCGGCGGGAAGACCATGAAGAAGTTCAGGTTGAACTTGCTCCAATCCACCTTGCGCAGACTCGTCACCCGCGCTTTCACTGACACCCCCTGCACGTCCAGCGTCAGTTCGTCGCCGATGCCGACACTCAAGTCCTTGGCGATTCCCTCTTCCAGCGAGAGCGGCACTGGACCGTTAGGAATGGCCGTGGTCCCATGCCACTCCCCGGCGGTGAGGGTTTCCGTCGCGTTCATGGCATCGCGGTAGGTGGAGCGGAATTCGCGCCTCGCCACCCAGCGCGGCACGCCCTTCGCCTCGCGCACCGGCACACCGCGCACGGCCTCGATGCGCATGGTGACCATCGGCGCACTTTCCAGCACCGGCAGATTCAGTGTTTCCATCACGGCCTTCACGCCGTCCACTTGGTCCGGCTGCACATCGACTAGATAGAGATTCGGGCTATTGGGCGACTGCGTGATGCTCAACCGCTGGTTGAGGAGATTTCCTGCGAGCAGGATGGTGACCATCAGAAATGTCCCAAGTCCTAACGAAAGCAGAAAAAGCAGCGTCTGGTTGCGCGGGCGGTGGAGATTGGAAATCCCCTGGCGCAGCAGATAAGGCCAGCGCGGGCCAACCATTTTGCGGGTCATCCACATCAACCCGCGGGCCACCCCGGCGAGCACCGCGAACGCGACGCCAAGCCCGCCGACGAGCGCAAACGCGCGTTTCCAATCAGGATCATGAGTGAGCGCGAGCCATACTAACAACCCACCCAGCAGCCCATAAACTGGCAGCGCCCGCAGCGTGCCACCTTCCAGAGCCGCGCCACCACGCAAGGTGGCCGCAGGCGAAATCCGACGGATTTTCAAAAGCGGAATCAGCGCGAAACCACAACACACGGCGAACCCGGCAGCGGTGGTCTGCGCCACTGCGATCCACTCCGGTGATGGCGCGACAGTGATCGGCAAACTGTCGCGGAACCAAGTGAGCACACCGGTTTGCAAGGCGATGCCAAGCCCTGCGCCTAACAAAGCCCCGAACAACCCGAGCGCACCCGCTTGCGCGAAATAGATGGCCGCCGCGAGGTGACCCGGACAGCCGAGGCAGCGCAGGATCGCCACCGTCGGCACACGGCGACTGATGTGGGCATGCACCGCGCCCGCCACGCCGATCGCGCCAAGCGCAAGTGAGGCCAGCGCGAGGACTCCGAGGAACTGTTGGAACTTCTCCAGCGCGTCGCCCAGATTTTCACGGCGGTCATCCGGCGTTTCCAGTCGCCACGGCGTGTCGGGGAAGTCCGCGCGGATCTGGTCTTTCAGCACGGTGGACTTCGGCGGATTGGCGAGTACCAGATGCAGCTGGTGGGAACTCATGCTGTTGGTTCCTAGCAGACCGCTACGTGAGGCATCCGCGAGCCGCACATAGGCCTCCGGCGCGAAGCCACTGAAGCGGCTCGCCCGTGGCGCGGGTTTCGTGACCACGCCGAGAATCCGCAACTTGAGATTTCCGAACTCCACCTCCTCTCCGACCTTCGCCTGGAATTGATCCAGCAGCGCCGGCTCCAACAGAATTCCCGGTTCCCGGGCGAGCTGTCCCCACGCATCGACCGGCGAGGTTTCCACCTGCCCGTAGAAGGGATATCCGCCCTCGATGCCGCGGATCTGCACTAGGCGCGCGCCGCCGTTAGGAAACCTCAGCATCGTCGGAAACGCCGTCTCACGGCTGATGCTCCGAGCCATCGCGGCGATTTTGGCGAAGTCTGCGTCACTGACCGGCTGGCGCGAGGAAATCTGAAGATCCGAGCCTAACAACGATTTCGCCTGCGATTCGATGCCCCTCTGCACGCTCGCCTTCAGCGAATGAATCGCCACCAGCGCGGCGATACCGGAGACGATGGCCAGCGAGAAAATCACCAGCCGCAGCCGTTGCGTGCGGCTGTCCCGCCACGCCATCCGCCACGTCCATGGATGGCACAGGGCGGTCACCAGGCTGCGTGGGAGAGAACGGGAATCGGGCGTCATAAGGAAAAAGCATCGCGAAGGAACTCCGCCACCATGGCACCACACCGCCATTTCACAAACGGCAGCTTCGAAGAACGCCCGGAAACCCCCTCGTTTTCTCCGTGCCTGCCCATCCCATTTCCGCTATCAGCTCCACCAGCCCCGAGAAATCATGACCGCCCACGAACTCCACACACTCCTCGAATCCGATCTTCCTCCGCAACTCCTCCAAATCCTGCCGGAGGAAATCCACGCCGCAACCCACCTGCCCGGTGCCCGGAATGCCTGCGTCTATGAAACGAGCTTCCTCGACCAAGTCCAAGCTCTCGGCATCGACCCCTCCGCCCCGCTGGTCGTTTACGGCGCGGGTGAAGGATCGCTCGATGCCGCCACCGCCGTGGAAAAACTGCGCGCCGCCGGCCACACGGAAGTCCGGTGCTTCGAAGGTGGCCTCGCCGGATGGCAGGCCGCCGGTTTCCCTCTCGAAGGCAGCGGCCTCATGCCCCAGCCACCGCTCCCCGATGGCATCTACACCATCGATGCCGCCCAAAGCATCATCCGCTGGACCGGCCGCAATCTCTTTAATCACCACAGCGGCACCGTCCATCTTGGCGGCGGCGAAATCGTTCTGAGCCAAGGCAGGCTCGTCTCCGCCCGCTTCACCATCGACATGACGAGCATCGCCAACGAAGACATCAGCGACTCCGCGATGAACGCGCTGCTGCTCGCCCACCTGCGCACCGCCGATTTCTTCGACGTCGGCCAGCATCCCACCGCCGAATTCGTCGCCGAGACCGCCGAGAAAATCCCCCACAGCACCGACGGCACGCCCAACCATCTCCTGCGCGGCAATTTCACCCTCCGCGGCATCCACCGTCCGTTAGAATTTCCCGTGCTTATCGCCACCACCGCCGACGCCCGCCGCCTCACCGGCCAAGGCCAGCTCGAACTCGATCGCACCGAGTTCGGCAGCCATTACGGCTCCGGCAAGCTCTTCCGCTTCCTCGGCCAACACCTCGTCACCGACCAAATCCATCTCCACATCAAGATCCACGCCGACCGGCAAAATTGAGCGATTTACCTCATGAAAAAGCCACCAGACACCACCCTGTCCATCAGCGCCGACTACCGGCAGTTCGTCGAGGAACTGAAATCCCGAGTCACTTCCGCCCGCATTTCCGCGGCGCGGAGGATCAATCACGACATGATTTTCCTCTACTGGGACATCGGGCGCGGAATCGTGGAAAAACAGAAAGCACTCGGTTGGGGCGAATCCGTCGTGGAGATGGTCGCTGCCGATCTGCGGAAAGCTTTCCCCTCCATGAGTGGGTTCTCGCCACGAAACATGCGGGACATGAAGCGCTTCTATCTCGCTTACAGTGAGGACTCAATTTGGCGACAGCTTGTCGCCAAATTGAACAGAGGACTGAGGGTTCCGGAAATTTGGCGACAACCTGTCGCCAAATTGGAGGACAGCGACGCCATTCACTTTCTGCAGCAACTTGCTGCAGAAATCCCCTGGGGCCAAAACCTCCTGATCCTGAACAAGCTCGCAGACCCCGCCGCCCGCCTCTGGTATCTCCGCGCCACCGCCCGCTTCGGCTGGTCGCGCAATGTCCTGCTCAACCAGATCAAGGCTGGTGCCTACGAACGCGCCGTCACGGAAAAGAAGACGCACAACTTCGATCTCGCCCTGCCAGAACACTTCGCCGAGCAGGCCGAGGAAATGCTCAAAAGCTCTTACAACCTGGAGTTCCTCGGCCTGCGCAGCACCGTGCGGGAACGCGAACTCGAAGACCGCCTCATCACCCGCCTGCAATCCTTCCTGCTCGAACTCGGCTACGGCTTCTGCTTCGTCGGCCGCCAGCACCGGATCGCCCTCGGGAAGAAGGAGTATTTCATCGATCTCCTCTTCTACCACCGCTTCCTCAAGACCCTCGTCGCCTTCGACCTCAAGGTCGGCCCCTTCGAGCCGGAGTTCACCGGCAAGATGGATTTCTATCTGAACCTGCTCAACGACAAGGAACGCGGCCCCGACGACCAGCCCTCCATCGGCATCATCCTCTGCGCGGAAAAGGACGACGTGGAAGTCGAGTATGCCCTCCGTACCAAAACCCACCCCATCGGCGTCGCCGCCTACGCCTTGCAGTCGAAACTGCCCGGAGAGCTGAAAGGCAAGCTGCCCACCGCCAAACAGCTCTCTGATATCGTTCGGGCGGAGATGGAGGGTGGGAAATGAGGGTCGTCGCGCTACACGACTTGTGGTTCGCGGGGATGCCGTGTTCATGGTGCCTCTACGCTCCGGTTATTGACTATCAAATTTCCTCATGTTTCTCCTCTCTCCACCTTGCTCGACACGCTTCTGCCGAAGCTACTGAGCAGGGCCGACAAAACCGGAAAACTTGCCGCCGATGAACAAACCCTATTCGATCAAAATATTCCTACCTGGTGGCGACCCTGACGGCATCCGCACTATCGAGAAATCCAATTGGAGCGGTGCAGGAATCGTCATCCCTCGGGCGTTGATGACAGAAGCGAAGGCCCGCCGCGAACTCAGCCGCACAGGCGTCTATGTGCTTGTCGGTCCACGGGAAGAATCCGGGTTGCCGCGCGTGTATGTCGGCGAAGGCGACCCGATCAAACCGCGTCTCGAACAGCACTCCGCCAAAAAGGATTTCTGGACGAGTAGCATCGCTTTTACCAGCAAGGACGAGAATCTGAACAAGGCACACGTGCAGTATATCGAATCACGCTTGGTTGCCTTCGCGGCCAAAGCCAAACGCTGTGTCTTGGATAACGGAAATGCACCAGCCTTGCCTTCTCTCTCCGAAGCCGATGCAGCTGATGCGGAAGGATTTCTATCAGAGATGATGCGTTGTTTTCCAGTGCTCGGTTTGAGCGTGTTCACTGCCGCCGCACCGGTGCAGAAGAGCGCGAAACTGCTCTTCATAGCGAGCAAAGGCATCAAAGCTGAAGGCATGGAGACTCACGATGGGTTTGTGGTTCGCGCCGGCAGCGGGGCGGTGAAAAACGAGGTGCCCTCTTGCTACGCCTACCTCAAGGAATTGCGCTCGGCTTTGATCTCGAACGGTGTTTTGACGCCTGCAGGCGACGACTACTCCTTTGCTCAAGACTACGTCTTTCCATCACCGTCAACCGCCGCCGGAGTCGTCCAAGGACGAGCCGCCAATGGGCGTGTGGATTGGAAAACGAAAGACGGCAAAACGCTCAAAAATTTGCAGGAGGCTCAAGTGAAGGGGTGAAGAAATCATAATCTTTTCGTGTTCTGCATACCTTAGCATCGGTCGCGAAGCCGAGATGATCGAAGATGAAACCATGAGCGAAAAGCCTTCACCCCAATCCGAAATCATCCTTTACCAAACGGAGGACGGCGGCACGCGCGTGCAGGTGCGTCTGCAAGACGAGACGGTCTGGCTGACGCAGAAGCTGATGGCGGAACTCTTCGGCAAGGACGTGCGCACCATCAACGAGCACATCCGGAACATTTTCGATGAGGGCGAACTGGCTGAGGATTCAGTTATCCGGAAATTCCGGATAACTGCCGCTGACGGCAAGAGCTATGCCACACAACACTACAACCTCGACGTCATCATCTCCGTCGGCTACCGGGTGAAATCGTTGCGGGGCACGCAGTTCCGGATCTGGGCGACGCAGCGGTTGCGGGAATACATCGTGAAGGGCTTCACGATGGACGACGAGCGGCTGAAGCAGTCAGGCGGCGGCGCGTATTTCGACGAGTTGCTGGAGCGCATCCGCGACATCCGGTCGTCGGAGAAGGCGTTTTGGCGCAAGGTGCTGGATATTTACGCGACGAGCGCGGACTACGATCCTCGGGTTGAGGCGTCCCAGCTTTTTTTCGCCACGGTTCAGAACAAGATGCACTGGGCGGCGCATGGGCAGACGGCGGCGGAAGTCATCGCCGCGCGTGCCGATGCGGCACAGCCGAACATGGGGATGAAGACCTGGCCGGGAATCCGTCCTCGGAAAGCAGACGCGGCGGTGGCCAAGAACTATCTAAACGAACAGGAACTCGGCGATTTGAACCTCATCGTCTCGCTCTATCTCGATTTCGCCGAACTCCAGGCCCGCAGTCGGCGGGTGATGACGATGGGTGACTGGATCGCGAAGCTGGATGATTTCATGCGCATCAGCGACCGGGAGATTCTCACCCATGCGGGCAAGGTGAGCCACGAGGCGGCGTTGGAGCGGGCGGAAGGGGAGTTTGAGAAATTCCGGCGGCTGGAGGACGCGAAGCCGTCACCTGTTGAGGAGCATTTCCTGGAGGCGATCAAGCAGGTGAAGCAGTTGGAGAAAGGGAAGCATGCTCCTCCTCCGAGATGATCGTCCCGCCGCTCATTTTCACCACCCGTCGGGCCTTGGCGGCGAGGGCGGGATCGTGGGTGACGAGCACCAGCGCGGTGCCGGCCTCGCGGTTGAGGCGGAAGAGCATTTCCACGATCGGGCCGCTGGTCTCGGCGTCGAGGTTGCCGGTCGGCTCGTCGGCGAAGAGGATTTTCGGGCGGTGGATGAAGGCCCGGGCCAGGGCGACGCGTTGTTGCTCACCGCCGGAGAGCTGAAGCGGATAGTGGTCTAACCGGTCACCGAGGCCGACTTGTGTGAGCAGCTCGATGGCATCCTTTTCCCGGCCGGTCTCGCCGCGTAGTTCGAGCGGGACGAGCACGTTCTCGATGGCGGTGAGCGTGGGGATGAGCTGGAAACTCTGGAAAACAAAGCCGACGAGCCGATTGCGCAGGGCGGCGCGCTGGTCCTGGCTGAGTGATTCGAGCGCTTGCCCATCGAGCTTCACCGAGCCGCTGGTCGCGTCGTCAAGTCCGGCGCAGAGTCCTAGCAGCGTGGTTTTCCCACTGCCGGACGGGCCGATGATCGCGCAGGTATCGCCTGCTTCCAGACTCAGATTCACGCTGTGGAGCACCGTGAGTTCATGGCTGGCGGTGCGGTGGATTTTTTTCAACCCGGTGATTTCGAGAATGGGTCGTTTGACAGCTTCCGGTGAGGGTTCTAGGTTGGCGGGCATGCGAAATTTATTGAAGTTAGGTCTCGTGCTGGCGACGGGCGGCGCACTATTCGCCCAAGACGCGGGGAATGCAAACGCCGGGAAAAAGCGCGTCCTAATCCTCGGTGACAGCATCGCCGCCGGTTACGGGCTGGACCCCGGGGAGGCGTATCCCGCGCTCCTCCAGAAAAAGATCGATGCCGCCGCGCTGCCTTACACGGTGAAAAACGCAGGTGTTAGCGGTGATACCACATCTGGCGGATTGCGCCGGATCGACTGGGCGCTCGGCACCGAAGGCGCAGACGTGCTGGTCCTCGCACTCGGCGGAAATGACGGACTGCGCGGCATTGCTCCTGCCCAAATGTCAGAAAATCTCGCCGGCATCATCGACAAGGCCCGTGCGAAAAATCCGCAGATCAAAGTGATCGTGGCGGGCATGCAGATGCCGGAAAACTTCGGGGCCACCTTCACCTCCGAGTTTAAAGCCGTGTTTCCTGAAGTCGCTGGTAGGAAAAAAGCAGCACTGGTGGACCACCTGCTAGAGGGAGTGGGCGGCGATGAAAAACTCAACCAGCCCGACCGGATCCATCCCACAGCCGAGGGCCAGCGGATCATCGCCGAAAACGTCTGGAAAGTGCTCGAAGGCCAGCTGGTGAAATAGGCTGCGCAGCGGGGAATCCGTGCGACTCTCCGCCATGCTCCCGAGTCCCGCACAACGTCTTGCCGCCTGCCAACGGCCGCCCGGCTTCCCCGTGATGCGACAGCGCTGGGCCGGGCTGTTATTCCTTCATTGGGCGGTCGATCCGGCGCTCATCGCCGGACGACTTCCGTTAGGCCTGAGCGTCGATACCTTCGACGGGATGGCGTGGCTCGGCGTGGTGCCATTCTACATGGAGCGCGTGCGCCCGGTGGGACTGCCGCCAGTGCCGTGGTTGTCGTGGTTTCACGAGCTGAACGTGCGCACCTACGTGCATGACGCGGAGGGAAATCCCGGGGTGTGGTTTTTCTCCCTGGACTGCAACCAGCCCATCGCCGTGGAAATCGCCCGCCGCGGGTTCCGCCTTCCCTACGAGCATGCGGTGATGAGCAGCGTGAAATCCGGCAACCGCATTCAATATCACAGCCGGAGGAAAATATCAGGCGGGCTGGATGCGGCCTACGACTATGAAACTCCGGCCACCACGCAGGCCGCCGCGCCCGGCACGCTGGAGTGGTTCCTGGCCGAGCGTTATCTGTTATTTTCCTCAAACCCGTCCGGCGACCTCTTCTGTGGCCGAGTCTATCACACGCCCTATCAGATCGCGCCGGCGGTCTGCACCCGCTGGTCCACCGAACCGCTGCGGCTTGATGGTTTTCCGGAACCGGCGGAAGCACCACCTTCGATGCTCGTCGCCGCGCCGGTGGATGTGGAAATTTTCCCGCTCCGGCTGATCGCTACTTCTGGCAGGCCGGGCACCAATACGTCGAACGCTGGCCGGTGACCTTGTGGCGGATCGGCGTGCCGCAGACACGGCAAGGTTCATTTTTCCGATCATAGACGAAGAGGCGCTGTTTGAAATAACCGGGCTGGCCGTCCGAGTTGAGAAAATCCCGCAGCGTGGTGCCACCTTCCTCGATGGATGCGGATAAAACCTGTTGGATGGCACCAACGAGTTTCGCGAGCCGGAGTTTTGTAAGTTTATTCGCACTAGCTTCCGGCCGGATGCCGGCGCGGAACAAGGCCTCCGAAGCATAAATATTTCCCACGCCGACGACGACCTTCGAGTCCATGATGACGAGCTTGATGGCGGCGGAGCGCTTCGCGCAGGCAGACTTGAGGTGTTCCATGGTGAAACCGCTTTCCAACGGCTCCGGGCCGAGGTTCTCTAGCAGCGAGTGCGTCTGTGGATCGGGTTCCATCAACCGCAGCACCAGCCCGAAGCGGCGGGGATCGTGGAAACGCAGTTGTTCGCCATTTCCCAAGGTGATGCCGACGTGGTCGTGCTTTTTCCAATCATCCGCAGGATCGATCACCCGCAAGCTGCCGGACATGCCGAGGTGGATGAGCAGCGTGGTGCCGTCGTCGATTTCCAACAGCAAATACTTCGACCTGCGGGTAACGCGGCGGATCACGCGCCCCTCGATTTCCAAGATGTTTTCCGAAACCGGCTGGCGCAAATCACGACGGCGGATGATCACCTCCGTGATCCGTGCCCCGGTCACATACGGCTCGATGCCGCGGCGGGTGGTCTCGACTTCGGGAAGCTCGGGCATGGATCAATCAACGGAGTTGCGGGAAGATATCGATCTGAGATGATTCCAGAATGAGGGGCTAACGTAGATTCTGTCGGATTCGATAGAAAGCAGTTGGAGCACCGGAAGCGGAAGTGTCGATCAGCCTATATCGCACACGCCCGCCGGCACCAGCCTCCTCGATGACGGCCGCAGGGCCACCCCACGATCCGCCTCCGGACTTACGGGCAAGCTCGGACCAATTCCAAAAATCAAAGGTCCGCTCGAAAACCAACTCCAAGTCTGCGCGATCCGGGTTGATTTCGAATGAAATGCCGGCCCCTTCCGAAGAAATTTCACACTGCGGCAGACGCTCGCGGTCTTGTCCCGAAGGGGGACTAACGGCGGGAATTCCGAACAAATACGCGGTCACATTCGCCACTCCGTCCTGGTTGGGATCATCGGCTACCTCAATGGATGAGACGGGCACCCCTTGGCCGTCGATCCAGCGCTCGTAGCTGTCGGGAACATCCGCACCGGATCCGGAATAAAGGATCACGCCGCCGGCACCGACGGCGACAAGTCGATCTCCAGCACTGGCAATCGCCAGTAAATTCTGTTTGGTGCGGGACAGGATTTCCTTCGCGCCTGTGGTCCCGAATCGAAGAATTTTTCCGCTGTTTCCGACGGTGATCACGTCCGAACCGGCCTGCACGCATGAGTTCAGGGTGAGTCTGGCTCCGACCACTGCGGGGGACCGGATTTGCCAAAGCCTGCCGTCCGGAGAGTCGAGAACGGATCCCAGTGAACCCAGTCCGATCAATGTTCCGTCTATCACCGACTTTACCTGGAAAACCTCGGACACAGTCGCCCCTCCGATGACATGGTTCCATCCGCTTTCAGAAATCCATGCCGTGCCGTCGTTGGATTGCAGGAGGTGCCCGCTGTTCCCGCATGCGCGATATCCTGAGGAAGTGGCCGCAATGACATGGAGTGTCGATCCCGTTTTCCTGACAGACTCCCGCCAGCCGTCCACTTCCAGTTTTGCTACGCGCCCAGTAGCGTCGGCGATCAATGTCACCATGCCATCAGAGAAGAGCGCCGTAGCGGAAAAGCCGACAGGAGCCGCAGGTGACGGCAGGAGGTGGGCGATCGATCCATCTGCGGCAACCGTCAACAGATTGGTCCCCGTCCATGCCACGTCGATAAGGTTGGCCGTGGTCGAGAAGTTCAGGGACGTCCAGATGTTCCCGTCCGTCGAGGAAACCGCAGCACCGGCGTTGCCCACGGCGACGATGCGGTCTCCCGTCCACACCGCGGCACGAAGGGCTTGGGTCGTGGTGGTCGCCTTCTGAGTCCACGTCGTGGCATCAGGCGATAGTCCGATGACGCCGCTGGCACCGACCCCGACATACTGGCTACCGGTCCAATCCATGTCCTGATAAGTCCGGGTCAGTGTGGTCCACGTCACCGCATCACTCGATTTGTAAGTTTGAGATCCGAACAGGAAAAAGCGGTTGCCGGTGAAGGTTACCCGGACCAACCCGGACCCGGATTTGAATACCCGCGTCCAACTCACCGAATCCGAAGACTTGAAAATCTCGCCGACCGAGGTGGCTACGACATGGATTCCATTTTCGTAAGTATATCCCGTGATTGCTCCGGGAATGACGCGGTATTGCCACACGAGACCGTCATCGGACGTGAGGACCGCACCACTTGCATTAGTTGCCAGAAACTCCGTGCCTGTCCATACGACCGATTCCAAGGCGAAAACCTGGCTGGCAAATTGCCAAGAGACTCCGTCGGTCGAACTGGCGGTCTTGGTGCTGGATACCGCGACGTAGCGTCCGTTTCCCCATGCCACGTCGCGGTAAAAATCGGACTTGAACAGATAGCTCCAGGTGATGCCATCGGTGCTTGCAGCGAGTCCGTTGCTGCCCACGGTGACGATCCGGCCATCGGCATAAACCATTGCGGAGGAGGGTATCGAAACGAGGTTGGTGTCGGCTTTGCTCCAGTTTCTGCCGTCCGTCGATTTTAGCAATTCACCATCAATGGCGAAGAAGCCCATCGGCGTGTGAATCACGTCATTCACGCTGCGGCTGAGAGTCGGATCATACTCACCTCTCGTCCAGGTGGTCCCATCGGTGCTGATGGACGAGGGATTCGGACCGAATGCAAGAATCAGGGAGCCAGCGGAAACCAGCGAACTGAAGTTGTTAAACCAAGCCGCTGCCGGTTGTACCACGCCGTTCACCAGATTCCAGATTCCCGAGGCAGTGGACGAAGAGGCCCATCCCGCAAGAACAAGATTTCCGTTGAAAGATTGGATGTCGTAGAGTCCTTGGCAGCCCCGCACTGTAGCCAGCTTCGTCCAGCCCAGACCGGTGGCGGAGGTCCAGACAGAGTTGCCTATCACAAATGCAAACTGATCCCCGGTCCAGATTCCCTGGGTTCTGCTGCTGATGCCCACATCGGCTGCCAGCGCCTCGCTTGCCCAGTTCACCCCGTCCACCGAGGTAACCATGGACGTCGATGTGGCGACCACCAGTCTGCCGTTCCCCGAAGTCACGGAGCGTAGGAGATCTGAATTAACCCTTAGGTTTCCCAGATTCCAGACTCCATCTTGTTGGGATAGTGAGGCCATCGAATTCACACTGCATGCAAGAAATCCGCTCGCTCCGGGCACAATCCCCCTCGCGTTTTCAACTATCCCGGAATTCTCAGCTAGCCACGTGTTGTTGCGATAGCGCTGGATCGCGCCCGTCGAGCTGATAGCTATAGCATCGCCACCTGGCTCACATTCCACATCAATGTAGCTGCCTCCCGCTCCGGTGGTCACGGGAGACCACGTCGCGGCGTCCGATGAACTGAGCACCAAGCCCCCGCCTGAAGAAAGAGTGCTTCCCGCTGCCAGATATCTCGAACCATTCCAAGTGATCGAGTTAAGTAAATGGTTACTGTCGGTGGAATAGATGCGTTGCCATGCAATTCCATCGCTCGACTGATAGACGCCCCAGGATCCCGCCGCCAGAAAACGGTTGCCATCCCATAGGATATCATTGAGGCCGCTGAAGCCGCTCGCATATCTCGTCCACGTCACGCCGTCCGTTGATCTCGCGTGGTAGCTGTTATTCGCCACCGCCACTAGTGCCGATCCGGAAAACGCCACGGAAAGGTAACTCGAAATGCTCGTAGTGCCGTTGAAAGTGGCTTGGGTCCATGTGACTCCGTCTGCAGAACGAAGCAAGGTGGTGGAGTTCCCGACCGCGATATAGTAGCTGCCGGTCCAAATCAGGTCGTTGATCGGGAAAGCAGCGGAAGTCGTCGAAAGCGGGGTCCATTGGTTTCCATCGAGCGACTGAATCACGTTTTTCCCGCTGAATGCCACATAGCGCGAGCCATCCCATACCGCAGCGCCCATCATCCCCGGGGTGGCGATCGTCCAATCCTGTGCATTCGCCGAGGTCAGGATGATTCCATCCGCTCCCACCGCCCAAAACGCGCTGCCGGACCAGTGGACGTCAGTCAAGGACCAGGAACACGGAAGCGATCGGTTCTGCCAGATATGCCCGTCTAACGAGCTCAGGATGCAGGAATCCTCTCCGACCGCCACCCGCAATCCACCGCCGGATGCGACGCTTAGCAGATCGCTCGCCTTCGGGTTTCTTTCCGCCGTCCACCACTTTCCATCAATGGAGGTGGTGATCATTCCGCCGCCGCCCACGAGTATATACTGTAATCCATCCCAACATCCCGATTGATACTGCCGGAAGAACCCCAGCATTTTCCAGCGGTATCCGTTCGACGAAATCGCCACTCTTCCGCTGTCCGTGACGGCGGCGAATTCGGTCCCCGTCCATGTCACGCTGCGGAAGCTCTCGACTGAAGTCGTTAGAACTGGCGTCCATTGTGTGCCATTGCCAGAAGCAGAGATCACCCCTGCATCCGAAACTCCCACAAACACTCCGGCGCCGGCAGCCACGTCGTTGAAATTCAGGTCTCCCAGCCAGGTCCATACCGAGGAATTCGACACGAAATACCCAGGGCCGACGAAGCTCCCGTTAGTACCTTTTGCGACCCTGTCAAAATTGGTGATCGTCCCAGGAGCATTTACCAGTGTTGAGAACGTCCCTCCCGGCGGAGCTGATAGAGCAGTGCCCGCATCACCCGCGACGATGAACGAGCTTCCGTCCCAGATCACGTCATGAAGGTTTTTTGTTGTACCGGTCGCCCAAGGCTTCCATTTGCGACCGTCCGATGAAAACACCACTTTTCCGCCAGTCCCCACGGCGACGAAAATCCCCCCTCCATGGGTAACGCTCTCGAAGTTCACGGTCATTCCCGAGAACTCCACCGTCCATGCGCCGGAGACGGAAGAACGCAGGATGCGACCCCCTGCACCCACGGCCACCAGCACACCGTTCCCCTCGGCGACCCCGAACAGGGCGTCAGTGGTGCCGCTTTTCTCTACCGACCAGTGTTCGCGATCTGCGGTGCGCCAGATGGCACCTTCGTTTCCGACCACAATGAGAGCCCCGGAGCTTCCGATCAGAGCGTTTGCCTGGTTGCCTCTTTTGTTATCCACCCGCTCCCAGACAAGCCCCGGCGGAAGGTTGGCGTAGATTAACTGCGGGGAAAGCAGACAGAAGAGGAGCAGAACCATCTTCCAGAAATTTGATACGGAATTGAGGCAATGGGTTTTCACGTTCGAGAGTTTAGGTATGAAAACTTCTGTCACGCAAGGTAAAGCATTTGATGGGAAACGGCCCGTTTTCATCGTAGATGCAACACAGATTCTGCCTTTCAGCAGATTACCCATCCACAAACCGAGATGACATGGCACACACTGCCGCCAAGCACGAACAGATGCCAGATGGCGTGGTTGAAGGGCAGCCGATGCCACGCGTAGAAAATTACGCCGAAGGAGTAGCTGAATCCGCCGGCGACCAGCCACCACACGCCAGCCAGCGGCAGATTGCGAACCAGCGGGCCGAAGGCGAAGAGGATCAGCCAGCCCATCGCCAGATAGAGCGCGGTGGAGATCCAGTGGTCTTTTCTGCCTTTGCGAAGCGTCTTGATGAGGACGCCGGAAATGGCCAGCGCCCAGACCGTCCCAAACAACCACCAACCCGTCGCACCGCGCAGGGTGATGAGGGTGACGGGTGTGTAGGATCCGGCGATGAGCAGATAGATGCAGGCGTGGTCGAGCGATTGGAAATGCGCCTTCCACCGCGCGGAGGTGAAAAAGTGATAGAGCGTGGAGGAGGTGTAGAGCAGGATCAGGGAGATGCCGAAGACCGCCGCCGAGACCACTTTCAGCAGCTCGCCGTCCGCGAGGATGAGCATGGACACCAGCGCCACGATGCTGAACAGCACACCCGCCGCATGAGTGAGCAAACTCGCCACCTCCTCGCGGTGAGAGTCGCACAACGGCGAGCGGTGGGGTAGTTCCAAATCCATCGTGCAGTGCGTGTGTTTCGCGTCGGAAGCCCCGCCTGTCCAGTCCCGGACGACGGATGCGGCTTGAATTTCCCGGCTCTGCCCGCCAAGCACTCCGCATGAAAAAAGCCTTCATCCTCGGTGCCGGACTCGGCAACCGCCTGCGCCCGCTCACCGACCGCCTGCCGAAGCCACTGGTGCCGCTCTTCCACCAGCCACTCGCCGAGTGGGCGATGGCGGCCTGCGCCAGAGCGGGGATCGAGCGGTTTGCGGTGAACACCCACCACCTCCCCGAGGCATGGGAAAATTTCAACCCGGCGTATGACGTGACGTTTTTCCACGAACCGATCCTGCTGGAAACCGGCGGCGGGCTGAAAAACATCCAGCCGTGGATGGGGGATGAACCGCTGCTCGTTCACAACGGCGACATTTTCTCGACGCTGCCGTTGGAAAAACTCATCGCCGCGCATGAGGCGTCCGGCCTGGAGGTCACGCTGGCGCTGCGCTCGGAGGGCGTCGCGAAACACATCGCGCTCGATCCATCAGGCAGCCGCGTGGTGGATATTCGGAACTCGCTCGGTCGAGCCGAGGGGACTCACGTCTTCAGCGGGATTTACTGCGTGAGTCCCCGATTTCTCGACCGGATTCCAGCGGGCGAAAAAATTTCGGTCATCCCGGCCTTTCTCGCACTCGCGGCAACCGCCCAACTCGGTGCCATCGTGCTCGATGACGGCGTCTGGCTCGACCTCGGCGACCGCGAATCCTATCTGCAAGCCCACCGCGAGTTGGATCTCGGCCCAACGATCCACCCTCAAGCGGTGGTGGCGGGTGCCACTGTCGAGCGATCTGTCGTCGGACCCGGAGCCGTGGTCGAAGCAGGAGCTGTGGTGCGCGACTCGGTGATCTGGCCAAGCGGTCGGGTGGCTGGAGATGCGGTGCTGGACCGATGTGTGGTGTTTTCGCCAAATCGGATCGATGGCAGCCGTCAGGATCGCGATCTTTAGAAACGGAAATCAACGCCAGACAGAAAACAGCCGACGCAGAGGAAGGCTCCAGCATGAAATCCCTCTCAGATCCCTGCTTGCCATCCGCAGCCAGAACCGTTAATCCCCGCAGACACCAAACCTATGACAAACTCAACTACCGCCTCGCCACCCAATGCCAACCGGCTCCTCTGGGCCGGATTTCTCGCCATTCTCGCTGCCGGAATCGGCTTCGGTGTCCGAGGCGGCATCCTTGCCAACTGGGCGGCTGACTTCGGTTTCACTGGCGCACAGTTAGGAGCCATCGGTGGTGCAGGGTTCACCGGATTCTGCTTCGGAATCATCATCGGCGGCGTGGTGGTGGACAAGATCGGCTATGGCAAGCTGGTGTTCGCCGCGTTCCTGTTTCACGTGCTTTCGGCGTTCATCACCTTCGCTGCTAACAAAGGACAGCCACAGGAAACGGCCTATCTGTTCCTCTACTGGGGCACCTTCGTTTTCGCCCTCGCAAATGGGACCTTGGAGGCGGTCGCTAATCCACTGGTCTCCACTCTTTTCCCGAAAAACCGGACCCATTACCTCAATATCCTGCACGCCTCGTGGCCGGCCGGTCTGGTCGTCGGCGGGTTGATCGGTTGGACACTCGGTGGCGAAGGCGGCGTCAGCTGGAAGGTCCAGCTCGGGCTCTTCCTCATCCCGACGCTGCTTTACGGGTTTGCTTTCCTCGGCCAGTCTTTCCCTAAATCCGAAGCCGCTGAGAAGGGTCTCAAAGTGGGCGAAATGCTCAAAGAAGTCGGCATCCTTGGATCGGCAGTCGCTTGCTACCTTTTGGTCCTGTTCTTCCAAGACGCTCTGAAGCTGCCCAATGTCGCCGCTTGGGGCATTGGTGGAATCCTGTTGGTGGCCGTCGGAGTGTTGACGAAATTTTCCATCGGCTCCGTCCTCCTCTGCATCCTTTTCATCGCCCACGCTCTGGTCGGCGCGGTCGAACTCGGCACGGACGGCTGGATTCAAAATATCACCGGGAACATCCTCACTCCGGAG
>JBOFET010000164.1:0-3666 GCA_051648225.1 Luteolibacter sp.
AGAATCGGTCGGATCTTCAGGATCTGAGCTGCTAAGGCAGCTAGGCAAGAACCGGTCTATCTGGACTGGCTAGGAACAAAGTGCCTGTGACCGGCAGATGATTCAGGGCGACGGATATGCCAGACGTTCCGATTTCGAGCGCCCCACCGTCCTGACTCATCGCTTGGATGATTCGCATGCCGGGTGGCAGCGGCGGAGCCACATGGATGCCACCGGGTGGCAGGCGAAGACCGCCGCCGATGCTGAAGCCGACGCGGTCGGTCCCGCTGGCTGACATTTGAAAATCCAACCGGCCATAGCGGGTCATCAGGCCGCTCACCGAAAATCCTTTTTCCATGGAAATCCAGCACCACGGCAGTCCCGATGCCAGCACCAGCTTTTCCGAGGCCTCGCGGTCGCTCGCGACCATCGACATCACCGCTAACATATACTCCGCGGCGATCCAGGTGTGCGGCACGTCTCCCAGATGCCCCGGCGCACGAGGGTCGCGCCAAGTGATTTCCGGCCACTGGTTCCATTCCAACGGACGTCGGTCTGCGAGGAAGAAATCAAGCAGTTCATGCGCTTCATCCCGCTGTCCGAGGCGGACGAAAGCGCTGATGATGCGGATCTCATAGGCGGTGTATTTGAGCCAAGGGACTTCTCCCCGGAGCCGCTGCCGGAATCCGGTGAGATAAGTCTCTAACGTTTGGTGCAGAGGACCGGCCGGCAGGTCGTCGGCAAAGTCAAGTTGGGCGATGGCGTTGGAAGTGGCGGTGGGGTCGAAGTCTGCCCACTCCAGCGAGCCGGGAATGTAGCTGAGATTTCGTTTTTCGATCACCCGTTCGATCGAGATCCGCGTATCGACGAGAAATTCCTGCGCTTCATTCCGCCAGCGGGCGGATTCTTCATGATGGCCCAGCGCCGCGGCCAGTTCCGCGGCGGCTTCCAGCCCGCGGATGCCCCAGAAATCATCCCAGTAGGAATGCACGGGATGCGCGAGATAGCCCTCGTGACTGGCGGATTCCGGCAGCAGGCCGTAGCAGTCCGCGCGCTCCGGCTCGCGGTAGTCGCGGGTCATCCGCTGAGAGCGCAGGTGCAGGAGATAGTCGGCGGCAAGATGGACCGGCTGCCACATGGATTCGAGGAAATCGATGTCTCCGTCATTACGGAAAAGCTCGCAGATTCCCCAGATCAGCTGCCCATGGCTGTCGTGTTCCACCAGAACGTCCACACCATCACGATCCACCACGCAAGGGACGTGACCGTCCTCATGTTGGAATTGCACATACCAGACCAGAAACTCCCGCAGCACGTGCGGGCAGCCCACCTTGGCCATCGCCGCGCCCATGATGACGCAGTCCCGTACCCACGAGCGGGTGTAACGCCGCGGGCCCGGCTGGATCGCGGGACCGTCGCGGTTGATCAGGATATGGCTGGCCGCCGTGCGGAAACAAGCGATGGCATCGCCCGCCACAGACGGCACCTGCCACCGCACCGGTGCGAGGATTTCTTCCCAACGGGCGATTGCATTTTCTCTGCTGCTCGAAGTGGAAACTTCCGTCCCATTGAAAAACGGAACGGTGATCGTGACGAGGAAGGGTGTGCTAACCGTTGGAAGCTTCCAACTCATCGCCGCTGAGGCCAAACCGGACTCGTCGTCCAATTCGGCATCGGCGGGAAACTCTTTCCGGGAAAGGAAATCCACGACACCACCCTGTTCATAGGCCACGACACCATTGGTCTCCGGCGGTCGGTCGGCGATGACGCGGCGACCCTCCACAGTCATCCCATTCGCATCGCATCGGATCCGCCGGATCGGGCTGCGTCCTCCCAGATTGCGGAACGCCTGCCATGGCGGATTTACCTGAAAGGGGCGCACCGCCACCACCAGCCGTACTTCGAGGCCATCCGGATTCTCCACCTGATAGGTCGTTCTCAAGGCAAGTGTGTCGCCAGAGCCATCGACCCATGGCAGAATCGTCAACTTCACCCCGTCTGTCTGCCAGACCACTTCGGGAAACGGAGTTCCATCTGCGGCGAGTGACAGCCGGATCTCTGCATCCGCCCAAGTTCGCAATCGGCCGCTGACGATGAGAAACGGCTCTAGCGAGAATCCCGCCTCGTCCACCTCCACCATGCCCTCCTCGTTGATGAGTCCCCGGCGGCGGCCTTCCGGGTTGCCGATCGGTGTCCAGTAGGATTGCTCCCGGCTCCAATACCGCGGAAACCATCCCCGCGGGTAGTCGGCGGCGACCGCGTGTATGAATTCGTTAGGCGTCTGGGTGAAGGCATCCGGCCGCAGCTGGATGGATTTGAACGCCGCCGATTCCGGGTTGGCGAAGTTCAGCCGCAAGTAGCGTGCCTCGGCTTGCGGAGCCGGGATGTGGCTTTTCGCCCCCAGGGCGCAGGCTGCCTGATAGAGCTGCGTCCACTCTCTCCCGTCCGCAGAAGTTTCAATTTCAAAACGCCGTGGCTGCGTCGGAGACGGCCACTGGATCACCAGACCGCCGAATCGGACGCTGCGCCCGAAATCCACCAACCACCAAGGTGTCGAGTCGCCCGCGTCCGCCTGCCAGCCACCGGATGCGTCCACGGCGAAAACTGACTCTGGGAAATGGTTAGGGTGGTGGCTTGAGGCGCTCACTGCCGCCGGAGCGGAGAGCGACTGGTCTTCAAGAATTAGATCGGAAAAGGAAACGCTGCCCTTACCGCCGGGGCCGGCGGCGACGACCAACTCCACGGCACCGACGACTTTTGGCCCGCCACCTCCTGCCGGCCCCCATGCGAAAGGAAGGTCGCGCTCGCGGATGCGGACTTTCTGCCAGTCCGCCGGTAGATCGAGCTGCTCCTTGAGAAATCGCCAAGCGTTCGCGTCTTCCGGATCGGCGATTTTAAACTCAAAATGGTTCTTCGGTCCCGCTCCGCAGATGGAAAAGTGGAATTCGAAAGTCTCTGGCAGATCGAGTCGCACTTGCCTCCGAATCACCACAAATCCGCCGCCGCCATGGAAGTCGTAGTCCAGTCGCATCGCGGGTTTCCCGTCGGGTCCCGCCACGGCCACCAAGCGTCCCTCGGCTTGCCCGGAGGCGATGACTTTCCAAGCGGTGGGGTCTTTGAAGAAATCGGAGAGTGATTCGGCAGGCATGGGAAGATGGGTCGAGGGGCTGCGCGGCGAAGGCTAGTCATCCACTCCGCTGAAGCCAGAACAGACTTCTTCGTGACCGCCCGCTCACGGAAATATAAATTTTTCCGGCCTGACTTCTTGACGCTTCGAATCGGACTCCTCAGTTTAGCAAAGCACTTAAAAATACAACCCATGGAAATTCACGGAACCGTTTACGATGTGCTCCACAACAAGACTGGAGAGATTCTGACCACCGAACTCGAAACGTCCGTCTATGACGCCATCCGCCTGATGGGAGAGCGCAACGTCGGCGCACTCGTCGCGATGGAACACGACGAGGTGGTCGGCATCCTTTCGGAACGCGACTACAGCCGCAAGGTGGTCCTCCAGGGCAGGACTTCTCGCGATGCCAAAGTCTCCGAAATCATCTCCCGTCCGGCCATCACGGTCCGGAGCAAGGACGGCATCGAGAAATGCATGCAACTGATGACCGGCAATCGCATCCGCCACCTGCCCGTGGTGGACGACGGTCGTCTGGTAGGCCTCATTTCCATGGGGGA
>JBOFET010000165.1:0-7994 GCA_051648225.1 Luteolibacter sp.
GGATTGACATTACGCGATGGCGTCAATCATCCACCTCTGACGAAAAATCCGACCCGGCCGACTCTAGGATTGCCAAAGTCCGATCCTCGACTAGGAATGCGCCCCCCGGCGCGAAACCCTCGCCCACCAACCAGAAGCAACCATCCGATTATGAAGGACCTCAGCAAATACCGCAACATCGGCATTTTCGCCCACGTTGACGCGGGCAAAACGACCACCACCGAACGCATTCTCAAGCTCACCGGCAAGATCCACAAAATCGGGGAAGTTCACGATGGCGCATCCACCATGGACTTCATGGAACAGGAAGCCGAGCGCGGCATCACCATCCAATCCGCCGCCACCACCTGCTTCTGGAAGGACCACCAGTTCAACGTCATCGACACCCCGGGCCACGTGGACTTTACCATCGAAGTTTACCGTTCGCTCAAGGTCCTCGACGGCGGCGTCGGCGTGTTCTGCGGTTCCGGTGGTGTTGAGCCTCAATCGGAAACGAACTGGCGCTACGCAAACGACTCGGAAGTTGCCCGCGTCATCTACGTCAACAAGCTCGACCGCATCGGAGCGGATTTCTACCGCGTCATCGCCCAGGTGAAAAAAATCCTCGGTGCCCACCCGCTGGTCATGGTCCTGCCCATCGGCACAGAGTCTGATTTCGTCGGCGTGGTCGATCTCCTCACGATGAAGGCCCACATCTGGGATGAGTCCGGCCAACCGGAAAATTTCAAAATCGAGGAAATTCCTGCCGATCTGGTGGACAAGGCCAAGGAATACCGCGCCCAACTCATCGAGACCGCCGTCGAACAGGATGACGCCATCATGGAAGCCTACCTCGAAGGTACCGAGCCAACCATCGAGCAAGTGAAGAAGTGCATTCGCAAAGGCACCATCGACCTCGCCTTCTTCCCGACCTATTGCGGTTCCTCCTTCAAAAACAAAGGCCTCCAGCTCGTGCTCGACGCCGTCGTGGACTATCTTCCTTCCCCCACCGACGTCAAACCACTCCCCGAAGTGGACGCGGAAGGCAATGAAACCGGCACCTTCGCCATCATCGACCCGAAAGCCCCATTCCGTGGCCTTGCCTTCAAGATCATGGACGACAAATTCGGCGCACTCACCTTCACCCGCATCTACTCGGGCACCATCAAGAAGGGCGACACCGTGCTCAACTCCTTCACCGGCAAGACCGAGCGCATCAGCCGCATGGTCGAGATGCACGCCGACGACCGCAAGGAAATCGACTCCGCACAAGCCGGTGACATCGTCGCCATCGTTGGCCTCAAAAACGTCCAGACCGGTCACACCCTTTGCGACGAGAAAAACCCGGCCACCCTCGAGCCAATGGTTTTCCCCGATCCCGTCATTTCCATCGCCGTCGCACCGAAGGACAAGGCCAACGCTGAAAAGCTCGCCAACGCCATCGGCAAGATGATCCAGGAAGATCCATCGTTCCGCGTCGAAACCGACGACGAAACCAACGAAATGATCCTCAAGGGCATGGGCGAGCTCCACCTCGACATCAAGATCGACATCCTCAAGCGCACCCACAAGGTCGAGGTCTCCGTTGGCGCCCCGCAGGTCGCCTATCGCGAAACCATCACCAAGGCCGTCACCGACAGCTACACCCACAAGAAGCAGTCCGGTGGTTCCGGTCAGTTCGCGAAAATCGACTACACCATCGAACCCGGCGAACCCGGCTCCGGCTTCATCTTCGAATCCAAAGTCGTCGGCGGCAGCATTCCGAAAGAGTTCATCCCCGCCGTCGATAAAGGCTTCAAAACTTCCGTCGATAAAGGACCCCTTGCCGGCTACCCCTGCTTGGACTTCAAGGTCACGCTCAATGAAGGTGGATTCCACGCCGTGGACTCCAGCAACATCGCCTTCGAAATCGCCGCGAAAGCCGCCTATCGCCAGACGATGGTCAAGTGCGCCCCGCAGATCCTTGAACCGATGATGAAGCTCGACGTCTTCACTCCCGACGAAAAAGTCGGTGACGTCATCGGCGACCTCAACCGCCGACGGGGCATGATCCAAGGCCAGGAGCCGACACCCGGCGGTGTCCGCGTCAAGGCCGAGGCTCCGCTGTCCGCCATGTTCGGCTACATCGGCGACCTCCGCACCATGACCTCCGGCCGCGGCCAGTTCTCCATGGAGTTCAGTCACTACGCCCCCTGCCCGAAAAACGTAAGCGATGACGTCATCGCCAAGGCCAAAGCCAAGGACGAAGCGCTCCGCGCTGCGAAGTAAACTGGAGCGCGGATCTTCAGTCCGCCTCTTCCCAACCCGCCGTCCCGCAAGGGCCGGCGGGTTTTTTATTGGACCGCGAAATTTATTTCGCCAGCAACCCCCTCTCTAAAAAAACCGAGTGAGAAAAATTCCGCGCCACCCGTCAGCCAACCCCACTCTTCCCCAGCCGCAGCAGGCACATCCCAAAGTCCACCACCCGCTCCTCCTTGGAAACCAGCCGCGCCGCCGGGATCGCATATTGCCCCGCGCGGTTCTGCGTCACCACTCCGGCGGCGAGCAGCACCTTCATGTGCCGGGAAAATGTGTTCGGCGGCATCCCCACCCGCTCGGAAAGCTCGATCGTCAGCAACGGCTCTCCCGCCGCAAGCTCCTGCAAGGCCCGCCAGCGGATCGGATTACCCAGCGCACTCGCCAACGCGGTCATGGAAATAGGTGCTTCACTCATCGAACTACACGGGGGATAGCAAATAACTCCCGTCATGGAAATAAATAAGCACCTAGGAGTATATTTTTTGCATAAAGAATCAGTAATCTTAAATCTAATTGCAGATTATTCCAATGCTGGAGTAATGAGAACACACGTCGAAGTAGTAGATTCTTTTATCGCAGCAGTAAACTTTCTTATCGGAGTAGTAATCTCTTATACCGGAGTAGAAATAACTCACCCCGGACCACAAAATAGGCTCGTCGGGGGTGTTAACACCGGCTCACCAGCCCTTCGCAGCCGCCTCTGCATCGGCGAGTTCGGCGAAGCGGCGGCCGTAGTGGTGTTTGTGGATAAGGGCGGCGGCTTGGGCGAGTTCTGCGCGGTCGCGGAACAGGCGGGCGCGGTGGAGGTGGACATCGGCGAGGTGCAGCGGCATCGGCCCACGGCGGGAAATGCGCTCTGCCTCGTCCAGCAGGCGGCGGGCTTCCTCCGGCTGGCCGAGAAAATGCCGGACCTGCGCGGCGGCGAGCATGGCGAGGGGGAGTAATTGGTTTTGGCCAGCATCGCGGAGGCCGTCGAGGGCGGCTTGGGTTTCGCGCTCGAGGGTGGCGGTTTCTCGGGAAGTGGGGGAAAGGATGGCGCGGTAAAGTGCCGCCCGCCCCAGCGTCAGGTGGTCGAGGGCGATGTCGAGGAGCCAGTGATTGCGTTCCGAGATTTCGAGGGCTCGGGTGGCCCGGCGGGTGGCTTCCGCGCAGGCCTGTAGCGGCGGTCTATGACCGTCGCTGGTTTTCCCTTCATCGTCGCCGCTTACCCCTTCAGCCAGCGACGGTCGCAGACCGCCGCTACAGGTTAACCACGCTTCGCGCTCGGCGGGGGCGAGCAGCAGATCGCAGTATCGGAAGCCCGGCACCGAGTAGAGCAGGTGGAACTGCGACTGGCTCTCGCTCTGCATTTTCTCCGTCTCCTCGAACAAGTCCCGCGCCTCCACCCACTCCGCAGAGTGCACCCCGCCGAACTGGTGGAGCACATCGGCGGCGGTGGTGCGCCTCGCCAGCCGCTGGAAGATATCCTCGCTCTCGTCGGCATAACGGATGGCGAGGCGGCTATGCTCCACCGCCTCCTCCAGCAGGCCGAGGGTTGCTTCAAGTTCGCTCAGGTTGTTGTATCTGATAGCTGCCCCCTTCCAATTTTCCCCGGCAACCGCCATTTCCCCGGCGGCTCGCTGCGGTTCGCGGGCTTCCTCCAGGCGGCCGAGGGCGCGCAGACGGAACGCGGCTTGGCCCAGCAGCCAGGCTTGATCCGCTTCGCTCAGATTCGGCGAGAGTCGGTGCCAGGTCTCCTCGAAGAACGCCGCCACCGCCCCCAGATCCGGCCCGACCGCACCGAGTTTATGGGCGCTGTAGACTTCGTCTCCGCGCAGGATGCGATCATGGTAAACCTTGTCGCAAGCTTCCTGCTGCCGTCCGGCGAGGCAGCCGTGGGCGACGGCTTGGTAGAGGGGCTGCAGGCCGGGGAGGGTGTCGGGCTGGTGTGGCGTGGATTCACAAAGGTAATCGAAGAGCCGGGAGTGGCCTGCGCGGAAGGCGGTGGGATCCGTTTCCAGCAGGCGGGTGGCGAAGTATTCGCGGAACAGCGGATGGCAGTCCAGGTCGCCATCGTCGTTTGCCTCCACGAGCTTGATTTCCCCGAGGCGGGCGAGGGCGATTCTCCAGTCATTTTCCCGGATGCCGGCGAGGGCATCGGTAAGGCCGGGAATGGCTGGCCCGGCACGCAGGGCCTGGAGACAAGCGGCGGGGGCGGGCCGATCAAAGAGACCGAGCAGGCGGAGGATGGCGAGCTGCCGCTGAGCCTGGGCATCGCCCGCTGCGAACCAAGTCGCGTAGGCCTCGATGGCCTTGAAGGCGTGGCCGTAGGGACGGGTGGCGTCGTTTTGGTATTCCTGGTCCGCGTCGGCGAGTTTCATGCGGTCGCGGTGGCGGATGTCGCCATCCTCGGTGAGACGCAGGAATTGGCCGATGAGGAAGAGCGTGAGGGCGTGGCCTTTCACTTCCAGGCTGGCCGTTTGCAGTTCCGCGTCCTCTGGGATGATCTGGACCTTTCCGGCACGGGTGGCTCCGGCGTGGTGGAGCAGGCGGGCACCGTCGATGGGTGGGAGGAAGTCCAGCTCGTGATCGATGGCGCATTTTCCGTAGTGGGGATCGAGCTCGCTGACTTTCTCGCGGGTGGTGACGATGCAGAGTCCGCCATTTCGCCCGGTGAGTCCGGTGAGCAGGGCGGCCATGGCCTTGTCCTTGAGCGCACCGCGCATGGGGCCGGGTGGATATTGGAGTGGCTCCAGGCCATCCAGCACCAACACGCCGCGCCGCTCGCCGATGAGCCGGGCCAGCCGCGCGGCGCGATCTTCGTCATGGCCTTTTCCGGGATCGGGATCGCCGAAGTGCTCCAGCGCGGCTGTGAGGAAGAAGGTGGAGGTGGCGCTACTCTGGTCCTTGGTGCCTTGACTGTAGAAGCTCCAGTCGAAGACGGTCTCCGCGCTGCGCCAGTCCTTCGCCGCCATTTCCGCCATCCAGGTGGCGACGAGCGAGGTTTTCCCCTCGCCGCCCTTGCCCCGGATGACGACGACGTGGGTGCTGGGGTTTTCCCAAGCGGCATCGAGCATGGCGAGTTCCTTCTCGCGGCCGATGAGCTTGGAGGCGGAGTGGCGGAGTTTGGTGGTGTGGACAGCTGGCCCGGGAAGAGGCGGAGGCATACGGCCGAGTGCTTCTTTCAGGAGAGCGATGATTTTGTCCTGGCCGGTGAGTAGTTCATCGACGCCTAGCAGGATAACGCCGATGTCGTCGCGGATGCGTTTCTCTGCTACGGTGAGATGGTTGAGGTTCTCACTGGATAGGCCTGGCTCGGACCGGAGTGCGGTGACGGCAGATTCGAGTTTCACGAGGAGACCGGAAATCGTCGCAAGTTCGTTCTTCATGTCTGCCTGGGTCGCGGCCATGGCCCGCATTTCAGAGACAACGGTGGAGAGGAAACGGAGAACGACGGCGGCGAAGGCCTTGCCGCTCGTCTGCAGATCGGTCTTCAGGGCCTCTACGAAGTCGCGGCGGAAGGAACCGTGGAGATGTCCGGCGAAATAGGCCGCCATTTCCGGGCCAAGCTTGTTCGCTCCTGGCACGCGCTTGTCGGCCTCGATAAGGAGGCTTTGCCAAGTCGCGAGGTCGATCTCGAAGGGATCTTCCGTAGCGAGCTGGCCGGTAAGGAGATTGACCACTTCGTCATCGCGGAGAGCAGCGAGTTCCTCGCGGGCGGGGTCGTTGACCATGGCGAGCCACCACGTTTCGGCATGGTCGGCGAGTTCGCGTAGGCGTTTGTGCTGAGCGGCCATTCCTCCACCGCCTAGCTGGTCGGCATAACGAATGAGCCGCGCGGAGATGGCATGTGCCTGAGCGAGGGCGATGTCGCGGTTGGTGAGGAGTTCACGGGTGGCGGCCTTGAGTTCGTCTGATTTCTCGTGGGCAGCGGTGATGCGGTTGATTGTGTATCCGACGACCGCTCCAGCGACGATAGATGCCGGGCCGAGCACGGGCGAGAGCGCGACACCTGCCGCATTGCTGGCGAGCGCGGGGTTTTCTTGGACCGTATCTCCCAGCTCTTTGAACACCTGCAAGGCGAGTGCGCCGGAGGTAAAGAGCCACTGCTTGGAATTCGGGAGGAAAGATTTGCTGTTCATGCTGGCGAGTCAGGCTAACCGTTGCGGCTAGACTCACAGGATTTTTGGCCTTTAGCGAGGATTTAGCTATTGCTAGAATGAAACTAAACTGGAAGCATCGCAAGTGATCGCTCGAGCAGCCAGTAGCTTGCGATAACTCCGAGCGCATATTCCGGTGCGAGGGAGAGACGGGCTGGTAACTTGAATTTCATTTTGGAAATAAGACCTATCAAAACAAACCAGCCAGCGACGAAAAGTAATTGGCCTGCCTCCACGCCGAGATTGAAGAATAGTAGCGCGGATGGAACTTCGGCTGGGGGGAGTCCGAGTTCGCCGAGAGCACCTGCGAAGCCGAGGCCATGGATCAGGCCGAATGCAAAAGCGACGATCCATGGGAAGCGTGAAGTCAGGCCTGTTTTCCCGCGCCTCACGTAAACATTTTCCATGGCAAGGAAGACGATGCTGAGTGCGATGATTGCTTCGATTGGCTCTGAGGGTAGCTCAAACAACCCGAAAACCGAGAGTGCGAGAGTGATGCTGTGGGCGACGGTGAATGCGGTAATGGTCAGCAAAAGCTTACGCGTGCCCTTCACTAACAAGAGCAATCCAACCACGAAAAGCAGGTGATCGATACCGCCGAGGATGTGCTCCACGCCGAGGACGAAATAACGTTTCGCAGTCGCTTGCCACGATCCGCTACCTGCCTTCAACTGCGACATTTCGACAACAATTCCCTGCCCTCCGCTCGTGAAAAACTGCCGCCCAGTGCTGCCGTCCCGCCATTTCATCACGACCATGACGCCGTTTTTCTGCCAAGGCAGGATGATCCGATCTTCAGCGGTGAGTGGGCGTCCTTCAGTCTCGAAGACTAAGCTTGTGGAGGTTTCCGTGATCGGAAAATCTTCAGGGTCGGCCCACTTGCCATGCGCTGGTAGAGTAGGCGCGGCAAACTCAGACATGCCCGGTGGCGGTGCCGCGTAGCGGATGCCATAACGGTTCTTCGCCATCTCGATGATGGTGACGTGTTCGATCTTGGTCGTGTGCCCGTATGCAAGTGGAGCCAGAAGTACAACTAATGTAATAAAAATTCGCAGCATATCGTCTATTCCACACCTCCTGTGTTAGAGTTTGGCTGTGGCATCACGACACGATAATTTTCTTTGAGTCGATCTACCTCACGCGCCACGGCATCGCCTTGCCTTTGATTCATCCAGTGGGATTCGAGTATCGGTTTAATCGCTTCCAACGCGAGCGGCTGCTCTGACTGTCGGGCAATGACTCGGATGAAGAATACACCGCGAGATGAACTGATTGGCCCTAGCCATTCGTTGAGCGGCTGGACGAAAATTTTCTCTGCGAAATCATTTCCTAGCAATCGTTCGACTTGCGGGCGATAGGTGGGCGGCAGTGGATTGGCGAGCTGCATCGGCTCGCCAAGTGATTTCGGATCGGCACCGCCACGCAGTTTCGTGAGTATATCGGCAGGGACTTTATCGGTGCCACTATATGAAACATGATCGAAGCTGATCTGCTGCGGTAGGGTCGTGCTTTCTCGGGGGAGTTCCGAGCGAGTGGCATCCAGTTCTGCGTCGGTGGGCTCTGCTGTCACAGGCTTCA
>JBOFET010000166.1:0-2187 GCA_051648225.1 Luteolibacter sp.
TGAGTCCGGTCTGAGGTAATCCGACTCAAGTCTGAGGTAATCCGAGCCAAGTCTGAGGTGGTCTGAATCAGGTTTGAGGTGGTTCGAGTCAGCATTTTCCCGCAGCGATAGGTGGCCTATCTCCTTGGCGCAGGCACGCTTTCGACGATGGCGCGAAGGACTTCATCCGCATCCTGGCCACTGATGGCGATTTCCGGGGTGAGCTGGATGCGGTGGCGCAAGACGGGGAGCGCGGCGCGTTTGACATCGTCCGGGGTCACGAAGCCCCGGCCATCGAGCGCGGCGAAGGCCTTGCCAATACGGACGAGGCTGATGGCTCCCCGAGTGCCCGCACCGAGCGAGATGGCGCGCGATTCCCGGGTGGCCGCCGCCAGGGCCACCGCGTAACCGACGACTTCCGGCACGACCTGCACGGCGGCGGTCGCTTGTTGCGCGGCGACGATTTCCCGCGGGCCACAGATCACGGACACCGGCGTGGCGGACTCGCCGGGAATTTCCGCAGCCGCGCGGGTGACGATTTCACACTCAGCCTCGCGGACCGGATAGTCGATGAGCACCTTCATGATGAAGCGGTCGAGCTGCGCCTCGGGTAGCGGATAGGTGCCTTCGTGTTCGACCGGGTTCTGGGTGGCCAGCGTCATGAACGGCGGCGCGAGTCTCATCGTCTCGCCATCGATGGTGACTTGGCGTTCCTGCATGACTTCCAGCAGCGCGGACTGGGTCTTGGCGGGCGCGCGGTTGATCTCATCCGCGAGAAGGAGATTGGTGAAAACCGGCCCCTGCCTGAGCTGGAAGGTCTGGGACTTCATGTCAAACAGGCGGAAGCCCGTCACATCCGACGGCATCAGGTCCGGGGTGAACTGGATGCGGGCCGAGACTCCGCCGAAGGTCTTGGCGAGGGGGGTGACGAGGTGGGTTTTCCCAAGGCCGGGCTTGCCTTCCAAACGGACATGCCCGCCTGCGAGAAGTGCGGCGATGACTTGCTCGATGACGGTTTCCTGCCCGAGGATCACCCGGCTGATTTGCTCGCGCATCCTAGCGATCAATTCTGCCAGGCTGCCGACGGGCGGGGATGGTGAAACGTGCGGGGCGTAGGGATCTTGATTCATGGATCGAGTGGGTCAGTGAAGGACTTGGAGCAGTTTCTGGAGGTCCGCAGCGGTGCGGGTGAGAGTGGCGGAGTCGGGTGGGGCGGATTCCGCCAAGGCCCGGAAAACCCGCTCGCGCGGCAGATCCGCGCGGTCGGCCAGAAATTGGAAAAAATCCTCGTCGCGCCGTCCAGCCCGCACGCTGATGCGCTGTCCACGCTCGACGATTTGCGCCCGCAGCGGTTCCAACAAGGCGGCAGCCCGGTCTAACCGCCACTGAAAGTCACCAAGCGCCTCCAGATGATGCTCGTAGCCCCGCAAGGTGGAAACTCCATCTGCGGCTTCGATCGGGCCGAAGCGGGTGAAGCTTTTCCAAAGCCACAAGAGCGCCAGCAGCCCGAGAGCGACTAACACCGGCCACAGGTGATTTCCCAACAATCCCCACAACGACAGCCCGGAACCGCGCAGGAAACCCACCGCACCCTGATACTCGGAGGAATCAATCAGCGCGGCTAACAGTGCGGCGTGTTGATGATCACCGATCCAGCGATTTCGGAAAATCCGCCCGTCGGTGATCACCGTGAGGCGGCCTTCCCCACTTTTCTCGGAAGCGAAAACGCCCGGCTCCCCATCATCCTGAGACACGCGGCTCTTGGAACGCGCGTCCACCTGATAGGATTTCCCTTCGAACTCAATCGTCGAAGCATCGACCTCGTTTTTCGAAAAGCCACCCACCGTTAAATCGATTCCCGTGAGTTCCAGCATCTCAAGTAGCACGGGTTCCAGCGAGGGTACGCCCGCACTTTTCGACCAGTCGTTCGTCTCGCTGTCCGCGTTCTCCACGAGGATGACGAGATGCCCACCGTCCTCCACCCACTCCTGAACGTCCCGGATGTAGCTTTGGTTGTTCAGCAAGGTTGCTGGCACGAACCACACCAGATCATCCAAGTCCGGTGCCTTCCATGAGGCCAGCGAGCGCACCTCGTAGTCCTGCCGCGCCACAAACCGCTCGGCAGCAAGCCACGGATTGACCCGCGCCTTGCCCTTGTAGCCGATTTCTCGCTCTACCTCCGTGTAGTCGCATGCCGTCACTAACACC
>JBOFET010000167.1:0-3333 GCA_051648225.1 Luteolibacter sp.
GGAGGCGGGCGGCGTTCTGGAGGGTGAGGCAGTCGGCGTAGAGGGCGTTGGCGGCGATGGTTTTTTCGTTGGTGAGGCCGAGTTTCTCGTCTTCGGCTTCGTCCTGCTCGGGGGCGACTTCTGCGAGGGCGGCGATGGCGGTGCCGAGGGCGGCGGTATCGGCAGGGATCCAGCCTTGGGTCTGGAGGGCGGTGGCGTATTTCCCGGCGGCTGCGTGGGTGAGTTTGGCGCGGTCGATGGTGGCGGAGAGGGCTTTGGAGGTGGCCTCGCCGACTTGGAACTCGGCGCTGAGCACGGTTTCCTGGCCGGGGAGGGCGAGGCGGGCACTGCGGCGTGCTCCGGCGGCGAGGCGTTCCATTTCACGGAAATCTTTCTGCTGCTGGTCGGTGAGGGTGGAGAGGTCGCCGGTCTGGCTGCTTTGGGCGGCAGAATCACCGGTGAGGGCGGTGATTTTCCCGGGGAAGGCGGTGATGAAATCCGCGCCGAGGCGGAGGGTCATGGCGGCCTGGTAGGCGGAATCGGTGAGGGCCGCGCCGAGGAGTTCGGCGGAGCTCGTGAGGGTGGGGAGTGGGAACGTGAATTTACGACGAGTGCTCATGGTGGATGATCTTTCGTTTTATGATGACACTGCGGATGCTGAGGAAACGGGGGGAGGAGGCAAGCGGCGTGTTAGGAATCCGTGTGACGAAGTCGTCAAATTGAAGCGGGGATTAACCGCTGAGGCGCTCGTCTTCGCTTCGCTATGCCGGAGCAAGCAAAAGGACGCGGAGGGGCGCGGAGGATGGGAAAAGGGTGGAAGACGGTTGAATTTTGCTGAAAATGAGTGGGTTGTGGGTTTGCTGGGAATGGAGCAAGAGCTGCTGCCAATGGATTTCTGCCTGCTGCCAATGGAGCGGGAGCTGCTGCAAATGGAGCGAAGGTTGCTGCCAACGGATTTCCGACTGCTACCCATGGAGCGCAGACTACTGGCTATGGAGCGGGGGCTGCTGGCAATGGAGCGAGGGCTGCGGACAATGGATTTCCCAGTGCTTGGTATGGATTTACGGCTGCGGTCAACGGATGGCGGTTCGCGGAGAACGGCGCGAGGGCTGCTGCCGATGGCGGGAAGTTGGGTAGGTTTTACGATTGAGCGTGAACGCGGAAATGGCCGGGGGTGGCCGGCCATTCTGAGGGAGATGGGAATGTGGCGACAGGGATGGGGCCTCTCCGCATGGGGGAAGATCAGCGCGAGAGGGCGTTGGACTGTTTGACGAAGTCGTCGCCGTCCCACTCGGCGTCGTTCTTGACCATGGAGGCGCGTTCCTTGGCGGCGGCTTCGTCGGCCTTGCGGGCGAGTTGTTTGGCGACGAGGTCGGCGTGGGTGGTGAAGTAGGGGAGGCTGAGGCCTTTGAAGTCGCTGATGGTGTCGAAACCTTTTCCTTCCATGAACTCCAACAGGCCTTCGCAAAGATCCTTCGCCATGCCGTAGCCGAACTTCATCACGCCGGTGCAGACCTGCACGGTGTCGCTGCCTAGCAGAATGAACTGCGCGGCATCGGATCCGGTTTCAACGCCGCCGAGACCGGATAGAGTGCGGCCGGGGAAATCCTTTTTGATGAGCTGGGCGATTTCCATGACCATCCGCAGGGCGATGGGTTTCACCGCCTTCGACGAGTAGCCGCCGGGAGTGGTGTAGCCTTCAACGCTCGGTTCCGGGCGGAGGGTTTCCAGGTTCACGCCCATGACGCTGCGGATCGTGTTGATGGCGCTCACGCCGTGGCAACCGGCGCGCAAGGCGGCGGCGGTGGGCTCCTCGATGTGGGTGACGTTGGGCGTCATTTTCGCCCAGACCGGGAGTTTGGAAACACCCATCACCCAACCGCAGACTTCCTCGAGGATGGCGGGATCTTGGCCCATGGCGGCACCCATTTTGCGCTCCGGCAAACCGTGGGGGCAGGAGAAATTCAGCTCGAAGGCATCGACGCCGGCGTCCTGGCAGCGCTCGATGATTTCGCACCAGGCGTCGTTGTTGTACTCCTCCATCACCGAGGCGATGAGGATGCCTTCCGGGTGGGCGTCCTTGGCTTCCTTGAATTCGTCGAGCCAGACTTCGAATTTCCGGTCGCTGATGAGCTCGATGTTTTCCCAGCCGATGACTTCCTTGCCGTCGTTGGCCATCAATTTCCCGTAGCGCGGGCTGACGTTGATGACCTTCGAGCTGTCCAGGCTAACGGTTTTCGCAATGACGCCGCCCCAGCCTTCTTTGAAAGCGCGTTTGATGACCTTGACGTTGGTGCCGGGAGGGCCGGAGCCGATGACGAAGGGGTTGGTGAATTTCAGACCATCGACGGTGGTTGCCAGGGTGCTCATGAATTTTCGAGAAGGAGGGCTTAAAGCACTCTCCTAGCTTGATTCATGCCGAAAGGGGAAAATCGGTGGCGTGTGGGTGACCGAAGCCTTGGGGGAAGACTTGCGGCGGGACGCCTCAAACACGGCCAGCGGCGAGACGCCGCAGCCACTTGGCGTTCACGCCTGGGGGTCTTCTTCGGGTGCTTTGGGCAGCTTGTCCACTTCCTCAAGGAGGTTGACCATTTCCACCCCGCGGACGGCGGAGGCGTCGTGATGGAAACGCAGGACGGGTGTGGACTTGAGGACGACGCGCTTCATGACCCTCGACTGGATGGAGCCGTGGTCTTTGTTGAGTTTCGTCAGCACGGATGCGGCCTCCCCACCGAGGACTCCGATCCAGACTTTGCCCTCTTTCAAGTCCTGAGTGACCTCGACCGCGCTGACGGTGACCAGGCGGTTGTGCCATTCGTAGTCTTTCTGAATGACAGTGCCGATTTCACGGCGGAGGAGTTCGTTGACTCGGTCAAGACGGCGGGACATGGGTAGATAGATTCGAGACTTGAAGACTTAAGACTCAAGAGAAGATGAAGAGCTGGAAGGTCTTGCGTCTTGGGTCTTGAAGTCTTGTGTCTCTTAGAGCGTTTGCGCGTATTTCTCGAGTTTGTAGCACTCGATGATGTCGCCTTCCTCGTATTCGTTGAACTCGCCGAGGCGGATGCCGCATTCGAAATTGGTGCGGACTTCCTCGACCTCGTCCTTGAAGCGGCGGAGTGTGGACATGCGTCCGTCGAAGACCGGGGTGCCGCCGCGGATGACGCGGGCGTGGGCCTTGCGATGGATACGCCCGTCGGTGACGAAAGAGCCGGCAACGCGACCGCGGTTGAGCTTGAAGATCTGGCGGACCTCCGCGTGGCCGATGACGGTTTCGCGAGTAAGTGGTTCCAACAGGCCGAGCATGGCTTCACGGACTTGGTCGATGAGTTCGTAAACGACGGAGTAGAGTTT
>JBOFET010000168.1:0-1117 GCA_051648225.1 Luteolibacter sp.
GGCCGCCGCCGCATCGATCCGCACGGGCCGGAGTGGCAGAATGCCTGTGCGGACCTGGGCATCGCCGGTGAGCTGCCGTTTCACAACCTGCCTTTCAAGCGCCGCAAGATGAAGCGCAACCATTCCTACATCTGCTCGAACTGCTTCGCGGTGATTCACCGCGTGAAGCCGATCACGCGAGCGGTGGCCTGTTACGACTGCTGTCGGAAATTCAGCGGCGGCACCTATCACGACCGTTTCCGCCTCATCAAGCACCGGCCTTGATATCACTCGCGGTCCGCGACGAAGAGCGTGTGGGTGAAGCGTTTCGCCTTCGGATAGGCCTTCGCGCTGATGCATTCCACGTGCTTGAAGGTGCCTTTGAGCGATTGCGCGAACGACTTGTCCGGATGCGCCGACCAGAAAATCACGCGGCCTTCCGGCTCCAGCGCGTTCTTGATGCGGGTGATCCCTTTTTGCGCGTAGAGCCGCTCGTTGCCTTTTTGCACGAAGGGGTCCGGGCCGTTGTCCACGTCTAGCAGGATCGCGTGGTAGCGGTCGTTTCCACAGCGGTCGATGAGATCGTAAACATCACCCACGTGGATCCTCACGCGTGGGTCGTCCAGTAACATGCCGTTCACTTCGCGGAGAAATTCCCGGTTCCAAGCGACCACCTCTGGCAGAAGTTCTGCGACATCGACCACGGCGTCCGGCTCGGTGAGCGCGAGCACCCGCTTGAGGGTGAATCCAAAGCCAAGCCCGCCGATGAGAATCCGCGGCCTCGCAGGCAGATGGGCGCAGGAGAGTTCCGCCATTTGCTCTTCGGACGAGGACGCGGTGGTACTCATCAACTGCAGTCCGGCGACCTTGAGGAAGTGCTGGCCGTCGTGCTCGTGGAGCGTGAGCTGGGCTCCATCCGGAGTCTTGCAGGTCGCGAGGGTGCGGGTGATTTTCATGGGGCGGACGCACAGTCTTGGCGGTAATTTTCTCTGGAGCAAATCATTCGCGCTGCCATCTTCGGGCGAAATGAAGTGGTTCGCCTTTGCCATGTTAGCCAGCGCTTGTATGACGCTTTCGTCAGGGGCGGCGATCATGCTTCACCAAGTGGAAGATTTTTCCGTGGCCCACGACTGGTCCG
>JBOFET010000169.1:0-3394 GCA_051648225.1 Luteolibacter sp.
GGGCGATCTCCTTCCCATTCAAGCGGGTCTGCACGTCCTGCACGGCGGTGGTCAAGGCGTCGCGCAGGGTCACAAGCACCGCCCGCGTGCTGCCGTCCCGCGTGACCAGTCCGCTCCCGGCCAAGGAGTCCGCATTCACGGCAGCCCAGTGGGCCAGGAATTCATCAAGAGTCGGAAGGTAGGATGAAGGGCCGGAGATCATCGATTTTAAGAGGTAAATTGAAAACGGAGACACTCAAAATTGTTACAAAATAGTAAAAATGTCAAACTATCTGTTTTTAATGCCAAACTGAATTGTTCTAAAAACCAATAATAAGATCGTTTAGGTCATCATGATTAACGTTTTTGGTCATCACAAAGTCATTGATGTACGTGATAGATCAAATAAATTTAAAAACTGAAATGAATCGAGCTTCACTGAGCTTTCACGAATCCCCCGGAGGGTTACCCCCGAATGGTGGGGGCGCGTGCGGTTGCCCAAGGCAGGGGCGTCTCTCCGCGCCCGCTGCGGAGGGGGTGGTCCGGGTGGAGATTTCTGCGGTTCTCTCCGGGTTGTTTTGGGAACTTTGCGCTTTTGGGGTGAAATCCGCCTTCCGCTGGTGCCATTCATCCGCTTTTCTTGCGCCGTGCTAGCGAAACGAATCATCCCTTGCCTTGATGTGACTGACGGCCGTGTCGTCAAAGGCGTCAATTTCGTGGATCTCATCGACGCCGGGGATCCGGTGGAATGCGCGATCGCCTACAATCTCCAACAGGCGGACGAGCTCGTCTTCCTCGACATCACCGCGTCCTCGGACAAGCGCAAGACGATGGTGGATGTCGTCCGGCGCACGGCGGAGAAGTGCTTCATTCCGCTCACCGTGGGCGGCGGCATCCGCACGGTGGACAATATGCGGGAAATGCTGCTCGCCGGTGCGGACAAGGTGGGCATCAACACCTCTGCGGTGACGAACCCTGGCCTGGTGGATGAGGGGGCGCGGGCATTTGGCAGCCAGTGCATCGTCGTCGCGATCGATGCAAAGCGCGAAGGCCCGGGGAAATGGGGAGTTTACACCCACGGCGGGCGCACTCCGGTGAGGCTGGACGCCGTGGAGTGGGCCAAGGAGGTCTGGCGGCGCGGCGCGGGTGAAATTTTGCTCACCAGCATGGACTCGGACGGCACGCAGGCGGGCTACGACATTGAGCTGACGGCAGCGGTCTCCTCCGCCATCGGCATCCCGGTCATCGCCAGCGGCGGCGCGGGAAATCTGGACCACATGGTGGACGTGCTGGACCGGGGCAAGGCGGACGCGGTGCTGGCGGCCAGCATTTTCCACTTCGGCATGCACACGGTGGGCGAGGCGAAGCGCCACTTCGCGGAGCGGGGTGTGCCGGTGAGACCGCTTGTGGGATGATGAGAGCTTGGTGGTGGTTGCTGCTGGGTTTGCCGTTGCTCGCGGGGCCGGGCTGCCGCCGGGAACGGGTGCCGACTACGCCCAAGGCGGTCCCGGTGCGGGAGGACGGCGCGGTGGAATTGCGGTTGATGAGCTTCAACGTGCGCTATGAATCGCCGAACGATCTGGACGCGCGTGCTTGGAGGAACCGGATGCCGGGGGTGGTGCGGATGGTCCGCAGGCTGGGGCCGGATTGCATCGGCGTGCAGGAAGCACAGCACGGGCAGGTGGCGGATCTGTGGGCCTCGCTGCCGGAATATGAGTTTTTCGGCGTGGGCCGGGATGATGGGTCGCGTGCCGGGGAGTATGCGGGGATTTTCTACCGGAAGGACCGCTTCCGGCTGGATCGGGCGGACTGCGGGACGTTTTGGCTCTCTGACACGCCGGAAGTCCCGGGGTCGCGAAGCTGGGGAAATGAAATTCCGCGGGTGGCGGCGTGGGTGCGCTTGGTCGACCTGGCGACGGGCCGGGGGTTCTATTTATATAACACTCACTGGGATCATCGGAATCAGGCGTCCCGTGCGCGGGCGTCTCTGCTCATGGCCGCGCGCATCGATACGCGCAGCCGCGCCGACGAGCCAGTGGCGGTGATGGGTGACTTCAATGCCAACGAGACCAACCCGGGCCTCATCCATCTGACCGGCCGGCGCACCCGCATTGCGGGAGAGGAGCGGATCTGGGAAAACGGGCTGCTCGATACCTACCAGGCGCTGCGCTCCGGGGAGGCGGACCGGCGCACGCTGCACCTCTGGAGCGGAAGCCGCGTGGGCGCGCTCAAGGTGGACCACATCCTGGTGAGCGGCGGGGCGGAAATCGCGGAGGCGGCGATCATTTCCGAGGACAGGCCGCTGGTGTCCGACCATTTTCCCGTAGTCGCGCGGGTTCGTTTCCCGCTAGAGAAGTGAGTCACGGCGGCGCACATGCTCCGCTAGCGCCTCGCGCCAAGGCCGTGGCGGGTGGCCGAGAAGCGCGGTCAGACGGGGCGTGGCCATGGCCGTGAAGCGGGGGCGTGTGGCGCGGAAAAATGTCATCTCGGCCAGTGATTGTTTCCGGATGGGAGGAATCCCCGCGAGGCGACCGCAAGCCGCCATTTCCTCGACGACGGCGGTGGCCATGTCGTGCCAGGTGATGGGATCGCCCGAGTGGCAGGCGTGGATGACTCCGGTGGCTTTCCCCTCGATCAGGCGCTCCATCCACCCCGCCAGGTCTCCGGTGGAAACGGGCAGAGAGAACTTGTCGGCCACCGCAGCGAGGGGCTTGCCCGCCAGCGCGGCGTCGAAAATCTGGTCGATGAACGCGGCCTTGTCCGGGCCGAATACCCAGGAGACGCGGACGACGGCGTTGAGAGGATGCGCCAACACGGCCTGCTCGCCGAGGAGCTTGCTGCGGCCATAGGTGTTTACCGGGGCGGGTGTTTCGCTCTCACTGCGGAGGCCCTCGGCTTCACCGCCGAAAACGTAGTCGGTGCTGAAGTGATAGAGCGGCACGCCGCGATCGGCGGCCCAGCGCGCGATTTCCGCCGGGGCTTGCGCGTTGGTCCGCATCGCCAGGGTGGAATCGTCCTCGCATTCTTCGAGCGAGGTTTGGCCGGCGGGATTGACGAAGACGTCGCACGCGAGCTGGTCGAGCGCGGTCCTGAGAGACCGCGGATCTGCCAGATCGCAGGTCCGGCGGGGCAGGGGAATCACCTCGTGGCGGGTGGAAAAGTGCCGCACCAGCGCGGCACCCACCCGGCCGGTGGTCCCTGTCACCGCGATGCGCATGGGCTTAGAGCAGGCCTTGCTCGCGCAGCTCTTCTTCCACGTCGTCGTATCTTGGAGCTACGATCCCCGCGTCACGGATGCGCTGGATTTTCCGGCGCACGCCGAACTTGCTGCGCGGGCCAGTGACCAGATCCGTCACGCCGCCGACGACGAAAGGAAGCAACGCCGCGATGCCCAAGGCACCGAGGCCGATTCCCA
>JBOFET010000170.1:0-1642 GCA_051648225.1 Luteolibacter sp.
CAAAAGTTGTATCGCGAGGCCGTGGAAGTTCCCGGCCCGCTCGCCCAGCGGCTTTCCCGCGCGGCGGTAAGCCACCGGATGGTGCTCGTCGCCGGCGTGAACGAACTGGACGGCGGATCGCTTTACAACACGCAACTCATCTACGACTCGAACGGCGATCTGCTTTTGAAACGCCGGAAAATCACCCCGACGTTTCACGAGCGGATGATCTGGGGTCAGGGCGACGGCTCCGGCCTGCGCGCCGTCGATACGACGGTCGGGCGGGTCGGGGCCCTCGCCTGTTGGGAGCACTATAATCCGTTAGCCCGCTACACGCTGATGGCGGACCGCGAGGAAATCCACTGCGCGCAGTTTCCCGGCTCGATGGTCGGGCAGATTTTCGCCGATCAAATCGAAGTCACCATCCGCCACCACGCGCTGGAGGCGGGATGTTTTGTGGTGAATTCCACCGGCTGGCTCACCGACGAGCAGATCGCGGAAATCACGCCGGATCCGGCCAAGCAGAAGGCGCTGCGTGGAGGTTGTTTCTCCGCGATCATCGCGCCGGATGGATCGCATCTGTGCGAACCGGTCACCGAAGGAGAAGGCATGGCGATTGCTGATCTCGACTTCGACCTCATCACCAAGCGGAAACGCATGATGGATTCCGTCGGCCATTACAGCCGGCCGGATCTTTTCGACCTCCGTGTGGACAAAACTCCGCGACCCGCGCTCACCGAAATTTCCCAAGATGCAGACACTCGACTTCCCATCCGCCCTGTCCTCGAAGAAGCAATGGCTGCTCTCTGAGCTCCAGTCCGCCGGGCTGCGCGTCGGACAGGCTGATGCCACCGCTCCCTCGCGCAGCGGCGGCGCGGGGCCGACCGACCACAAGGCGGTCACGGTGTTAGGCACGACGATCATGGTGCCGATCCACACGCGTGGGGCTGCGTCCTCGCCGTTTTCCACCGGGCCGGTCAATGCGGCTGGCGTCGCGATGTTATTCCGTGACTCGGAACCAATCGCTGCCGTGCAGTTTCCGCCGGAGCCGAAATTCTACGGACTCAGAACGGAGGACGGCATCCCGTATTGGAAAATCGCGCAGCTCCACTCAGAGCGCGTGCTCGCCACCACGCTGCTGCAAACTTGCATCCGCTACGGGAATTCCAGCACGCGCTGCCAATTCTGCGCCATCGGCGAGTCGCTCAAAGCAGGCCGCACCATCAAGGAAAAATCCCCCGCGCAACTTGCCGAGGTCGCCGCCGCCGCTCAGAAGTTAGATGGCATCGACAACGTCGTGATGACCACCGGCACCCCGCCGACCTCCGATCGTGGTGCCGCCGTGCTGGCCGCTGCCGCCTACGCCATCAAGCAGGCGACGAATCTTCCCATCCAAGCCCAATGCGAGCCGCCGGATGATTTCCACTGGTTTGTGAAACTCCGCGCGAACGGTGTCGATTCGCTCGGCATGCACCTCGAAGCGTGGGACGAATCCGTCCGCCACCGGATCATGCCCGGAAAAGCCGAGGTTCCGATGAGTTATTATATGGAAGCCTTCACCGCCGCCGTGAAAGTCTTCGGCCGCGGGCAAGTCAGTACTTACCTGCTCGCCGGGCTTGGCGACAGTGTGGAAAGCCTGCTCGAAGGCAGCCGCCAGCTCATT
>JBOFET010000171.1:0-1675 GCA_051648225.1 Luteolibacter sp.
TCACTCATTACGAGTATGCCGCATGGCTATGGATTGCGGGAGCTGCGTTATGGTCCATCTGGCACGCTCCGCGTTTTTTCAAAAAGGATGATGAGGAATAAGCGGCTAGAAATCGTGCTCGATGCGCACGATACGGAAAAGCTCACCCGGCAGCGGCAGGATGGTGTCCCACCACGTTTTGCCCTGGTGACGGTAGCGGAGCTGGAGGCCGCGGACGCTACGGTTCGTGAGCAGTTGAAATGCCTCATCGAGCTGGAGCGGTGTCGGGTTTTCCGGCACGTAGCCCGGCGTGTGCTTGGGGATGATTTCGAGAATCTCTGTGTGTGTGCCGATGTCGGTGATCAACTGGTGCAGCGTGGCTTCGTCGATGTCGGACTGCAGGAGGTCTGGCAGAGGTGGGATGTTAGACATGGGAGTCAGGTTGAGTTTCGGTGACGGTGCGTCCGATCATGCCGGAGCGTGGAGCGCGGGAAACGAAGAAGACGGCGTTCTTCGGAGCTGGGCAGACATCGTGACAAATTTTACAACCGGTGCAGAACTCGGGATTGATGCGGGGTTTTCCGTTCTCTGTCTGAATGGCACCAAGCTCAGGACAACGCTCGGAACAGACGCTGCAAAACGAGCCTTGGTGAGCGAGGCAGAAGCGATCGAGGATGAGCGCGAGCTGAGAGGTATCCCCGTTCTGATTTCCAGCAAGATCGGGCTTCCAGACGGCAGGTGGCGGTGAAACTGGAAGCTCGCTTTCCGTGACGGGCTGGGAAGCTATCCTCCGGCCAAACATGGAGCGGAATAACTCACGGCGGCTGATTCCGCTCATTTCACGACTGGCGGCTTGGGGTTGGTGGGGTAGCTTTCGCGGTTGTCGAAAATGGCGTTTGGCGCGTGGCACTGGAGGCAATTTTCGCGCTCGGGGTGGGAGGTGCGGATCGCTTGTTCGCGGCCTGGGCCGTGACAGGCCATGCAATTTTGGCGCATCCATACCGGGTGCGGCGTGGTGGGCGGTGCGCCATCGTAAGCACGCGGGCCTGAGCCAGCCGAGCGTTTGCCGAGGAAGGTATTTTCGATATTGAGACGCGTAGTTTTCGACGCGGTGATTTGGCGTAGGCCATCAGCGGGGACGTGGCAAGAGGTGCAATTCGTGACCCACGGGTGGCTGATTTCCGCCGGACGCTTACCGCTGATGACGAGGTTGCCATCCCTGCCGTGGCAGGAAATGCAGGCGGCGCTGCTGAGGGTGTCGATGCCGTGGGGGATCACTGGCGGCGCACCATCGTAGGCGCGAAGTGAGGCGCGGTGGGCGATGGCGGCTTGGCGCTCGGACTCGGTAGCTTCCGTCGAATCTGCAGGTGCGTTGGCCCGTGGCAAGTTGGCGAGGGTGAATTTCCAATCGCGGTTTGCCAACCAGTCGCTGACGGCGATTTCTCCGTATTTCGGTGCAGTCGGCAGGTTGGCGGCATGCGCGGCGGTTACTGCGGAATGCTGCACGGGGAAACGCTGCACCTCTTGTTTTTCAGTTTGCACTAAGCCCATGAAAAATCCGGAAACCGAGAGCATCCCGATCATCAGGAAAACCACGGCGAGCGTTTTGCGATGCTGCCGGAAGTAGTTTTCAACGTCGTGACTGTCCATGATCGCTTAGGCTTTGCGGATGCGTGCGCCGCATTTTTTGTAATCC
>JBOFET010000172.1:0-5493 GCA_051648225.1 Luteolibacter sp.
GACCAGCTCACCCCCTACTCGCTCGCAAGCTATCAGCAGGCTCTCAGCACGCTCTATCGAAAGCTAACTCTCCAGCCCGCCGCCCCCGGGTCCCCCCTTTCCCCGGCGCGCATCCTCAGCGCCCCCCTCACCCCCGACCGTTTTCACTTCCTGCTCACCGCCCTCAAGCCAGCACCCGTCTTACCCAAGGCTTGCCGCGCCGTCATCTTCGATATCTACGGCACCCTGCTCATCGCCCCACCCGGCGGTGCCCAGCCAGACCCCTTCGCAGATCCCGTGCTGCGCGACATCCTCCGCAGCTTCCACCACACCCCGCCCACCTCTCCCAGCAGCGAGCTGCACGCCGCCGTGCTCCGCCACCATGCCGCTGCCGGAGTCGAGTTTCCCGAGATCGACCTCCGCGTCCTCTGGCGGGAAATCCTTCACCTGCCCAGCGGCACCGACACCACCGCCCTCGTCGAGGCGCTTGAAGCCGCTTGGCATCCCGCCCGCCCCATGCCCGGCGCGGAGCAAGTCATCGGCACCCTCGCCCGCTCCGGTCTCTCACTCGGCCTCCTTTCGAACGCCCAATCAAACACCCTCACCGCGCTCGGCGGCATTTCCGACCTGTTTGCCCCCGAACTCACCATCCTCTCCTACCAGCACGGCATCGCCAAACCGTCACCCGCGCTCTACCAAATCCTCACCGATCGCCTCGCCGGTCGTGGCATCTCCCCCGCCGAGACACTCTTCGTCGGGAACGATCCCCTGCACGACATCCTCCCCGCCGCAGCCGCAGGCTTCCAAACCGCACTCTTCACCGGCCACCCCGACTCCCGTCGCCCCGGCGAGTGCTTCCCCGACCTGGTTTTCACCAAATGGCCCGAACTCATCCCCTACATCCGCCAAGCCCAAGCTCCCTGAAAACCCCTCACGGAGCACAGCCGTCCCGGTTAGCGTTCTGCCCCATCTCCCCACCCACTAGGGCCAACCCTGAAGGCGGCAAGGGACTATACTGCCGTGCATGAGGACCTGTCGAATCAGGAGGAGGAATCTTACTGTCCCTCTCTTCGTCAGGCGCTGAGAAAGAGGCGACAATAAGGTCGCCACTCCTTACCCCACAGAATCACAAATCATCACGCGCGGCAGCATAGACCCATTCCCCCCTTCATCATGACCCCATGGAAGCTCCGAAACACCAACGCCGCAGCAATGGCCCTCCAGACACCCAACGCACAGTAGCACGCCGAAACAAGGAGGGGTGATCTCCGAATCGCCCCAGCCCATGAACCGCCGATGAAATGTGCCTCAGCACGTCCCCATTGCCAATTCATGGCCTATGGCAGCCCGGCACTCCTTCCCGTCCCTCCGCGATATCCGCCAGAGCAGATCCCACGGAAACCCACCAACTGACCAAGCCTGATCTACGAACCTTACCGAACAATTTCCTCGTAAAATCAATCCTTTGCGTCAGCCTCCCCACCATACCTCTCTGCTGGATATCACCTAATGAGGCGCTATTAATTTCACGGTTATGCCAAAGAAATCGAGCATGAAAAACCTTGCCTCCGAGTTTCGCGCCGCACTGGTGTCGGATCTTGCTTTGGCGGCAAGACTGCTTGTGAAACACCCCAGCTTGATTGACCAACCCGTCTTCGGTCGCTCTGAGTCGGCCTTGCACTTCTTCGCGACAGAAAACCGGGCGGATGTCGCTCGATGGCTTTTGTCGAAGGGTGCCAATCCCAACGGAACCGCAACGGGCGACTCACCCCTTCATGCAGCGGCCCAACTCGGTCATCGGGAGGTATGCCAGGCACTCATCCAGGCGGGTGCGAATCTCGACCTTCAAGATAACTTGGGAGAGACCGCGTTGCACAAAGCGTCCAGCGGAGGCTATGTCGAGCTTATCATCGCCCTACTTGACGCTGGCGCAGATCCAGCCATTGCTGAGCCTTGCGGTGAGTTGCCAGTCGATCAGGCTCTACCTCGGAAATGCGAGCAGATCACGGCGGTATTCAATGCACACACCAACGCTAGAATACGAAGAGCATAACAAGTCGTGACGCACCAACCGGCCATAAGCTCCTCAATTTCATTTCAACATCCCTTCAACCGCGCCGGTGGGCGCACATTTAACGCTCGCCTAAGAAATGCCCATCATGTCTCTCTGGAAATTGATGCCGAAGCAGGTGGAGCAGCTTTATGTGCAGCACCCAGAAGTCGCCTTTGAGTCGAACTGCACAGAGCAAGATCTGCTGAAAAGTCTTCTCGACATGCTTCCGAATACGTCACCGTTTACCATCGGTCCATACGGTGATGTTGTTGGTCGAAAGATTCTTGTCTATTACGGCACAGGAGTCATCTGGGACCCCTTTTCACCGCTTTTCACAGGTCGGATAGAGACCACTTGTGCGGGCAGCCGTATCGTAGGATCATTTCGTTACGGGAGGTTCGCTCAGATGTTCATGGCTGTGTGGTGCTGCGCGATTCTGCTGATCTCGGTTCTTTTCGTGTGGACGATTTTTATGCCTCTCATGGGGTTACTGATGCTTTGGGTAACGGGTGGGATGATCGCCTTCGGCGACAACCTCTTCCCTGGGCGCACGGAGAGGATCATCAAGCACCTGTGTGACATATGTGGAGGAGCTACGCCTGTTAAAGCCTTCAAGACCGACAAGGCGAACAAATCGTGACGCACCAGCCAGAAGCTTTTCAATTTCATTTCAACATCCATTCAACCGCGCCGGTGGGCGCACATCGAACGTTCTCCAAGAAATTATGGGACTCGACGCCGTAGAGTTAGTAATCGCCGTTGAGGAGGCCTTTGGAATAGCCATTCCCGATGCTGAGGCTGCGGCAATGATCACTCCGGCACAGTTGATTTCACACGTTCAAATGGCTGTGAGGTCAGCACAGGATCGGAGAGCATGTATTTCCCTTCGAGCCTTTCACCATGTCCGAGCCAGTCTGATGAGGTCGGTTGGCATGAGTCGTTCTGAGGTAGCGCTCCACACTCGGATTGGCGCTCTGTCTCCCGGGTCACGTCGGTCGCATCTTTGGGATTCGTTCCGACAAGATTCCTCCCTTGTCGCACTACCTGACCTTCGTTTTGGGCGTGGCTGGATCTTTTCCCCAACGACTGTGCGAGACCTTGTATCCATAGCGGTGGCACAGAAGGCGAATGAGCTGAGGGAGGAGCGAAGTTGGACTGATGAGGAAGTTCGGCAGCTCGTTCGAGAAATTATCAGAGATCAGTTGGGCATCGACAAGTTCCGTGATTCCGATGAATTTGTTCGGGATCTTGGTGTCTCGTGAATAAGACCGGAGAACAAGCCGCATCGTTAGCCACGAAATGAAAACGCCCGTCATCCTTCTGATTTCCATTCTCAGCGTCGGCCATCTGAGCGCAGAACCTCCAACGTTGACTGCGGAGCAAGTCAAGGCAATCGCCGCGTTAGTCGTATTGAACGAGCGCAAGAACTCAGATCCGATTTCAGAACCGCGATACAATGAGACGACTGGAATCTGGAGCTGTGCCACATTGACTGGGATCGTTCATGGAGATGTCTTTATCGATATTCGCGACAAGGACTGTTTCTCACGGACTTCTACCCATTCATCCATGTCTGTGCCGAAGTTCAAGATGCCAACCAGTCTTCGACGTCGGATTTCCACGATTGCATCGATGGTAGAAAATGACTAACATTCCGGTGAGTAGGTGCCATCCATGAGCACCATCAGTGCGCTTTGAAAAACAGCTAGGGCGTATCGCTGTTTTGGACAGGAGCAAAAACGACGAACCCCAAGGGAGCGTGGGGAGTTCCCAGGTCAAAGGGCGGCCAATGAGGCGCGAGAGATCTGCCCGAACGGAAAGCCCGATTTTACCGGCGAGCTCCAGCCATAAAATCCAGGCACCTCCATGGATCAAAAACAAATGCATCCGAGGAGACCACGACCGTCGTATCGATTTGGAAACCAGCCGTCCATTCCCGTCATCCAGACAGTCGGCTGCGAAAAAAAGCAAAACCAGAAACACAGATTCCATGAAAAAACGATCCCTCATCACCTTGCTTGCAGTCCTCGCACCTGCGGTCATGCATGCAGACAATAAGAATCGCAACCATGACCGCGACCGTGGCGACGATCTCGTAGTCATCGGTCTCACCAGTGACAATCGGCTCGTCTGGTTCAGTGAAGATTCACCTAAGCGCACCCGTAACATCGGCGCGATTTCCGGACTCACGGGCGACACGGGACTCATCGGGATCGACTACCGGGTGCAGGACGGACTGCTCTACGGCGTCGGCAACGCAGGCGGTGTTTACACCCTCAATACGATGACCGCAACGGCCGTAAAGGTCAGCGTTCTGACGGTGGCGCTCCACGGCACCGCGTTCGGTGTGGACTTCAACCCGGCAGCTGATCGGCTGCGCATCATCAGCAACACCGGCCAGAACCTCCGGCACAATGTCAACGGAGGCGGCACCACCCTCCTTGATGGGACACTCACTTACACGCCGCCCGCGATCGCCTTGGGGATCGTCGGAGCCGCCTACACGAACAACGATCTTGATGCCAGCACGGCAACGACGCTGTTCGACCTCGATGCCACACTTGACCAGATCGCGGCGCAGGCACCCGCCAACAACGGCACCCTCAGCGCGACTGGCAAGCTCACGTTCGATACGGGTGAAGTGGCTGGCCTCGACATCTACAGCACACTTCGCGGCGGGATCACTGTGCGCAATCAGGCCTTTGCGGTGCTAACGGTCGGCGGGATCACCGGCTTTTATTACGTCAATCTCCTAACGGGCAAAGCCGAGCTCGAAGATCACTTCAAGAGCACCGATGCTGTCATGGACATCGCGATTCCGCTCAATCAGCGGTAATCCCGAACCAGCCGTCTAAGGACTGCCGCTCCAATCCTGCTTGCGAGCGGCAGTCTGCTTGGGCAAAGAAACTCACTCAGGTCGCGATCCAGCAACCAACCCAAATGGGGCCGCGCAAAGGGAGTGAAGCGGTGTGCCAGCACATTTTGTTTGTAAATGAAGTCGAGCCTCGCGTGAGCTTATTGATATGAAACCGAGAGATCTAACCTCATTTTGGAGAGGCCATACTGTATCTTTCCTCGATAGCGGCAGGGTAAAAGGCGACAATAAGGTCGCCTCTCCAAAGCCCGCAAAGCCACGCAGATGAAGCAAGAGTTAGCCGCTCTTCAATCGCTTCGTTTTCCGATCTCTAAGTCACTCGGCGAGGCTGGGATGACGGCGAATCTTTCGTCCTGACATCCGTAAATCGGTGGTTTCATGATTTGAAAGAATCTGGATCACCGCTTGCTCATGGCCCTCAAATCACAGAGCCTCCGGCGATCCAATGAACGTCTGGTCCTGAAGCCATGAACGAACCGTCTGACATGCCAGGACCTACTCCTCCAGCGGAAATTCCAAGAACGCCGCTGTGGATTGCCTTCTCCGTCCCGCCGCTGGCCATTCTTGCTGGGAACCTGATCGTCAG
>JBOFET010000173.1:0-13534 GCA_051648225.1 Luteolibacter sp.
ACCGATGGCTCTTTGGCATTCCGTGTTCGGCTTGATGACCGTGGAGGTAATAGCAACGAGATCAAGTTCGACCGAAACCTCTGGGTCGGCATCGACGCGGGCTTGAACGGCTCTGTTGACGCGTTGTTGGGCGTAGCCACCCCGTCCAAAAACGTAATTCTGAGGATCTACGACGCTGGAACCGGAAGCAACACCTTCCCGAACACAACGACCATCACTACCCTCACGACGACTTATACCTACACGGCAAGTGCCACAAATTACAACTACCAAGCGGTCAACAGCGTGGCGGACGGAGGAGCGCTGAACGATCTCACCACCGGCGGAACCGACATCGACTACTACTTTAGTTTCCAGCTCTCCTTCTCCGCGATCGCCAATGACCGAGAACACGCCGCTCCGCTACGTCCTAGATACATCCAGTCGCCTCAATCAGGACCTCGGCGGTAATGATAACAGCAAGGGACAAAAGTAAATCTGGCCCAAATCTGGGCCGCCCTCAATGGATTCTCGCCGGACATCAGCGCAGCTGGCCAGTTAGCGAACGTCCCCGAATGCTCGGCGACGCTGCTCGCCGCCGGCGCATCCGCCTTGGGATTCTCATTCAACCGCCGCCGTCGTTAGGTCTTTCCATTTCCGAACCGACGCTCCAACTCTCTCAAACTTAATTCTGTGAGCGTCGGACGCCCATCTGCGGCGCAGTAAGGCAATTCGCACGAAAACAGCTTTTCCAGCAGCGCTTGAGTCTCTGCCAGCCTCGGAACACACAAAACGGAAGCCCGTTTCGCCAACACCCGGGCAAGTCGTTCGATCGCAAATCTCGTGCCGGGAGCGGAATCATGCAGCAACTCATCCATCAACCCACTGAGAAACGGCCTGGGATCATCGACTGACAGGAAGGCGGGTAAGCTTCTTACTTGCAACGTATTACCGCCAAAAGCCTCAACCTCGATTCCCGCTTCCTGTAGCGCCATCCGCTCGCGCAGCACCAGATCGAGATCCCTTGGATCCAGCTCGAGCAGCACCGGCACGAGCAATCCCTGAGTTTCCAAAACCCCGTCACCGTGATTGAGTAACTTTTCATAGAAAATCCTCTCCCAAGCCGCTTTCGGGTCAAAAAGCACCAACCCGTCGTCACTCTCCATCAGAACGAACCGATGATGCAGCATACCAAACAACCGAAATTCGGGAGTTTTTCCGCTCGGGGTCGCCGTCGGCCCCACTGGGTCCGCGCCGGGTCCGGGCAGAACTCCCGGCCAATCGGCAAGAACCGGCTGAGGCACGCGGAAAATGGAAGCCGCTGGGGCATTCCTCTCAACCGTCCGCGCAATCTCATGGCGGATCGTCTGCTCGGGCTTCACAGGTCGCACGGCGGGAGCTGGCCGCAATCCACTCGTCACCGCCTCCAAAATCGCATCCCGCACATCGACCGGTCGGTGAAAGCGCACCTCGCGCTTCGCCGGGTGCACATTCACGTCCACCAGCGTGGGCTCCAGATCGATCCACAACCAAGCCGCAGGATGCAGCCCATCGCTCACCGCGCCGCGGAATCCCTCCGCCAGCGCCCTCGAAATCACCGCGTCCTCCACCGGTCTGCCGTTTAGAAATACAAACTGGTGTCGCCTGCCCTTCCGCGCGTGGCTGGCCGGCAACACGAATCCCGCTACGGAAATCCCATTGCCGTGTGTCTGCGGCAGCGCGATCAACTCGCGCGACGCTTCCGGTCCCAGCAACTGCCGCACCCGGTCCACCGCCTTCGCCGCCGGGGGCAAATCAAAGACTTCCCGATCATCCCGCCGCAGCCGGAACCGCACGTTCGGCGCGGCCAGTGCATGCAGCCGCAGCTGATGCTCGACATGAGCCGACTCCGTCGTTTCCGCCCGCAGGAATTTCCGCCGCGCCGGCATGTTGTAAAAAAGCGCCTTCGCCTCGATCACCGTGCCCGGCGCACAACCCGCATCCCGCACGTCGCGGACTTTCCCCCCGTCCACCACGATTTCCGTCCCCGAAATCGAGTCCGTCTCCCGCGTCACCAGCCGGAACCGCGACACGCTGGCGATGCTCGGCACCGCCTCTCCGCGGAATCCCAGCGTCAAGATCGCCGCCAGGTCACCCGCCGTCCGCAGTTTGCTGGTGGCATGACGCTCCAGGGAGAGCAATGCGTCCTCGCGCGACATGCCACAACCGTCGTCGCTCACCCGGATCAACGCCGTGCCGCCCCGGTCGATGTCCACGCGGATTTCCCGGGCTCCCGCGTCGATGCTGTTTTCCACCAGCTCCTTGACCACCGAAGCCGGGCGCTCGACTACCTCACCCGCAGCCACTTGGCTGGCGAGAATGTCTGGGAGAACTCGGATCTTCGGCATCGACCCCGCGACCGTATTTGTTTCCTCGGAATTCGCAATCGTCATGACTACGCGATGACGTAGCAGGCCTTTAAATTCTTGTTCTCCAAACCATTGACTTTAAAGTGCGCGGCGAGATGCGTCTCCCCTCCCCCCCGCTCGCGGGTCTTGTCTGCATTTTTCTCGCTTGCCCGCTGATCGCTCAGGAACGGCTCGCCGAAATGCTCTCGGACCCCACCGTCCGACTCTCCAGACCCGCTGACCGGGCCAAGGTCGTTGCGCGTCTAAAGGTGGCCGACACCAAGCGCCGACAGAACGCCCGCGACCGAGCATCCCGTCTCGGGCTTCCTCTGCGCAGTGTTTCCGCCAACGGTCGGATTCAGGAAATCGCCGATTTCACCGGAGACCACCCGCTCTATTTCACCACCCAGAACCTGAACGCCGCTGTTTCCACTGCAGCGGATCAGCTCTGGACCTCGCCCCACTCACTCACGGGAGCAGGCGTCACCATCGGCCTGTGGGACGCCGGGGCCGGACGCGCCACTCACCAGGAATTCGGTGGCCGCCTCACCGTGATGGACGGGTCAACCTCCGCCAACCACGCCACCCACGTCGGCGGCACGCTCATCGCTTCAGGCATGAATTCCGCAGCCAAAGGCATGGCTCCAGCCGCTTCGGTCCAGTCCTACGACTGGCTCTCCGACATCACGGAAATGACCGCTGCGGGCGCCACCTATCCGGGAGAACCGGACAAAATCTATCTTTCGAACCACAGCTACGGCTTCGTGAGCGGGTGGAACTATGTCGGCAGTTCCACCCGGACTTGGGAGTGGTATGGCGCGGGCACCGCCCAGATCGAAGACGACTTCGGACGCTACAACGAAAACGCCCGGGAGAGCGATGCGCTCGCTTTCGACGCCCCATACTATTTGGTTTTCCGCAGCGCCGGAAATGATCGGCTCGACAACCCGACACCCGGGCAGAACGTCTCGCTGTCACCCGGCGGCGCAGCCCTCCCCTACAGCGCGTCCCTGCATCCAGCAGGCGATGGAACCTACCGCAGTGGATTCGACACGATCGGTTACAATGCGATTGCAAAAAATGTCATCACCATCGGCTCCGTCACCGATGCTGCGACCGGCGGCCTGCGCGATCCTGCCGTGGCGCTCGCCAGCAGCTTTTCCTCCTGGGGACCCACCGATGACGGTCGGATCAAGCCCGATCTCGTCGCGAACGGAAGCACCGTTTACTCTTCGATCAACACCAGCGACACCGCCTATGCCACCTACAACGGAACCAGCATGGCCACACCGAATGCCGCAGGCTCGGCGGCGCTGCTCGTCCAGCAATTCGGCAGCCTTTTCCCCGGCCAAGCCATGCGCTCCAGTACGCTCAAAGGATTGCTCATCCACACCGCCGACGACTTGGGAAATGCCGGGCCGGACTACAAATTCGGCTGGGGACTCGTGAACGTCCAGTCCGCCGCCGACCACATCCGCGACCACTACGACCACCCGCACAAAAAACGCATCTCCGAGGGCGAACTCAGCTCCACCATCATCACCCAAACCCATTCCTTCGTCTGGGATGGCGTTTCACCCATTTCCGCGACGCTTTGCTGGACGGATCCGGCCAGCATTTCGACCTCCACTTCCGACTCCCGCAGCGCCCACCTGGTCAACAACCTGGACCTGCAAATCACAGCCCCGGACGGGACCGACGCCCTCCCCTTCGTGATGCCTTTCATCGGCACCTGGTCCCAAGCCTCCATGAACCTGCCAGCCACCACCGGCACCAACCACACCGACAATGTCGAGCAGGTCCGGATCGCCGCGCCGCCCGCCGCAGGCGTCTATCATGCGATGGTCTCGTTCTCCGGAACACTTGCCGGTGACTCGCAGCACTACTCGCTGCTGATCTCCGGAGCCTCCGCCACTCCGCCACCGCTCGTCTTCTCCTCGATGACTCCGGACAACGCCCCGGCCACCAGCGTCACGGTGGACGTTACCGGCAGCGGACTGCGTGCGGACACCTCGGTGAAGCTCACCCGCCACGGCCACAGCGACATTTTCGCTACCAGCATCCGGATGGTTGGAGAAAGACTCCGCTGCCAGTTCGAACTCACCGGCGCGGCACCGGGTGCCTGGGACGTGGTCGCGACCCATCCGGATTCCGAAACCTTCATCCTTCCCGGCGGATTCACCGTGCTCTCGCCGCTTTGGAGCGAGAATTTCGACGGCTCACTCAATGGCTGGGCGTGGAAGGCCACCACCGGTTCCAACAACTGGTCCCGAGTCGTCACGCCGGGCGAAACCCTCGCGAAATCCTATTTCGCTCCGGGCCACTCCAACAAATCCACCACCCAACTCACCGCTCCCACCTTCGTCGTGCCCACAACTGCCACCCATCTTCAGTTGAGATTCTGGCACAGCTACAACCTGCAAACCGATCTCGATGTCGGAAAACTCGAACTCACCACCAATGGCGGCTACACGTGGTTCGATGTGGAGTCCTCAGGCTCGGGTGCATCCTTCGCCAGTCACGGCTACAACTCCACCGTCAGCTCGGCCGGAAGCAATTCCTCCCGCAACGAGTTCGCCGGCCAACGGGCTTGGTCCGGCAACAGCAACGGCCCGGTCGAAACCGTGATCCTTCTCACCGACACCGCCAAATACGCAGGCAAGAGTCTCCGGGTCCGCTGGCGCATCGCCACCAACAACGGCACCGCCAGCCCTGGCTGGTATCTGGACAACGTCGCCTTGTATGGCAGCAACAGCTTACCCAACCAACCGCCCGTTATCACCTACGCCGCCACCTCCACTTCGACCGCTTCCATCATCGATTCGCCGCATACCTATCAGATCATCCGCACCGCTTCCACCACGCTCACCGTGTCCGCCTCCGATGATGGCGATGACGACGACCTCACCTACACTTGGGCGGTTACCGGCACGCCGCCACATCCGGTGACTTTCTCTGAAAACGCCACCCATGAGGCACAATCCAGCACCGCCACCTTCGAGGGGCCGGGCGACTACCAGATCACCGTCACCGCCCGGGACACTTGGGGGCTATCCGCCGTCAGCACCGTCAGACTGCGGGTGGTGCCCACGGCGACCGAGCTTTTTGTCAGTCCATCGACTGCCGTTGTGCCCGTCGGCACCACTCAGCAGTTCAGCGCCACCCTGGTGGACCAGTTTGGTATCACCCTAGTCGCCCAGCCCTCCTCCATCCTCTGGGAAAACAACGGCGGAGGCTCCATCGACACGGCAGGACTCTTCACCGCCGAGTCCGCAGGTGAAAATTTCCTCATCACCGCCCGCCACACGGAAATTTCTAGCACCGCCGTCGTGAGTTCGCCCATGGGAACCGCATCCGTCGTCCTGGAAAACCTCAGCCAGACTTTCGACGGCATGCCGAAGTCGGTGACCGTCAAGACATCGCCGGAAAACCTTGCCGTCGTCATCACCTACAACGGAAATCCCACTCCCCCGACTGCGCCAGGCACCTACCTGGTGGCAGCCGTCGTGGAAGACGCGAACCGCCAGGGAATCGCCAGCGAAATCCTCATCATCGCTCCCGGAAATGACTACATCGCATGGACATCCATCCATTTTAGCGAACCCGAACGAACCAACGGCCTCGCCGACGACCTCGCCGACGCGGACAACGACGGCCAGACGAATCTTACCGAATACGCCCTCGGCACGCATCCCCGGCAGTTCACACCCCGGCCCGCGCCCACACGCGATCTGGACGGACTCTCATTCCATTTCACCCGCCCCGCAAATCTTCCCGGCATCCGTTATGAGGTGGAATCCTCCGAAGACCTCGTGGCGTGGCGGCCCGCTTTGTTGGAGATCATGACCCCGGGCACCACCGAATCCATGCGTGCCCGCGACCCGCTCGACACCGGCGATCCAACCCGCCGTTTCCTACGCTTGCGCATCAGCCGCCAGTGATCCGCTACCCGCTGCAATGCCATTGACCCGCCTGCCGCGACCGCTAGTCTGCCGCCGCACTCATGGCTGGCTTTTTCAAATCCCTCTTCAACAAGATCACCAACCGCGCGGAAATCCAATGGGACGACCTCGAGGCAGACCTGATCAGCTCCGATCTTGGAATCGGGCTTACCACCTCGATCATCGACGAGCTGCGCGCCCTCGGCCGTGAAGTGTCCGGGGACGATGTCGTGGAAGTCACCCGCCGCCAGCTTGCGAAACGGCTGCCTGACAATTTCCTCCCACCCACACCCCGGGCCGATGGCAAGCCGTTCGTGATCCTCGTCGTCGGCGTAAACGGCACCGGCAAGACCACCTCTTCCGCCAAGCTTGGTCTCTGGCTCACCAAGCGCAAACGCACCGTCATCCTCGCCGCCGCAGACACCTTCCGCGCCGCCGCTGTTGAGCAGCTCAAGCGCTGGGGCGAGCGGCTCAGCCTCCCGGTCGTCACCGGAAATCCGAATGCCGACCCTTCATCCGTCTGCTTTCACGCCCATCAGAAAGCCATCGCCGACAAGACCCAGTTCCTCATCTGCGACACCGCCGGCCGCATCCACACCCGCCACAATCTGATGGAGGAACTCGGAAAAATCCGCCGCACACTCGCCAAACAGGACGAGACCGCGCCGCATCTCACACTGCTCGTCGTGGACGCCACCACCGGCTCAAACGCGATGAACCAAGCCAAGGAATTCCACAAAGCCAGCCCGCTCGACGGCCTCATCGTCACCAAGCTCGACGGCTCAGGAAAAGGCGGCATCGCCGTGACCATCCACGACCAGCTCGGCATCCCGCCGCGTTTCCTCGGCACCGGAGAAGAACCCGAGGCGTTTTCCATCTTCGAGAAGGAAAACTTCATCGCAGAGATTCTTTGAGGGTTTTTCGCGCCTGAACAATCGAATGGGCTGCTAAGTCGGAGCGATAGCGGAGACTTCGGCTGCGCCCTTTATTGGTAGGCGCGTTCGTGGAGTTTAGAGAGCGCGTTGAAAAAGTTGAAATGTTGAAAAAGATCTGGACAGACTGACAAACCCGATCCAACCTGACTACATGACTACGACAACCACCATAGAAGAAATGATCGAAGCCACGATGAGCCAAATCGCTGATGCAGCCGGGAAGCGGGATCTGGCGACAGTAGCCGGGCTGACCCAAAAAGCGGGGAAACTTGAAGAAATGAAGAAGAGAGTGCAGGGCATCGAAGCCGAACTGAGCAGCATGAAAGAGTTCACGACGCCGCAGGTAGCACCAGTGAATCCGACGACGTCCGAGGTGCAACTGGACGTCAAGCTGCGGGAACTGCCCGTGGAGGTGACGCAAGGAATGATAAACCAGAACCTGCTCACGCTGACCGAGCATGTGAAGCGCGGGCGCATCAGAACGGGTGAAGACCTGGCGATAGAGACGTATCCCAGCGGAGAGCGGTTCCGGACTGACCTGATGACCAACGGCAACAAGGTTCGGGAGCGTGGTGCGATTGGGCGGTTTTACCGGAAGGCGGGTGTCCATGCCGGAGATTTCGTCGTGCTAACGGAAATTTCGCCGGGACGGTGGACGCTGAAGAAGGCTCCGCATGGTCAGTATAAAAGTCGGCGTTGCTGGCTGGAAGACCTGTAAGCACCTAACTTCCAATTATACGACTGGCGGTTCTTTCCAGTCGTATAGCAAGGCCTCCGGAAAGTGACGTTCCACAAGCGTTGGCGGGGTGATAGTTTTGCGAAATGGGCACGATGCGGTCGTATGGCGGGCCATCCTGGTTGGCGAAGAATTTCACCCCATGGGAGGGAGATCACTCAGGCCGTTTTAAAGGCCTTCATGCCCGGCTGATTAACTCAGCTGGCATCGAAATCCTAAAAAAACTCTCGGCTGGACACCTTCCAGAGCCCGTTTCACGGTCCGGCCATGGATACGAAAGTCACGTTTGCACCCCGGAGAGAGAAGTCGGAGTTAGAGGAAGGCACGGATTTTTCCCCGAAATTCGACGCGGACGGGTTAATCCCGGCCATGGCGATCGACGCGACAAGCAAGGAGCCGCTGATGCTTGCCTACATGAACGAGGAGTCGCTGCGGCGAACCTTGGAAATCGGTGAGGCGGTTTACTGGTCCCGCTCGCGCAAGGAATTCTGGCACAAGGGGGCGACTTCCGGCCACACCCAGAAAATCGTGGAAATTCGCACGGACTGCGACCAAGACGCACTGGTGCTGATGGTCGAGCAGATCGGTGCCGGAGCCTGCCACACTGGGCGGAACTCATGTTTCTACCGGAAAGTAGTGCCAGGGACGACGCAACTGGAGACCACCGGCAGCGGAAAATCCTTCGATCCCGCGGCGGTTTACGGCAAACCCTGAATTTCGATCAATTTCGCGATTGCAAATGCCAAATCGATCCAGTAGCTCTCCCGCCCCGCGCGTCAGGGCACACGGCTAGGACGACGCTGGAAGCACATTCATTTTCCGCCAAGGAGGACCCCATGCACATCATTAAGAAAATCGAGTCAGAGCAGCTGAAGCAAGACGTCGCCGAATTCAACGTCGGCGATACCGTGAAGGTCCATTGCCGGGTGCAGGAAGGTAACAAGGAGCGGATCCAGATTTTCGCTGGCATCGTCATCGCCCGCGGCGGATCCGGCATCAACGCCGCTTTCACCGTTCGCAAGATTTCCTACGGCGAGGGCGTCGAGCGCGTGTTCCCGCTCCACACTCCACGGATCTCGAAAATCGAGGTCACCAACAAGGGCAAGGTTCGCCGTGCCAAGCTGCACTACCTCCGCGAACGCGTCGGCAAGCGCGCTCTTCTCGTAAAGAGCGCCAACTGATCCCACGGACTCAGTCTTTCCCAAAGCACCCCGCCCGGTCACCCGAGCGGGGTGTTTTGTTTTTACCGTGCGGCGGTGATTTCCGCTTTCCCGGCATCGGAGACCGGGCCACCCTAGCGGCGTGCGCGTTCCGATTCCATGGGTCATCCTGCTCGCCCTCGCGGTGGTCGCTGGTGTGTGGCTCGCAAATACGCGCCACATGGACTTCCTCACTCCGCCGTCCGAGGCTCACCTGGAAAGTATCCGGATCAAGGCGGAGTCCTCCCTGCCACAGGCAGATCCGCTCGATCACGCGATTTCCGAACCTGCCGTCATCCAGCCCCTGGAACCACCGCCTCTGCCTGTGGAAAACCCCGTGCCAGCGATTGATCTGGGAGACCTCCAAGCGCCATTGACCCTCCAACTTTACGGCGAAAGGTCCGCCAACGGCTCCGACCATCTGATCGAACTCGCCACCGCGCTCGAAGAGGCCAGCGAGCCACAGCGCGCCCTGCTCGCCTGGGAGCGGGTGCTGGATCTCACTCGGCCGGACGAGTCGCAGTCCTCCGTCGCGATTTCATCGATCAAGCGTCTCCGCGCGACCCTGCCCGATTGGAACCAGAAACCGGAAGCCGCCATCGCGATCACGCTCCATGCCAGCACCGGAAAAAAATTCGCCAAGGCCATACCGCCCGTGCTCGAAGCCGTCGCCCGGGATTTGGAAAAAAGCTCCTCAGGCATCGTCAAAGTGAAACCTCTGGTCACATTGGGTCAGACCAACCGTTCTGGAACGAACCCCGCTCCGGTTGCCCTCTGGCTGGCGGGTCCCGACAAAAAGGCCACCACCACGGAAGTGGTTTCCTTCAAGGTCGATTCCGCAGAGAACCTGCGCCACGAGGTGCTTAAATCCGTGTTTCAACTGATCCAAACTCATCTCGACCGCCACACCGCCTACACCCCACCCGCCGCTCTCACCGAGGTGGAAGACCCGCTCAACGCGTTGAATTCCCGGGTCACACGCCTCAGTTGGAGCGAATTCGCAACCGCCCTGAACCAGCCTCAAAAAACTCCGGCGAAGCCCTAGTCCAGCCTAAGATCTTCGCGAAATCAAACGTTCCAGCCCCACCGAAAATGCGTTTCCGCCTCCTCATTCTCGTCCCCGCACTCGCTGCCTTCGCGCATGCCCAAGATCAGTCACCCGTGGAACCCAAGTCACTGCCCGCCCCCGACCAAGTCGTGGAACCCGTGACACCCTCGGTGAAAAAAATCGACGCCACACGCTATCAGGTCGGCGATGTGGTGTTTGATCAGAAAACCCGCGAAATCCGCTTCCCCACCCTCGTGAACATGACGGAAGGACTGTTGGAATTCCTCATCGTCCATGAAAAAGGCAAGGTCCACGAATCGCTGCTTACCACCGCCGTCTCACCCACCCACCTGAACCTCGCATTCACCCTCCTGCGCTACTCCCCTTCCAAGGAACTCTACCTTCTTCCCGACGAAAACGGGAAAGTGCCCACTGAGTATCCACATGTCCCCGCCGAGGTGAAGGCGGCAGCACGAGTCGTGATCGATGTGGAATGGTCCGACGGCGGTGAAACACGCCGCATTCCCATCAATGAGTGGATTCAGCACGCCGTCAAAACCACTTCCATGCTCGCCGGACCCTGGGTTTATGGCGGCTCGGATTTCTCCGAGGGCATTTTCCTCGCTGAGACCAGCGGCGATGTCGCTGCGATTTATCTATCGATGGCCGCGCTCCTCAACTATCCCGGAAACGACAATGACAGCGACGAAGTCTGGGTGCCGTTTCCAAAACGCGTGCCACCCCAGGGAACAAAGGTAACCGTCATCATCGCTCCCTACCGCACCGCCGAATCTCTCCCGAAACCATGAAATTGCTATCCACCCTCATCGTCCTCGGCACCGCCTTCAGCAGCGCGGCCGAGACCAACCCGATGCGCTACGAATCGCTCAAGCAGGAAATCCGCCAGTCGATCGCCCGCGGTAATGCCTGGTTAAAATCCCAGCAGAAACCCGGCGGCCACTGGGACGACGAAGGCATCCCCGCCTTCACCGCGCTCGCCCTCACCGCCGCCACCCGGGATCCCAACCTCGACCGCAAGGCCCCATTTCCCGCACACATGGAAAAAGGATTCACCTGGCTGCTCGCCCAACAGAAAGAAGACGGCGGCATTTATAACCGCGGACTCAGCGCCTACAATACCGCCACCTCCGTCACCGCCATGGTCGCCACCCAGCAGGAAAAATACGAAGCTGCGATCGTCAAGGCGCGCAAGCACCTCATCGACAATCAGTGGGACATCGGTCAGAAGGAGCAGAACGACAATCTCAACGATGGCGGCATCGGCTACGGCTCGAAAAACGATCACACCGACATGTCGAACACCTACCTCGCCATCGAGGCACTCGCGCTCTCGCAGAAAGTCATCGAGGACGGAAAACATGGCGACCAGCCCGACCTCGACTGGGATGCCGCCGTCACCTTCCTCTCACGCTGCCAGAATCTCGAAAAAACCAACGACCAGGACTGGGCTTCTGACGACGCGAAAAACAAAGGCGGATTCATCTACGCCCCGGGCGAATCCAAAGCGGGTGAGGACAAGCTCCCCGACGGCCGCACCGCACTTCGCTCCTATGGCTCCATTTCCTATGCCGGACTCCTCTCCTTCATCTACGCGAAGCTCAGTCCCGACGATCCGCGCATCGTTGCGGTGAAAGAGTGGCTAGGGAAAAACTACACTCTGTCGGAAAATCCAGGCATGGGCGCACAAGGTCTTTATTACTACTATCAGACCATGTCCAAGGCACTCTCTACCGCTAACATCAACCTGCTCAAGCTCGAAGACGGCACCGAAGCGGACTGGCGCAAAGACCTCGGCGAGAAGCTCCTCGCCACCCAGCGCGAAGACGGCTCGTGGGTGAACGAAAACGGCCGCTGGATGGAGTCCAACCCAGTTTTAGTGACCGCCTACACCGTCCTCTCACTCGCACAGATTTACGATTCGATCCCCCGGTGATTCACCCTCGCGGTCGGTGGAGAAAATATGAAATCCGTCCTTCTTTTTCTCACCTTTTCACTCGTCGCCCTCCGCGCCGAAATTGTTGAGGAATCGATCACTTCCGCAGGGGGGAAGTTCCGCGTAGTCCGGCTCGATCCCAACCAAGTCAAACTGGTGTGGAATGATGAAACCGGGCAACCCTACCGAACCTTTGATCGCGTGCAGGCGGCCTTCGCGAAACAGGGGAAGACCGTAAAGTTCATCACCAACGCCGGCATTTTCGAACCCGGCGGCATTCCCTCCGGTTTACACATCGAAAATGGAAGGACACTTCGCCCGCTCAACCTAGCAGACGCCCCCGGGAACTTCTTTCTCAAGCCGAATGGCGTCTGCGCGTTCATCTACGGAAAGCCTTTCATCGGAACCTGCCCCGCCTGGCAGAAACTCGCGAACGGCAAGGAAACCTGGGGCATTCAGTCCGGTCCGCTGTTGTTGATCGCCGGCCGGCGACATCCCGCGTTCACCGAAAACTCGCAGAGCAAACTCCTCCGCAATGGCGTGGGATTGGACGACAAGGGCAGGCTCGTCTTCGCCATCACCGACAAGGGTGAAATGGTGAATCTGTGGGACTTCGCCGGCCTGTTTCTCCAGCTCGGCTGCAAAAACGCACTTTTCCTAGACGGAGACATTTCGCAAATGTCGGTGAATCCTAACGAGCGAATATCCAGCAATCGTTTCGGAGCCATGTTCGTCGTCACCGAGTAGCACCTCGGCCATCCACCTCACCCTCGAACCGGAAGTCACCCGCCCGGTCGCACCACCGTCATCGTCATCCAGTGACGCCGATTCTCCCTTCACGGCGAGCAGCTTCCGGAAATTCCCGCCATTCTGACGTTTCTTCAGTCACTGGCATGGAAATCGCATCAAATTGAGAGATTTTTGGCGCGACAAGGCGACTGCCGCCATGCTTCCATCCCCACAGCTCTCTCACTTTCAATCCCTCCCTAAACCAATGCCAACCATCACCAAACGAGAACTCGTCATCAAAATCACCGATCAACTCGGTGCCCGGGGAATCGAAATCACCCAGCAAGATGTTCTCGAAGTCGTCCAGACCCTCATCGATGAAATCACCGACTCGCTCGCCCACGGCGACACCGTCGTCATGAGGAACTTCGGCGCTTTCCAGGTCCGGGAAATGAAAGCAAAAATCGGCCGCAACCCGAAAGACCCCACCAAAGACGTGCCCATCCCTGCCCGCGCCGCCGTGAAATTCAAGCCCGGCAAGGAGATGAAGGAAAAAGTAGCGACCACCCTGCAAGTCATCCGCGAGCGCAAGTCGTGATTTCCAGATTCCTCAAAAGCCCACCCCT
>JBOFET010000174.1:0-3337 GCA_051648225.1 Luteolibacter sp.
TGGAAGTTCCACCGATGCCGGAGCGCGGAATTTCGGATCAGGAATTGATTCAACGTCTGGGCGTCTTCTACAGCGAGGCGCAGGTGTCGGATGTGGTCAAGGAAATGGAAGAGGCCGCCTCAGTGCGCACGCGGGGTGAATTTGAACTGCCATCGCTGAACCCTGAAACAGGGCAGCCATTGACTCCGGGCGAGGAGCTGCAATTGGCAACTCAGAACGCGGAGCGACGGCGGGATGAAATCCGCAGCCGCTACACCCGGCGGATGCATGATTTGAGCGAGTTCATGAAATCGCTCCTGGAACGTTTCACCAAGTGGTTCAACCGCAAGCATTCGCGTTCGGGCCCCCTGTGGGAAGATCGTTTCAAGAGCGTGATCGTGGAGAGCGGCGTGGCGGCGCGGACGATGGCGGCGTATATCGACTTGAATCCGGTGCGCGCTGGGATGGTCAAAGATCCGGCGGACTACCGATGGAGCAGTTATGGGGAAGCCGTAGGCGGCGGAAAGAAGGGTAATGGCAAGAAGGCGCGCGAAGGCCTGGTGCGGGCGTATTTTTCTGATCAGGGCGTGGGTTTCGACGCCGGGAAATGGCAGGAAGTATCCCGTTTGTATCGACGCATGATGGGATTGGCGCTTGGTAAGAAACCAGGTCGCGCGGAAGTTTCCCAATCGGCGAATGGGATTGGCCAGACGACCAAGAACACGGCGGAGTTACTGAAAAGCGAGGACAACGAAACCGTGTTGAAGGATCTGGGAATGGCGAAGATGTTGCGATGCCGGATTCGGTATTTCACGGACGGCGCCGTGATCGGCAGCAAGGAGTTTGTGAACGAGGCCTTTGCAAGTGCGCGCGACCGATTCGGGCCGAAGCGCAAAGACGGCGCGAGGAAAATGAAGGGCGAAGGTGCCGCAGCGAAGGGTGCCTTGTGGAGCTTGAGGGACCTGCGGAAGGGAATCGCTTGATTGATGAAGGTTGATGCCAAAATCTGCCGGCGAGGCGACGGAATCTGACCGGGAATCCCACGCTTTACCTCTTCGCCGGATCCAAAGGCGCTGGCAAAGCCACCTTTGCCATGGCCTATGCACAAAGCCGATCCAATCTCATTCATCTCTATGGTCTCTGTGCTTCCGTGTAGAATGACGACCGACTTGCCTTTGGACTTCGGATGTCGGGATGAAACCAGAAGACCGCTACCGCCGCATCGTCCGATGGTCCGATGAGGATCAATCAAAGGAGACAGGTACCGCATTTCAACAATTCATCAATGGGGTAGTCCGTTTTGACTTTTGAATCGGGCCACTTCGGCCACTCCAACAAATCTAACAGCGAAGGGATTCCTTGGTTTGTATTGTTACTTGTTGAATCCATTGTGGTTCATGAATTCCCAGATGCGTCCCATCCAGCTATAGCTGCCCGTGCCCGGGGCGGCAGTCCTCTGGAAGCAGTGACCGCGGCCGACAAGCGTGTGGAGATCGGACTGGATTCCCATGCGGCGAAGCTGCTCCCAGCATTTCACCGAATTCATCGCCGCCCAACCGTCCGCGTCGCCGTGGATGAACAGCATCGGACACGTCGCGAGGTCGAACGAGAATTCAGGGACGAGCCTCGCGTCGTCCTCGTTGCCGCCCTTTGCATTCGGGGATTGAGCGCCGTCCGTGAGTGCATATGCCGGATAAATCGCAACCGCCCACTGCACGTTGCAGGAAAGTTGATCAAGGTCGTCGATAGGCGAATAGGAACGACGTTTCGAACTGGTCGCGCCCATGAGTGTCAGGTGTCCACCTGCGGAGGAGCCCATGATGCCGATGCGATCGGGATCGAGCCCCTTCGCCACCGCCTCGCTGCGGACGATTCGGATGGCACGCTGTAGATCCTGCCAAGCCGTGGTGTGTTTGGCCAGTCCACCCTGTGGGCGCGGCGTGCGGTATTTCATCGTCACGACTGTCATCCCCTTTTCGTTCAGGTAGCGCCGCGCGGGCGCGACTTCGAACCCGTCCGGATCATTGCCGTTGTAGGCACCGCCCGAGTAAATGATCTGGATCGCCTTCGTCTTGAGCTCCTTCGGCAGGTGCCACTCGAGATAAGGTTGGCACTGGTTTGCCTGCACATCCGGCATTTTGCCTTCCGGCCAGAGCGGCTTCTTGCTGTAGCTGGCGCGGGCATCGTTGTGAGGATAGCGGGTCATCAGATCGACTTCCGCACCGAGTTTCCCGTCAAAATTCATCTGCCGGAGGAACTCGGACATACGGTCGAGCCAGTGGTCGTAGGCAGTGCCGTCCTCACCCTTGCCCGGGTCGCCCATGAACCCGTGGGGGCGGTCAGCGAAGAGATGGATCTCAGCCGGGATTTTCATCCTGCGGAGCTGGCGGTAGATCTGCGTGGAGCCGTTCGGAGAATAAATGTCCGTCCCGCCGTGAAAGAGCGCCATCGGACAAGTCTTCGCATCAAACTTGAAGACATCCGATAGTTTTGCATCGATCGCATCGCCGTCGCGCGTGTTGGGGCCGTTGAGTCCGTCCGTGAGCGCGTAGGCGGTGTAAATCGGCACCGCCCAGTTGACGTGGCATGGAAGCTGGTCGAGTCCGTCGACCGGCCCATACGCCGGTGTGAGCGCGCTCGTCGCGAGCAGGACCGTCAGGTGCGAGCCTGCGGAAAATCCGAACGCACCGATTTTCTCCGGGTCGAAGCCGCGCTTCTTTGCATCGTTGCGGACAAGACGGACGGCGCGTTGCCCGTCATCCCACGCACTCTGATAGATCGGCAAGCCTTGCGGACGCGGCGTCCGGTAAGTGAGACTCACGCAGACGAACCCGAGTTCCGTGAAACTCTTCGCGACCCGGTCAATCCACACCCCGTCGCAGCAATTCTGATAGCCGCCGCCGGAAATGAGCAACATGCAGCCGCCGTTTTTCGTCTTCGGCGCCTCGTACCAGTCGAGGTATGGCATCGCATGTTCCGCCGCCTTGAATCCCGGCGCTTTCCCCTCCTCGGTGGTCGCCGCGATCTGCTGGGGCTGGAAATCAGGGATCTTTCCTTCCGGCCACAGCGCAACCCGCTCCCCGGCGGCGGCCAGAACGGCGACCAGCATCCAAACACACAAAATTAACGTTTTTTTCATCGTATCGCTTCCTTTATCTTTTCCGTGTCCGCCGCAGCGTTGTGAACCTCCTCGCCGCCGATCTTAATCGCCTTCATACTGGCAAGTCAGTCTTTTTAACAGTCGGCCGAATCGGCCCCGGTCCGAACCAACGTCTGGCCTTCTCACGATCAAACACTTGACCCCATCTCTCTCGCTTCATCCCGTTCCAGCCACCTGCCCACCGCCTGACCGAGGGAA
>JBOFET010000175.1:0-1418 GCA_051648225.1 Luteolibacter sp.
CTCACCGAGACCGTGACAGTGTTAGAAACTCATCTCGACAATGATCGCGGAGAAGCCCTCGGCCACACCATGCAGCGTCTGATGGCGGAGGGAGCACTGGACGTGGTGACCCTTCCGGCGCAGATGAAAAAGGACCGGCCCGCGCAGGTTATGAAAGTCCTCACCAAACCCGAAGATGCGGACCGTTTGGAAGCGATCCTTTTTGAAGAAACTTCCACCTTGGGCATCCGCAGAACGGATATGCGGCGGGATGCCTTGCGGCGGGAGATTCACACGCTGGAAACGCGCTTCGGCCCGATCCGGGTGAAAGTCGCGGAGCTACCCAGCGGTGCGCTGCGAGCCAGTCCAGAATACGAAGACTGCCATCAAGCGGCACTCATCCACAAGGTGCCGTTGCAGGTGGTCACCCGGGAGGCGGAACACCTAGCAGCCCATCAGTTCGGAATTCCGCACTGACATTGCCAGCGATCAGAAACGCTGCTCCTCCCCATCATCCTTGGCCAGCGTGTTGCGCTTGTAGTATTCACGGACAGGGCCGCTGTGCTGCGCGGCAGTTTCTAGCACCTTGCTGAGCTGTTCCGGGGAAAGCTTTCCTGCGGCTTTGGCGGCTTCGATGTTTTGCTGAAGTTGGGCGATGGTGTCAAAGCCCGCGATCCGTGTCGCGATCGGCAAGGACCAGACATAGTCGGTGGCATCACGAAAGGATAGGATGTCAGAGACTAACGGTTTTGCACTCACCTTGCCACGAGGTCCCCATGCCTCGCCCACGCCGCCGAAGATCCGGCCACCACACATGGTTTTCATGGCAAGCACGCCGATGCCGTTTTTCAAACAAACCGGCACCACGGTCCGGATGAAGGACTCATAGGCCGGGTCGCACACATTGACGGGAAATTGAGCTGCCTCGAACTGGATTCCGCGATCCACCAGGCGCTTGATCATGTGGAGCTGCACTTCCGGATGCTTATGCCCGCTGAACCCGAGGTGGCGGACTTTCCCCTCCGCGCGGGCCTTGAGAAATTCATCGATGACGCCGCTGTCCCAGCGCTCGTCCACATCCTCGATGGTATCGATGGCATGCACCTGCCAGAGGTCGATGACATCGGTCTTGAGATTCCTCAGCGAGTTTTCGAGATGTTGGCGCGCCGTTTTCGGATCCGTGGCGGTCGATTTGGTCATGAGGTAAATTTCACCTCGATACTTGGGGGTGAGATGTTCGCCGAACAAGCGCTCGGAGAGACCCTCTCCATACATGGTCGCCGTATCGAAAAAGCGGATCCCCCCGGCGATTGAAGTTTCGATGGCTTCTGCTGGCCCGAGTCCCGGAAGCCGCCGGAAATGTTGTCCGCCGAGGCCGAGCATCGTGACCTGCTCGCCGGTATGTCCGAGCGGGCGGGATGGAAGAACCGGACCATGCT
>JBOFET010000176.1:0-1153 GCA_051648225.1 Luteolibacter sp.
TTCGCAGAAACTGTCACCAACACCTATGCAGACGCTCCCACCCCCACAAAATGGCACCTCGGTCGCCTTGCCACCAGCTCAGTCACCAAGACAGGCCCGAACCCGGCTGGCAGCGGAAACATCAGCCTCACCCGCAGCTCATCCTTTGCCTATCACCCAAGCACTGGCCTGCTGACTCGGGAAGTGATCGAGCCAAGCGGCGGTGCCCTCCGGGAGCAGAAAGACTACACTCACGACGGCTTCGGAAACATCCTCACCAGCACCATCTCATGCGCCGGTGAGGCACCCCGCACCACGACCACCACTTACACTTCGGATGGCCGCTTTGTCGCCACCACGCGGAATGCGAAGAACCACACCGAGTCGAAGACCTACGACCCACTGCTCGGCAATGTCCTCACCCAGACAGGCCCGAACGGCCTCACCACCCGCTGGATTTACGATGCCATCGGCAGACCGATCCAGGAAACCCGCCCGGACGGCACCGTCACCCGTTCATTCTACCGCCGCGTGACCGGCAGCACGGCCGGAGCACCGCCGCGTGCCGTCCATTACGTCCGTGTCCAGAGTTCCGGCAGTGCGCCCAAGACGGTTTGGTATGATCTACTGGACCGGGAAATCCGCGCAGACGGCATCGCCTTCGATGGTCGCACCGTTTCCTCCCACAAGGTTTTCAACAACCGAGGCGAAGTCACCCATGCCTCCCAATCCTACTTCACAGGTGTGGCACCACTTTATTCCATCATGTCCTACGATGCCGTGGGCCGTGGAACCGAGCAAATTGATCCCGGCAACCGCGTCTCCAGGACCACCTACGCCGGCCTCACCACCACCATGGAGCGGAACCACGATGCCGCCTCTCCCACCCAGTTCCAGAAAACCGTTACCTCCGTGAACGCCATGGGCTGGACCGTCCAGTCCAGCCAATTCCTCGGAAATTCGCCCAAGACCGTCACTCGGAAATACGATCCCTACGGCCAACTTCGCTTCGTCACTGATCAGGCAAACAGCACCACCGAGATCCGCTACGACCTGCGCGGGCAAAAAATCTGGATGAGCGAGCCGAACAGCGGCATCTCCACCTTCACCTACAACGGCTACGGCGAGCAGAAATCCCAGACAAACGCCGCCAATCAAACCACCACCCTCACCC
>JBOFET010000177.1:0-7706 GCA_051648225.1 Luteolibacter sp.
CCCGTTGGGGCGCTAGAAGGAGGTGCCGCATGATCGAGGGTCTCAAACCGTATGCGGAATACAAGGAGTCGGGGCTGGCCTGGGTTCCTGAGATTCCCACCACTTGGGACACCGCACGAAACGGGAACTTGTTCCAGCAACGAAACGAAACCCACCGGTCGGAGCTTCCCGTCTTGGAAGTTTCGTTGAGAACCGGGGTACGAATCCGGAACTTCGATACATCGAAGCGGAAACAGGTGATGGCTGACTTCGGGAAATACAAGCGGGCTGCGGCTGGCGATATCGCTTATAACATGATGCGGATGTGGCAGGGTGCGGTTGGAGTGGCTCCAGTCGATGGTCTGGTGAGTCCGGCTTACGTGGTTGCTCGTCCGTTTCCTAACACCAAGCCCAGCTATTATGCGTCCCTGTTTCGCATGGGACTTTATATGGGCGAAATCGATGCGGTTTCGCGAGGGATCGTGAAGGACAGGAATCGCCTGTATTGGGACCAGTTTAAGCAGATGCGCTCGTTGTTTCCGCCCCCCGACGAACAACTCGCCATCGTCCGCTTCCTAGACCACGCGAACCGGAAGATCGACGGCTTCATCCGCGCCAAGCGCAAGCTCATCGGGCTGCTCAACGAGCAGAAGCAGGCAATCATCTACAGCGCCGTCACCCGCGGCCTAGATCCTAACACCAAACTCAAACCCTCCGGCGTTTCTTGGCTCGACAACATTCCGGAGCATTGGGAGGTTCGGCGTCTCTCAATCGTTGCGCAGTTCGATTCAGGAAAGGCGCACGAGCAATTCGTCGATGCGGCGGGCACACATATTTATGTTTCTGCGCGCTTTGTTTCAACCGGGGGAGTAACACGGAAGTTCTGCACACGTAATTTTTCACCCGCTAAGAAAGGCGACGTTCTCATGGTTATGAGCGACCTTCCAAATGGCCGTGCCTTGGCGCGAGCCTACCTTGTCGAAGACGACGCCAGTTACGCAGTGAATCAGCGCGTTTGCATCATCCGGCCGAAGAAGATGGTCCCGGAGTTTCTGGCATACCAAGCCAACCGAAATTGGGGATTATTGCAGAATGATGACCACTGCAACCAGACTCATCTGTCAAACCGTGACTACAAAACCCTACCGCTTTTGTGTCCACCACTCCCGGAGCAGGAAGAAATCGTTCGCATGGTTCATGAAGCCACTAAGCACATTCCCATCACCATCACCCGCACCGAGCGGGAAATCGCCCTGATGCAGGAATACCGCACCCGCCTGACCGCCGACATCGTGACGGGCAAGCTGGACGTGCGCGAAGCCGCCGCGAAGCTGCCGGAGGAGAAGCTGGAAGAAGTCATTGAAGCTGACATTTCCGAAGATGAAACTGAACTGGAGGAAGTTGAGAATTGATTCCGGAACTCACCGCCACCCGCTTTTCCAAGGTCATGAGTTCCGGACGGACTCAGCCGTGCCTGATGGTTTGCGAGGACGAGGCGGGAGCAGAAGTCGAGGTGGTGGTGAAGCTGCGGAAGCATCCGCAGATGCTGCCGGGTGGCTTCGTGGCGGAAGCGATGGCTTCGTTCCTAGCGCGGGATCTGGGATTGCCGGTGAAGCAGCCCTATCGGGTGCGGATCAGCAAGGAATTCGCCCAGACGGTGCCGGACGCCGGGTTGCGGTCGATTGTGGAGCAGAGCGAGGGATTGAATTTCGGCTGCGCCAAATGGGGACCGGGCCATACGATTTGGCCGCGGGACCAGTCGCTTCCCAAGGCAATGAAGCGGGCGGCGATGGAGATTTTGGCGTTCGACGGGTTGGTTCAGAACCCGGACCGGAAGGACAGGAACCCGAACTGCGTGTTTCTGGGTGACGAGTTCCTGCTCTATGACCAAGAAACCGCGTTTTCGAACTTTTTCCTCCTGTTCGCCAAGCCGCCGTGGGAACCGGGCGGCGTGGATTTCCTGAAGGATCACATTTTTCGCCACGCGCTGCGGGGCGAGGCGCTGGAGCTGGACCGGCTTCAGGGCGCGCTGGAAGCCCTCGACGCGGGCCGCTTCCAAGAGTATGTCCTGAATGTGCCCGCCGAGTGGGACGGCGAGGCGATCACCCGGGAACGGGTCTCCGAATACCTGCTGAATTGCCTTCCCCACTTCGACCGTATTAAACTGCAACTCCAATCCGTCCTATGACCAAGCAACCCTACACTTACACCGTGCTCCGGTATGTCCATGACACCGGCACCGGCGAGTTCGCCAACGTGGGAGTGGTGCTGACCTCTCCCGCCGCGCGCTACGCGGACGCCATCCTGCGCCCCACCTACGGGCGTCTTTCCAAAATGTTCCCCGGCATGGACGGCGACCATTTCCGCCGGGTGATCCGCCATCTGCAATCCCGCTTCGACGAACTGGCCGCCCGTCTCCGTGAGGAAATCGACCTCGGCCAGATGCCCGGCAGCGCGCTGGAACTGGCCCATGGCGTGATCGCCCCGGACGACAGCTCCTTCCAATGGTCGCCCATGGGCAGCGGGCTCGCCGCCGACCTGCCCGCCGCGCTGGAATCCATCTACCAACGGATGGTGGAGCAATACGACGAGAAGCCGAAGTCGGAGAGCCGCAGCGACGAGGTGATCTGGCGCACGTTCAAGAAAGGCTTCGAGGAGCGCAAGGTGCTTTCCCGCCTCCATCCCAAGATCATTTCCGTGGCGGATGATGAAGTCACCTTCTCCCATGCCTGGCAGAACCACCAATGGCACTGCATGGAGACCGTTTCCTTCGATCTCATGCAGCCGCAGAGTATCAAGGACAAGGCCCACAACTGGCTCGGGCGGCTGACCAGCATCCGCGAAGCAGCGGAGGAATTCCGCGTTTATTACCTAGTCGGCGAGCCACAGCTCGAAGGCAGCCGAAAAGCTTTCGACCAGGCTCTCAACGTGCTCCACAAAACACCGGTTTCGCATGAGATCGTCCGCGAGCACGAAGCCGAGGGTTTCGCCGCCAACATGGCGGACAAGATCGCGGCGCACGACGCGGAGGAATCCCAGAAGAGCAAAGAGTAATTTCCGCATGATCCACTTCACGCAGGGCGACATCTTGTGCGACGACTCCGAAGCGGTCGTCAATCCGGTGAATTGCGTTGGCGTCATGGGCCGCGGCCTGGCATTGCAGTTTCGCAAAGCCTACCCGGATGTTTTCAGATGGTATGCGGAGGCCTGCAAGCGGGGTGAAGTCCAGCCTGGAAGGATGTTTGTGACGGAGACGGGAGGGCTCCTTCCACGCTATGTTGTCAATTTCCCCACGAAACGCCATTGGCAGGAGAAGAGCCGGATGGAGGACATTGAGGACGGGCTCGATGCTCTGGTCGAGTGGACCAAAGAGCGGAAAATCCGCTCGATTTCCATTCCACCGCTTGGGGCCGGGCTTGGTGGGCTGGATTGGAAACAAGTGCGCCAGAGGATCATCGCGAAGATGGAGAACTTGGATGGCGTCAATGTAACCATTTACAAGCCCACTGAAGAGCCAAAGAACCCTATGCCGTCAGCCGAGGCAGTGCGCCCGACCCAATGAACTAACCAAAGCCGCATGCCCACCGACACCACTGAAAAGGGACTGGAGACTCTGATCATGCGCCACATGACCGGGACGGACGGGCTGTTCGTCGATGGTTCTTCAATGGTCGAGAACACGCCCGATGGCCTCGCAGCGCAAAAGGCCGGTGGCAGCGGGTGGCATGCAGGCTCGCCAGCAGCTTTTGATCGGGCGCACTGCATCGACGTGACGCAACTCTTCGCTTTCCTCCAAGCCACCCAGCCGGACACGTTGGCCAAGCTCAATATCGGAAACTATGGCGACTCGAAAAACATCACCCGCCAGAAGTTCCTTGCCCGCATCAGTTCGGAGATTGGCAAGCGCGGGGTGATCGACGTGCTCCGCCGTGGCATCGACGACGGCCCGCTGCATTTCGAGATGTTTTACGGCACGCCGTCACCCGGCAATGAGAGGGCGGCGGAGCGTTTTGCCCAAAACCGTTTCAGCATCACCCGCCAGCTCCGCTACAGCCAGGACGAAACCCGCCGCTCGCTGGATCTCGCTGCATTCATCAACGGGCTTCCCGTTTCCACCTTCGAGCTGAAAAACAGCCTCACCAAACAGACGGTCGAGGATGCCGTGGAGCAATACCGTCGTGACCGTGACCCGCGGGAAAAACTCTTCGGCTTCGGCCGCTGCATGGTTCACTTCGCCGTGGATGACTCGGAAGTCCGGATGTGCACCGAGCTGAAAGGCAAGGCGTGTTGGTTTCTTCCGTTCAACAAGGGCTGGAACGACGGCGCGGGCAATCCGCCGAATCCGAACGGACTCAAGACCGACTATCTGTGGAAGGAAGTGCTCACGCCCGCCAGCCTGACGAATATCTTGGAAAACTACGCCCAGATCATCGAGGTCAAGCATCCCAAGACCGGCAAAAAGAAGCTGACGCAAATTTTCCCGCGCTTCCATCAGCTCGGCGTGGTGCGCGAAGTGCTGGCAGACGTGGAGGATCACGGCGTCGGCAACCGCTACCTCGTCCAGCAATCGGCCGGAAGTGGTAAATCCAACTCGATTGCGTGGCTCTCCCATCAGTTGGTGCGGGTTCGGCATCAGTGTAAGGAGGTTTTCGATTCCGTCATCGTCGTCACCGACCGCCGGATTCTCGACGACCAGCTGCAGAAGACCGTCAAACAATTCATGCAGGTGAGCGCCACCGTCGGGCATGCCAAGAAGTCAGGCGATCTCCGGCGCTTCATTGCCGAGGGGAAGAAGATCATCATCACCACGGTGCAGAAGTTTCCCTTCATCCTGGATGAGATGGAGGGTGAAGGCACGGGGAAGCATTTCGCCATCGTCATCGACGAAGCCCACAGCAGTCAGGGCGGCAAGACCGCTTCCGCCATGGGCAAGGCACTCGGAGATCTGGATGAAGAGGATCTGATCAACGATGCGCTGGAGAAGCGAATCAAGTCACGCAAGCTCCTGACGACTGCCAGCTACTTCGCCTTCACCGCCACGCCGAAAAACAAGACGCTGGAATTGTTCGGCATCGCCTCGCCGCCGGACGCCGAGGGCAAGATCAAGCACCGCCCGTTCAACAGCTACACGATGAAGCAGGCGATCCAGGAAGGCTTCATCCTCGACGTGCTGCGTTCCTACACTCCGGTGGAGAGCTATTACCGGCTGATCAAGAAGATCGAGGACGACCCGGAGTTCGACAAGAAGAAGGCACGCAAGAAACTCCGGCGTTACGTCGAGAGCCACGATCACGCCATCCGTCTGAAAGCGGAAATCATGGTGGATCATTTCCACGAGCAGGTGATGTCCGTCGGGAAAATCGGTGGCAAGGCCCGCGCTATGGTGGTGTGCAGCGGCATCGAACGGGCGATCCAGTATTTCCACGCGTTCAAGGCGTATCTGGCCGACCGCAAAAGTCCCTATCAAGCCATCGTCGCGTTTTCGGGTGAGTTCGAATACAAAGGCGAAAAGGTCACTGAAGCCTCGCTCAATGGTTTCGCCAGCAACGACATCGCGGACAAGGTGAAGGAAGATCCCTACCGTTTCCTGATTTGCGCCGACAAGTTTCAAACCGGCTACGACGAGCCACTTCTTCACACCATGTATGTGGACAAGGTTCTATCCGGCATCAAGGCAGTGCAAACGCTCTCCCGCCTCAACCGCGCCCATCCCGAGAAACGCGATGTCTTCGTGCTCGATTTCCAGAACAACAACGAAACCGTCACCCAGGCTTTCTCCGACTACTACCGCACGACGATTCTTAGCGAAGAGACGGACCCGAACAAACTCCACGATCTGAAACTGGCTCTCGATGCGGCCCAGGTTTATTCGCAAGAGCAGATTGACGGAATTGTGGATCTCTTCCTCGCAGGAGCCAGCCGCGAAAAGCTGGATCCAATCCTCGACGTCTGCGTGGCAACCTACCTCGGGCAACTCGACGAGGACGGTCAGGTGGATTTCAAAGGCAAGGCCAAGATCTTCACCCGCGCCTACGATTTCCTCGGTTCCATCCTGCCTTACGGCAACCGGGAATGGGAAAAGCTCTCGATTCTCCTCAACCTGCTGATTCCGAAACTCCCAGCGCCAAAAGAAGAGGATCTATCCAAAGGCATCCTCGAATCCATCGACATGGACAGCTACCGCGTGGAGAAAAAGCAGGCGATCCAGATCGCCTCATCCGACGAGGACGCTGAAATCGATCCCATGCCGGTGGAAGGCGGCTGCCACAAACCCGAGCTCGATCTCGACCGCCTCAGCAACATCCTCAAAGCCTTCAACGAACAGTTCGGCACACTCTTCCAAGACGCCGACCGGATTTTCACCCGCATCAAGGATGAGATCGCCCCGCTGGTCGCCGAAAACGAGGCGTTCCGCAACGCCCGCGAAAACACCCCCGGAGCTGCCCGCATCGAACACGACAAGGCTCTTGCAAAGGTCATGCTCAATCTCCTCAAAGACGACACTCAGGTTTACAAGCAGTTCGTCGAAAACGAGGCCTTCCGCAGGGCGGTGAGCGATTTCGTTTACTCGCTGACGGCGGCGTAACGTCACGAGGATCGTCACGAACAGATCGCGAAAACGAGTCTCCCACACTCACTCCTTCTTCGCCGTCAGCCGCTGGGTCCCCCACACGACGACGAAGGTGACGAGCAACAGCAGCGTGCTCAGCGCGTTGATCACCGGGAATTCGCGGCTTTTCTTGATCATGCTGTAGATCACCACCGGCAGTGTGTCCGCACCGGCACCTTTGACGAAGAAAGTGATCACGAAGTCATCGATGGAAAGCGTGAACGCTAACAACCCGCCCGCGAAGATGCCGGGCGCGATCAATGGCAGCACGACTTTCCGGAACGCCTGCAGCCGCGTCGCGCCCAGATCCCGCGCGGCATCGACGATTTGAAAATCGAAATCCTGCAACCTCGCCAACACTACCAGCGAGACATAGCTGATGCAAAACGTCACATGCGCCAAGGCGACCGTCACCAGCCCGAGTGGCTGGCCGATGGCCACAAACAATAAAAGAAGACTCATCCCCATTAGAATTTCCGGCAGCACCAGCGGGACGGTGACCAGCAGGTGATGAGCCGTCTGCAGGCGGGATTTGAAACGATGCAGGGCAAAGGCGGCGCAGGTCCCCAGAATCATCGCGCCAATGCTCGCCGCAGTGGCGACCTTCAGTGAGTTCCCAAGCGCAATCCACAAGTCTTCGCGTTCCAAAAGCCGCTCATACCACTTCAGCGTGAATCCCTGCCAGCCCGTGCCATACCGCGAGGCGTTGACGGAATTGAGGATCAACACGCCGATGGGCAGATAGAAAAACGCCAGCAACAGCCACATCGTGATCCGGGGAAGCGGGCTGGTTTTCATCGGCTTAGTGCGTGTTTTCCACGGCAGATGCTTGCCAGCCACGGCAGGCTTCGCAAGCCCACAGATGAGCGGGATCCCCCCCGGATTTCCACCTCCGTAAAATCACATTTTCTCCAGTCGTGCTTTCAGAGCCTTGCGCACGATCGGCGATAAAGCATCGATTTCCAACGCTTGCTTGATGCGATCCGAAGTCCCCTCACCCAGCTGGAACATTCCTAATAAATCCCGCACGGTGACCTGTCGAGGATCGTGGGAAACCGTCTCCACGGCAGTGCCAGCCGCAATCGAACCCTCCTCCACCACTCGCAGATAGAAGCCG
>JBOFET010000178.1:0-8089 GCA_051648225.1 Luteolibacter sp.
AAATCTGGACACGGACGGACAATGAATTGTTGGAACTCGGGCCAAGTGGCGGGCAGTTTATTGGGAGTGTCGCCATCACGAATACGGGCGGATTTAATACGTTTCAGGAATTCTCGACCAGCCTCACCCCGGCGGTCACCGGAGTGCGTGACCTGTTTTTCAAATTCACCGGTGGCGGCGGCTTTCTATTTGATATTAGGAATTTTCGGTTTCAGACCATAGCGCCGGGAACGAAAGTTCCGGGCAGTGACTTTGATTCGGGAGATTTTGATGCCGAGTCGCATCCTGGTGTCGCTCCGGTGACGAAGAGTGGTTCGTCCATCACGGCCATCGAAGGTGGGAGCTGGGTCGGATACACGGCTTTTGATTTCGGCGCGGAAACAAATCACTTCATGATTGAGGGGGCGAGTCCGGGCAAAGGTGGGACCATTGAACTGCGTCTCGGCTCCGCGCAAGGAGCCGTGATTGGCACGGTCGACATCCCGCACACGGGAAGCTTCGCGCATTTCCGGCCGTTCTCCTGCGTGCTGACTCGGACCACGAGCGGCGTTCACGATCTGTATTTGAACTTCGTCGATTCGAGAAACACAGACGGTATCTTATTTTACACGCGCGAGTTCATTTTCGGCCGCGAGGATTCGAAGGTCATGCTGCCCTACTTCGCCGATGAGGATGCGGACCAGCTACCAAAGTTCATCGAATACGCCACCGGGATGCACCCGGAATCCAAGGACAACTTGCCGCTGAAGATGGCGGTGAAAAATGCAGCAGCAGAGGGCGGCCATCATGATGTGGAAGTCCGACTGCGGGCCGATCCTTCTCTGGTTTCCAAGCTACTTGTCTCCCATAACCTTTCCCAATGGGACGAAGTGGCTCTCACTTTCCTGAATGGCGCATGGCAGACGAACAACACGAACGTCACGATCAGCGAGGTGATCCCGCAGAACGATGGGCTGCATCTGATCCGGCTCAATGACAGCCGCACTCAGACTCGCTTGTTCACCCGGCTATCAGTGACGACGGCGGAAGGAGACATTCACGTTTATCCTCCTGTGCCTGACGTAAATGCTACACCTACCTACAAGTCGCCCTACTACACGTTCTCAGTGCAGAAAGTCAGCGCTTTGAATGCGCCATTGAAACAAAACGCAACGAATTGGGAAAATCCGTTCGCATGGTTTACGCGCTGCGTGGATTACGTTCCGAATCGCACGGATGACACCGCCTATTTCAGCTCATTCATCGGCTCGTGGTCGCACACGTATTGCAATTTTGAAATGGATTCGCACACGCCCATCGTCGTGAAAATCACCCGCCTAAATAAGCCCGGCGCGCCTTCCGGCCCCATCACCACGGCGGCAGCGCACCCGGCGCACAAGGTGATTTCCTGCGAGGTGATCGGCGGCGATGTTTATGTGACGATGAGCCAGCCCGCGCTGGTCGCGATTGATATCGATGGGCAGCTCGATTCGCGTGATGCGCCGAGAGCACTTCCTGACACATGGAATACGGCAGCGTTTCCCTACAGAGATGAAATGAACGGTGCGCACGGAGTGACGATTTTTGCCAATCCATTCATCGAAGACAAACCGGTGCTGAATGACAGCTCGGTATTCTACGTGCAGCCCGGAACCCTGCCGCCATCCGATGGACCGTGGAGCACGCTTTATTTCCTCCCCGGGGTTCACAAGCTGTCGGTGGATGGCAGCGGAAATGAACGTGAGTGGACCATCACCGACCCGCTTTTTTTGCATAACAATAAAAGCTACTATATCCCTGGCGACGCGATCGTTTATGGCAACATGAGCGATTACGATGACAACTTGGACAGCACCAACGTCCGGGTCTTCGGTCACGGAACCATTTCGGGCGAGAAGATCCCTCACTGGCAGGATTTCAAAAATCTTCCTCCTGAACTCAAGGAGTTTGATGTAGGAAAAAACAAGGAAGTCTTAATCGGCAGCGAGCACAAAAAGCTGCGGATGCTCCAGCTCACGAAAGCGCGCGGCTGCAGCTACGAAGGTGTCACGATTGCCAATCCTGCGGAACACGGCACCTACATCCAAGGGGCGTCAGGCGAATACACAGCGAATACTATCAAATGGCTGAAAAACATCGCGTGGCGAGTGAACAACGACGGTGGCGGTGTCACTGAAAATGGCTACGTGGAAGACTGCTTCTTCAGGCATCAAGATGATGCACTCTACATTCGCGGCGTTGCCATCCGTCGTTGTGTGTTATGGTCAGATGTGAACGGCACGCCACTTCGTTGTAGCTTCATCACCAGCGACCAGGATTCGAATTTCCCAACCACGCGGCCTCAAGATCTCATCGTCGAGGATTGTGATGTGATCTACACGCGAGGTGTTTTCGCATTCAGCACCGCCAAGGCATTCGGTGTCATCGGCACGCCGGGGAGTTTCGATTCGACGAAGACATTTGCCGATGGCGCGGTGAACACGGGGCAGCACATTATTTTCCGAAACATCCGGATTTCCGACCCGAGACCGCAGCGCAACTTGTTCGGATTTGAGGCGAACGGTGATCCGCTTGATCCGCAGGTTTTGCCTTGGGCGGGCTTGCGCTTTGAAAACATCGACTACCAACACCCGCAGACTTGGGGCTGGAAGAGCAGCCTACTCGGAAATGGTACGGCAGTGATTCGCTACTGGACCTTCGATCAAGTCTCCATCGGCGGAATGCAGCTGGATGCCGGCTATTTGTATGATCCTGCGAAGTTCAATACGAACCTGGTTTCCGACATGATCTTCAAGTGAAATGGCTCAGATGATTGAGTAGGCGGCAAAGGCTGGAAGGGCAGAGGGGGGCAGAACCGGAGATGACACATTCATCACAGCAGCCGCGAGCGAAGTTCCTCGGTGGGCAGCAGGCAGGCGTCGTGTCGGCCGAACCAGCGGTAGCGATTCCGGGCGATCACATCGTAGGCGAAGTCGCGCAGGCCGCGTGGCAAAATCATGGCGGCGCGGCACCACGACCAAGGCCACTTGAGGTAGCAAGTGACCCGCAACGCAGCGTCGGACTTCAGGAAGATGCTCCGGCCCTCAACCAGAACAAGGCTGCCAAGGTAGTCCTTGCTGATGCCGTGGAGGCTCAGCAACCGGGTGCCCTCCTCCGATTGCAGAGCGCAAAACCGCAGCTCGGACTGTCGCTCGTGACGCAGGACGAACCTCACCGAGCCGTGGCAGAGATTGCACACGCCATCGAATAGCAGGATTGGTCGATCCGGCGGAGTGATTTCGGGATGATCTGATGATTCATGCATGTTTTCCATTTACTGCAAACATCACGGTGAAGGCCGCGATTCGAAGATTCAGTTCAAAGTGTGCGCTAGAAATACATGCGGATACCCGTGAGCCAAGTCCAGCCGCTGAAGTCGCCGCCGTCGCCGAAAGTGTCGTTCATGATGGAATACTCGACGCCGGCCATGAGCTTGAGACGGTGTCCGTTGATGTAGTAGTTCAGGCCGGCGTAGGCGGAGTGGTAGCTCTCGCCACGACCGTTGTCGGAGAGGAGTGGTGCTTCGCGTTCGTAGCGGGAGCGGAGGCGGATGCCGTCGCGACCGCTGGCCTCGGCATAGTGGTAACGGGCGACGAACTGCAGCTTGTCTTCGATGAGAAATACGCTGGGAAGGATGACGAGGCCGAAAGCGTCGTCTTCGCCGGGCAAACCGGCGGCGTAGATGAGATCGCCAGTGAGCGAAAACGCGCCGTGGTCCACCTTGCCGCCGAGGGAAAAGGTGTGCTGGAAGTCCGTGCCGGCCGTGGCTTCGGACGAGGAGTTGTAGAGGTAGTCGAAGTAGAGGTCGGCATCTCTAAAGGGACCGACATCGTCGAAATCGCGGGCGATCTTCAGCAGGATGAGTGCGCCGCCCTCGAACTCGGTCAACTCGTCCTGCCGGTCACCGGCGAAGGCGTGAAGATCGGCGCGCCAGGCATCTTGTTTGAGAGTGAGGCGCACGCCGGTAGCGGAACTGGGTGAAACGTTGTCGACGAGGAGGGACCGCTCGAAAGTCAGCATCTCGGCGGAGTTGACGGAGAACTCGCGGGTGACGCGCGGCGTCATTTTTCCGACGGCCAGCGAGAAATCATCGCTGGGACTCCAGCGCAGGACGAGGGACTGAAGGCTGTCGTAAACGGGATTGAAACCGGGGTCGATGTTGATGGCGCCGCTAAGCTGAAAGTTGTCCAGGAGGTTGAAACGGGCACCGATGCGGGGGCGGCGGTTGTCCCAGTCCGAAGCGTCGCCGCGGTTGGAATCGAGATTCCAATATTGTCCCTGGTAACGCCCGAAGAGGGAAACCTCCTGGAGGAAATCGGCGGAGGGGTCGGAATAGAGGACGGGGAATCCCCAGACTTGCCCCGAAGTGGATTGATGCAGGGAGACCGGGCCGGTAAGCTCCTCGTCACTTAAATGATAAATGTCTGCGAGCGCGGTCGCACACGGCAAACATACGACTGCGAATCCAAGCGCGAGAGTGCCGGGGAAATCGCGATGGCTGCGGTGGCGCGGCGGGGACGCGGGAAGTGCCGATGCGGAAATAGGCAAGAGTTTCAGGGCTTTCATGGTTTCTGGCAAATTGCATTCATTTCGTTCCGCTGTTGCCGGGGCCACGGCAGCCGGGCGGCGAATCGTCGCAGGGCCGGGAGAGCGCGTTCGACGTCAAAAAAGGTGAGAAACATGATCCCGGACATCTGGTAGCGGAAGCGGATTCCCATCGCGAAAAAGATGCCCCAATGCATCCCGAAGGTGGCGAGGCTCCAGACCTGGCCGAGGCGGCGGTTCTTGATGAAGAGTGGCGCGCCGAGTTCGAGCACGAGGGTGCCCACGCCCATGAGCGTGAAGAGCCAAACCTGGTCGAATAGCATCAGTCCGAGATCGCCCGGTTCGCTTCCGAGAATCTCCTTACGCAGGGCGTCGACGCCGATCTGGGCGCGCAGGGACTCGCCTTTCGCCCATGCGAACCCGGCGGGCGAGGCGATCTTGGCGACGCCGGAAACAAAGTAAGTGAGAAGCGTTAGAAGGCACATGAGCTGCACGGGCCACCCGTAGCGCGGGCCCGGCGCGGGTGTCATGCCGGACTTCCTTCGCGAGAGCCATGCGTCGATGGAGAATCCGTCAGCGGCCCGGGTCACGCCGAGCACGAGCACGTGGATGACGAGCGCGTTGTGCATGTGATAGATCATGGACCACGAGTTGCGGTAACAGAGCGTGGCGAGCAGCGCGGCGGCGAAGAGCGGTCCGGTGACACGGTGGCCGACGCCGAGAACGAAGAAAACGTTCAGAGCGATCGTGATCCAGATGATGAGATCGAAGGTACCGGGGGCGAGAGGAGCGCCGAGCCAATGAATCACGCCGACGGGATCGAAGAGGCCGTGGTCGGTTTGCCCGACGCCGGAGAGCAGGTCGGCGCGCGTCCACAAGTACCAGAGGGAATAGCTGCCGATGGCGGCGCGGAGCATTCCGAGCCGAGCGGCGGGAAATACGGGAAACCACCAGGATGAGAGTTTGTCGAGGAACGGGTTCATTTCAAGGAGGGTTGGGTTGGAAGGGAGGCGTGGACTTCGCGTTTGAGCAGCTTGATTTCTCCAGCGTAGTAGGCGCCGAGATCATAGGTGCTCGTGACAATTTCGATGCGGAGGAAGCCGGCGTCGCCCTTGCGGGAAACCTCGTCTGCGACGCGGGCGCAGAGTTCGTCCGCGTTCCCGTCATCCACGCACTTCCGGATCTGTCGGCGGATTTGGTTGAAGCCGCCTGCGCCGGCGGAGCGATAGTCGATGAGGTGCGCGGTGCCTTCTTGGTCGATGCCAATGGGGTGCTGCACGCTGTATTCCCCGGTGCGCACCTCGGTGAACATCGGGAAGTAGGAGAGCGGGAAATCGTCTACCGGAGTGGCTTTGAGGTTCTCGAAGACCGGCCACGTCACGGCGACGGCGAGGGCGGCGCTGAAGACAGCGGCGAGTTGTTTGCGGCAAGTGGTCATTTTGCGCTGGCGGGTTGGAGTTCGGGTTTCTGATTTCCGCTGTGATCGAGTGCGGCCGGTTCAGGACAGGAATGGACACGGAAAACAGGGTGATCCGCGCCGGGTCGCGGCGTGAGACCGGCGTCGGGGAAGCGCAAAAGCGAGTAGCGCGAATGGGGCTCAAGAAAGGCGGCGAGAGCGTGGCCACCTCGTTGGGCGACGGGGAAGAGATCGTATCCTTCCAGCGCTGCTGCGGCGAAATGAGAATCTAACTCTAGCTTCCAGGATCCGCGTCCGCGGCGCGGCTCGCGGCGGATGGATGCGATGCGCTGGTTTTCGATGGCGAGCATTCCGGCCTCTTCCGAAGGGAACGAGAGAAAGGCATGGCGTGAGAGGACGCTCCGGGTCCAGGTGAGGGCTCGCGGAACGGCGTAAGCCTTGGGGAGGCGCGTCGCCAGCGTGGTGGTGACGCCCGGGAGGAAGGGTTCTTCAAACACAATCTCACGAATCGCCCCCGTGGCGGCGTCGCGCATTTCGAGAATGCAGGGGCTGTCCCCCGGGGCGTAGCGGCAGCGAAGCGCGGTTTCGTCGCCAGCCTGCGGCAAGAGCATCGGGCGGGTCAGGGCTGCGGCATTTCTATTTGCCCACGAAATAACGGCGTGCAGGGCGTGCTCAAGCGCGGCGGAGGTGCGGGCCGGATCGCGGGCATCGTCTTTCTTCGAGAAGCCGCGGCCCTCCAGAAGGATGGTGGGGATTTGATGTCGGAGCGCGATGCCGTTTCGTGCATCGACGATATCGGTGGTGCTGTGGCGGACCTCTCCGGAAGCGGTGACGATGAGGTAGCGGGAAGCGCGAAAGCCCTCTGACGCGAGCGCGCTTTTCGTGGATTCGACGAGATCGAGGAATGCGATGGGCGCGATGGGGCAGCGCACCGAGGGATGGGTCGGCACATCGATGAACACGTCCTGACAGTGGACCAGGCCCCGGGAGAGAAAATGGCTGCGGCGCGGGGGATAGGTGTGCACGTCGATCACGAGATGCGGTTTCCAAGTGCTGACGGCCTGGTGCACGGCACGAGTTTCCCCGGCATCGAGAAGCTGGTGATCCCGGTTGAGGTCGATCCCGGACGGCCCGGTGCGTTTCTGTCGCGAGTGGGCACTTGGATTGACGCAGGGCATGGCTGCGATGCCCACCTGCTGGTCACCGAATTCACGCGCCTGCCGACTTGCGAGGAAGTTTCTCACTGCGGTGACGGCTTCGATCTCATCCCCGTGCTGACCGGCGAGGAGAAGGATGCGAAGCCCGCCGGCGTGCTCAGGAGGCAAGATGATTTCCATGGGACAGAGGCGTTTTTGTTAGGAATCGCGGGGCGATGATCGAATCAGGGGTGCTCGTTTCTAACGGCTCGAAAGGCTCATCGAAGGTTCCGAAGAGTTGCCGAAAGCGCGGTGATGTTTTCGCGAGCGAATCGTAATCTCCACTCTGGGTGATGCGGCCGCCGTCAACGATGACGATCTTGTCGGCGGCGCGGGCGAAATCCGGGTGGGCCGTGGCGAGGACGACCGTCACACCGGGAGTGAGTTGCTTCAGGGCGGCGAGAAGAAAGAAGAGTGACGACCGGTCGAGAGCCGCTTCGGGTTCGTCGAGGACAAGGACGCGGGGCTTGCCGAGCAGGGCGCGCGCGATGGCAAGGCGCTTTTCCTGGCCGGCGGAGAGGGTGGTGCCGCCCTTGCCGAGGACGGTGTCGAAGCCGTCAGCGAGGCGTTCGATAAACTCCATCGCGTGCACTTTGCGGCAGGCCGAGACGAGTTCCTCCTGCGGCGCGGAAGGGCGAGCGAGGGAGAGATTCTCGCGCACCGTCCCGCTGAAGATCGAGCCTCGCTGCGGGACGAAGGCAACTTGGGCGCGCAGTGACCCGACGCTGACGCGATCGAGCGGCTGGCCGTCGATGAGGATGGAGCCGATCGAGGGCCGGTCGAGAAGCGGGATGAGCCGGAGGATGGTGGATTTTCCCGAGCCGCTGGCTCCGACGACGGCAGTGATTTTCCCTGCGGGGATATCGAAATCGATCCCGCGAAGAACCGGATGGCCGTCGTAGGTGAAAGAAAC